>NZ_LYPI01000020.1:0-107856 GCF_001938575.1 Pseudoalteromonas sp. PAB 2.2
GCTGACCTATAACTTGGTCAGGTATCAAATGGTGCAGATGTGTAATACTTTAAATGGAGACTACTTGCCGTATCAACTTAGCTTCAATGGGGCGTTGGCTCATATCATGCGCCTAATAGTAGGGCTTCCATACTCGTCACCGGGAGCAATCCCGAGGCAACTCCAAAACTTCTACTCAATGAGTGAGAGTTTAATACTTGAGCCCAGGCGAGAAAGATCCTTCCCTAGAGTCGTTAAGAAAAAACCAAGCCGATACCCTCGAAAATACAATGCCGCTCACCTTAAGTGAACGGCATTAGAGCAATAGCTCCCTTTTTTATGCGGCATTTACCGATAGGCTATGATACCAATCCGTAAAATACCTAATCCTGCAAATTTAACAAAAATTATTGACTACTTTGCTAAATGCTCTAAATATAATTCTAATTTTTGTGATTCGTTTAATGTTTTTAACACCGCTTCTTGTTGTGCAAACCAGCTATCGGCAATACCGTCGTTATTTTTATCTTGAACAACAGCAACATCTTTAAATTGAGCTTCATACGCTTGCCAGCTAGGAATAACGTCAAGTTCATGATTAATTAACCCATCCCCTGTTACGGGACGCTTGTCATTGAGTTGGTCATAAACTAACTGATCAACGCTGTCTATGAACACGCCATTTGCATTTCTATTCGCTCCCGCTAACTGATTTTGTGCGATGTCATAAAACACCTGCTTCGCATTCTTTGCTTTAAAATCAGACTCTTTCTCAACTATAATTTTTTTATCACTCAACCAAGGGCTGTTTGCTTGGCTGGCGATACGTTTCCCTTCTTTTTTATTTCTATAATTGACAGCTAACCAGTTTTTATCATCAAACTCTGGGTACCCTTCTAGAATATTTCCAGCGATATAAGCTTGGTTTTTGCTAATGAATGGGGAGAACCAAATATCCGCAAATTGAATGCGCTTGCTCGCTTTACCCGGTTTGTAATAATTCGCTATCAGATTAAATCGCCCATTCTCAGAGCCATACACATTATTGTGTCCCCAATTAAAAATAATATTATTACTAACTTCGATAAATTCATCTGTGTAAGGGTAAGGAGATTTTAGTCTGTGTCCATTTATACGGGGAGTTCTACTTGCATGATTTGCTATTATATTATTAATAAAAGAGGCATTAGCTCCTCCCCAAATACCACCATAACCATGCTTTCCTTTAGGATGAATAGAGTCGTTTAAGCTATATGAAATAATAGAGTTTTGTAATGTGAAATTACGATTATTGTAAAAGCTACCCGTTTCATCAACAGACCAGCTTAATGAACAATGATCTATAATAACATTGTTAGAATTGCGCACAGTTAATGCGTCTTCTACCACCTTAAATGTCCCTAATCGAAAACGAATAAACCGAATAATCACATCCTCTGCATTTGAGACAGTAAATGGCGCACCTGAAATGGTAATGCCTCCCGCAGAGGTTTGCCCTGCTAGCGTAATTCGACCGTGGTTTACTTTTAATTCTTTTGACAGCTTAATCACCCCAGACACAGCAAATGTAATAACGCGAGGATGCTTTTGTTTAATTGCGTAACGTAAGGTTCCGGGCTCATCTTTGTCTTCGAGGCTCGTTACAATATACAACTTACCCTCTGCGCCACCTCGAGAGAATTTACCAAACCCTTCGGCACCATCAAAGGCAATAGACCTAGGCGTTAACAACTGACCCATACTATTTGCACTAAATAATGACACACTCAATGCACCAAACAGTAGCAATAGGATGTTTCGACGAAACCGGTATTGTTCACTTTTCATTCAAATCCACCTTTTTGTACCTTATAGAAAAAAACCAGCCTTTATGCTGATTAAAAAATTGACAGTTTAATTAATGCGGTGTTAACTTTATGTTATCTTCATTTGCCACCGGTGGCAAATGGATTTTTAAAAAGAAAATAGAACACAATAAAAGCCTTTTAAAAAGGAACAACAATGAAAACGATAAAACTCAGCGGTATTGCAGCAGCACTTTTGGTTGCCCTGCCCGTCTATGCACAAGACGCACAGACAACCAAACCCGTACCGCAAACAGCGTCTAGTAGTAATGAAAAAACAGCGATAAAGAAAGCCCAAGATGAAGATGATGACATGGAGATCATCGCTGTAACAGGCATTTATCAGGCTGATTTAAAAGCCCGAGCAATGGAACGTGAAAGCAAAGCATTTAGCTCTGTGATTGCTACAGATGATTTAGGTAACTTAGTTGACCAAAATGTCGCTGAGTCTCTACGTCGTGTTCCCGGTGTCACCTTAGAAAGAAGCGAAGGCGAAGGTAAATATGTAGCAGTACGTGGTCTTGGTCCCAAATTTGTGTCGGTAAATATGAATGGCGCGGAACTTTCTGGTGCAGGTGATGACCGAAAAGTCGGCCTTGATGGCATAACGGGTGACTCTCTTGGTGCAATTGAGGTGTTTAAAACGCTCACACCTGATATGAACTTAAACTCAATCGGTGGCGCAGTAAACGTAAAAGCTATTTCGGCTTATGACCGTGGTGACAATACACTGAAAATAAAACTTCAAGATTCTTACAATGAAATGAGAGAGGCACATTCACCGAAGTTTAGTATTGATGGTACACAGTTGTTATTTGATGACAAAGTTGGTATTGGCTTTGCGGCCAGCTATGAAGACAGACAAACACAAGTCGATGAAGTACGTCATCACAGCTCTCGTGATATGAACTTTTTAAAAGGGGGTATTGGTCTCTCTGAAACAGAATTAGCAAATGCAGAAGAAATTTTAATCCCTGCACAGCTCGAAAACCGTCGCGAAATAGCGGATCGTAAACGTACCAATGCCACACTTAATGTCGAATTCAAACCAAATGAAGACAGCTTTTACTATATTCGTGGTAATTATTCAAAATACACCGACGACGATATCGCTCAACGTGAATTTTATAACTTTTATAATGGCGATCAAGAAGACGAAGTTATTTATGTTAACCCACAAACTAAGGAGTTTGCACTTTCAGATATTGATGTTTACAACCAGTATTTTATTCAAGAAGGTGAAACTGTAACCACCAACTATAGCTTTGGTGGTGAAAACTACTTTGCTGAGTCGTGGCGCGTAGATTACGAATATGCTTACTCTAAAACAGACGATGAATCAGTGGGCGATCGTCGTGTGCAATTCCGCGAACGAGAAAATATCGTTTATGGCAAGGCTGGCCGTGATTTTATTACTGCGAAAGTATTAACGCCTTCTGAAGCTGCGGCTCTTGGTGGTTTTGAGCTTGACCCAGACAATGATGTTTTTGCTGGTGAGGCCGACGGTGATTTAAGCGATCTTTCTAATATGCAATACGATAACCTATTCATGGAAGACAGCACCCGCACAGACGAAATCACAAGCTTTAAACTTAACTTTCAAAAGGAGTTTGATAGTCAGTTTTTAAATTCTATAAAGTTTGGAGGCACCTACAACGAACGTGAACACTACAGAGATAAAGATCGTTGGAGTTATACGGTAAATGCTGATGATTGCGATGGTAATGAAACCTGTATCGCTGTTGCTAACTCTAATATTACCGATTATGACTATAGTGTGCCCGCTGCTGATTTATTCACCTACCCTTTAGTGTCCGCGCAGGATGTTGAGTACATGGTTGATTCAACAAAAATCACGCGCGAAAATGCCACCGGTGGCGAAGTGTCAATCGACAGCACTAAAGAAGACTATATACTCACCGAGGACACGTATGCCGCTTATGTTATGGCAGAACTGCAGTTATCAGAAAAAGTAAGCGTAATAACGGGTGTGCGTTATGCGCATACCGAGTTTTCGTCGACTGGTTTTATGTCACTTGAAAATGACGATTGGTCATTTGGTGGTGAGCATACCTTAGATATTGCAGTTCCGTTACCTGAATCATCAATAACTTACAGTGAATACTTCCCTAGTATGCATCTTCGTTATGAACCAAATGAAACGATGTTAGTTAGAACCTCTTTATGGACCAGCTACACTCGCCCTTCGTTTAAACAAGCACGAGGATATGCACGGTTTGATGATGATATCAGTTTATGCGACCCCACAACCAATACATGTTATAGCGAACCCGATGGGCAAAGTGCATTAGAATTACAAAACTATATTTTGGGGCCCGACAATGCACTTCAAGTTGGTAACCCAAATCTTGTCGCAATGACATCAGACAACTTTGACGCCTCATTTGGTTGGTATCCTTCCAAAGAATTATTCGTTGAAGTAGCCGTTTTCTATAAAAATATTGATAACTTCATTGTTGATGTCAGTGGTATTCAAATGGGGTTAGATGAGCTACCTCTTACATTACCTGTTGATCATGTTTCTGACTTCGCGATTCCACAAGACTTAGTCATAAATCAAGTTGATATCACCTTAAACGGTGATAAAGCAACCGTGTATGGTATGGAGCTCAGTTATAACCAGTTTTTTGAAAACGGCTTATTTTGGCAAAGTAATATGACCGTCGTCAGTAGTGAGTCAAAACTCGATGACACCATACGCTATGAAAAAATGCCGTTACCAGGCCAAGCAGATATTACCGCTAATATTGCGCTGGGTTGGGAGAATAAAACAGCGTCACTTAGGCTAATCAGTAATTATCGTTCCGATATTTTAGAGCAAGTAGGCTCTTGCCCTATTTCAGCAGACAAAAATGATGCTAAAGCATGTAAAACATGGGCTGATATCTACCAAGATGACATATTAACCTTTGACATAAAAGCGACTTACGACTTCAACGAACACCTTTCATTCTACTTTGATGCAATCAATATCACCGACGAGTCAGACCTTCGTTATTTCACCGGTAATGATCAGTCTGGCGGCGAGATTTTGTATCAACGAGAAGATTATGGTCGGACATATCAACTAGGAATGAATTATAAGTTCTACTAATAATTCAACTACTTAAAACAAAAATAATCACTGAACACACGCGTTTGTGTTGCTAAACGCGTTCATCCTTGGAGGGATGTATGAATAGCACAATTAAAATTCCATCTTGCTTATTGCTTGCTGCCGTACTTGCAGGCTGCGGCGAAGAAAGCTCTGTCAACGTAAAAGAGGCGCCACTCCCCCCTATTCAAGGGGTTTTTATAGATAGCCCTGTCGCCGGATTGACCTATAACAGCCCGTCTGTGACAAACGGTAAAACGGACAGTAATGGCCAATTTGATTATTTCCGTGGTGAAGCGATCACATTTTCTATTGGTGAGCTGACATTTCCAAGTGTCGCGGCCAGCAATGTTGTCACTCCACTGAGCGTATTCTCTACAGACACCGTATTTCATCCTGCTGTAATCAATAGTTTGCGTTTATTGCAGTCGTTAGATGTGGATGGTGACACCAGTAACGGTATTACCATTAGTGACGCAGCAGCACAGGCTGCCGTAATGGAATTAGCCCAAGGACAAACACCTGCAGAATTCTTTGCCAGTGACGATTTTGACGAAAAGGTAAATCAATGGCTTGCTAACGCTGGGGGAGCAAATACCAGCTTAGTGAGTGCTGATACTGCCATTATGCATTTTGTAGATTTTATTTTTGAGCAGTATAACAGTACACAGCCTCTCGCCTTCACTCCTGCCGACTTCACGGGAACAATTTATAACCCCGTTGTAAAAGGGGCAAAAGCGAGTATTGAAATGTGGCAGTTTACACCCAGTGAAGAAGGAGCAAGCACGGGGTCATTCACTAAGCTAGTCGATGGGAATGAAACGCTTGTTGGCAGCTATGAGTTTCAGTTTGGTAATCGCGTTTTAGTATTAACAACCAGTGAAGGTGATACACTGAGTAAGCATTATTTAATTTCTCGCTCGCACAACACTGTCAATAATACCTTTAGTGTGTGCTCTACAAATGATGCAGCACAGCTTGCAACGTTAGTACTTAGCTGTGATAACAACGATGATGCATACAACAATATTTTAGCATTTGATGAACAGCAAGCCCAAAATGAGTTGGTAAAGCTTAGTGAACTTGCTGAACAAACCGGTCTTGCGTTAAACGAAGAATTCGATACCGACACTGATACATTCTTCTCATCCAGTTATAAGAGCCTCTCTGATGAGCAAGGAAGTGGGCCTCTTTATTTTAAATCTGGCGGCAGTGCCATTATCAATGAATTGGGTCAGCTTGTTTTGGAAGGTGACCGTTTCACAATCGGTAATACCCTGCCTGGTAAAGAATCATCGCCAAGCGATACAACGGGTGTGGGAATATACAATTTAAGCGAAGGCTTCACTATTAGCTTTGACGTCATTAGCCATAATGGTGCAGGCTCTCTTTCTTTATACGTTGATAACAATACAACAAGCCAAAGTAACTCTGTGCATGCTGATGCATCAAAGTTTTATGGAAAATCGATTGATGAAACCAACCTGCCTGTCGGACAACGCTTCTCTTATACTTATATACCTGGGCAAGATGTTAATACAGGAACTGAATTAACGCACCCAGATGCACGCGGTATCCTGAGCGCAGATATTAAAAACTCTTACTTTCAAATCAGAACCGATTCAGCCGCCTTATTAGTCATAGATAATCTAAAAATAGAAACAGTTGCGACAGATGTGCCAGAAGTTGAGCCACCTGTTGAACCGCCAATTGATCCACCTGCAACAGGTGAGATCCCCACTGTTGAACTGCCTTACACAAACGATTTTACGACTGTTACTGGTGATATTTTTTCTGTCGACTATCAAAAAATAGTTGATAGTCAAGGTAATGAAGTTCCGATGTTTTCAAAAACTGGAGGATCCGTCACCGTCGTCGAAAACGGCTTAGAACTGGACGGGGGCCGATTCACTTTGGGTAATACCACTGCGGGCGTGGAAACCAGCGAAAATGATACAAACTCAACGGGGGTATTTGATTTATCAAGGCCTTACCAAGTCGTCATGGATATTGTCAGTGCCAGCGATCCTGAAGGTGACAACAAGTTCCAAATCTATGTCGACAACAATACATCAAGTAGCTCTAAATCGATGCACGGTGGTGAATCTCGATTCTTCAACGAGTTAATCAATGACTTAGTTGTTGGCGAAACCTTAGTCGTACCCGGAAAACTCGCTACCAAGAACTCTTTTTTACAATTGCGTACCGAGACAGGCGGTAAAGTAGTGATTAATAATTTACGCATTGAGTACGTTGAAGACCCAAGTATCTTTAAGTGTTCAGATGCACCTGAACTGTATTTTTGTGATGATTTTGAAAGTGGTGATTTGAGCAACTGGAAAATTTTAGCAACGCCTACTAACGTAGACGGTGCCATGGGTGAATTCGATATTTTAAATATCAACGGTAATAATATGATGCGATACACCGCAGGCAACGCAGGCGGTGAACTTATTTTAGCTACAGACGAAGCAATGCAAAATATCCCACAAACAGGTAATTATTTTGTAGAAGCGAAAATTCGTCCTCGTCAAAACAGTACAACAGCAAACAAACAGTTGTATATGATGGCCCGTTATCAAGATACAGGAAACTGGTACGGTGGCGGTTTAAATGTACAAAACTCATCTAGTAGCACGCGAGTAGAAGTTGCTGTCAGCACCGAGGGCTCTATTGCACGCCCTGTTCAGGCAAGTACACCTATTTTACTCGGCGAAAAAGGTGGCACAGAAGACGGTGTTTGGTACACCACCCGTTTTGAATTAATCAATGATCAATTAACCATTTACTTAAATGGTGAAAACTTAGGCTCAGTGAGTGATACAAATTACAGCGCACGTGGGCTAATAGGTTTATTTACTAATAACCGTTCATTTGAATTGGATGACTTAAAAGTTGGCGATCCGACTATCAAACCCATTCAACTCACACTGGATTACAAGGACCCTAACTGGGACACCTCAACGACAGCTGAACCATTAACAATTAATGTCACCGCCATTAAAAATGATGGGGTAACAATTGATGAATTCACAGTGACTTCAACTGATGACAAAATTGTCAGTGTCGATATCAATGGGAGTGTAATTACTCTCACCCCAATGGCGGCCGGTAATGCCACGATTACGTTCGTCTCTGGTTCTGATAGTACCATAACCCGAACAATAGAGGTGAGTGTGGCTGAAGGTTTTGTCATGCCAGCAACTGACTATGGCGACTTAGCTGGAAAATTATTTCCTGAAAAAAACAGTGCCAATCAATTTATTGATACGCAATTTAGCCTTACATTTGATAATGAACCAAGTTTAGGCGCTTTAGGTGAAGTACGTATTTATAAAGTCAGCGATAACAGTTTAGTCGATACCCTTACCGTTGGTAAAAACATTGACCACATTGGTTTTGCTGGACAAGCTAAAGTTCGCTCTGTTTACTACTATCCACTACAGCTAAATGGGAACACGCTCACCATTAAACCACGCAATAATACCCTTGAGTATGGACATACATACCGTGTTGTAATTGGTGATGATGTCGTGGTTGGTGCAATGCTAAATGGTCAAGAATTTAGTGGCCTAGGTGATAACAGTCAATGGGACTTTGTCACTAAAGTAAGCATGCCTGCAGGTAATCAGCTGCTCGTTGATGATGAAGGTGCGGCAGACTTTAGAACTGTGCAAGGTGCACTTAATTTTGCTATGCAGTACTTGGGCAAAGATGAGCACACCACTGTCTCCATAAAAGACGGCATCTATAACGAACTGTTATTTTTACGCGATAAAAACAACCTCACTATTCAAGGTGAAAGCCAAGAAAACACCGTTATTCAATATGAGAATTACGAGTCTATGAATGGCGGCACGGGTGGCAGTGCACCTATTAGCACAGGAACACCTAACGGAGGTAGAAGTGTGTTTTTAGTAGAAGGTGTCGACATGCTGACCCTTAATAATCTCACCCTTAAAAATACGCATATTCGTAATAAAGTGGATTCGAACCAAGCAGAAACTATTTATTTCAATAGCCCGTACCGCCTAGTTGCGAACAATGCCCGCTTTAAAAGTGAACAAGATACCCTCCTGTTAAAAGGATACTCATGGTTCTACAACACGCTTGTTGCAGGGAATGTTGATTTTATTTGGGGTTACCCAACAACGGCGTTATTCGAGAGTTCAGAGATCCGTACAATCGGTGATTCAAAAGACGGTGATCCTTTAACTGACTCAGCGGGTGGCTATGTTTTACAAGCGCGTGTACCTGTAGAAACAGACCCTGGTTTTATTTTCTTGAATAGTCGATTCACACATGGTCCTGGCCCCATTGGCAATGATGTTTTAGATAACTCAACATACATTGCAAGAAGTGGAGGCAGCGATACATACTTTGATAATATAACCTTAATAAACAATAGGTTTGATACACATATCGCTAAAATTGGCTGGGCTGTTCAAGGTGTAAATAATCAACCTGCTCCTAACCCTAGCGTTGCCACAGCAACCAGTGGTTGGCGCGAATATGGCAGTATGGATTTAGACGGTAATCCACTTGATTTATCTGAACGCGAAGGTGGCTATATTCTTTCAGATTCAGAAGTCAGCGAGCTGCTAGACCGCGAAAACATTTTTGCAGATTATAACGACGGTCAAGGATGGAGTCCAAAACCACTTGCTATTCCTCAACTACCGGATGAGCCTGTCAGCATTGCGCCAATCAATCCTAGTCGAGGGTTTGCAGGGTATAACTATAATATCACCGGAGGTGAAGGCGGTACTGTTGTTACTGTTGATAATGGGGCTTCATTAAAAGCAGCCCTAGCACAAGCGAAGTCTTCAGCATCCGCTATTACTATCTATGTTGATGGTGTAATCACAGATGCTAACAGTGGCGGTGATAATAAATCTATTGAAATTAAAGATATGAATAATGTCTCAATTATCGGTGTGGCTGATAGAGGTGAGTTTAATGGGATTGGCATTGCTATTCGCCGCGCTAACAACATTATCATCCAAAACTTAAAAATTCATGAAGTACTCACTGGTGGTAAAGACGGAATTTCAATTGAAGGTGATGAAAACGAAACAACAGCAAACATTTGGATTGACCATAATGAGTTGTATTCTTCGCTCTCCGTGGATCAAGACTATTATGATGGCTTAATTGACTCTAAGTCGGGTGCTGAGAACATTACCATTTCTTACAACTATATACATGATAGTTGGAAAACTTCATTACATGGCCATAGTGACAATGACGACAGCAGTAATAAAAACCGTCATATCACCTTCCATCACAACCGCTTTGAAAATATTGTCTCTCGGGTCCCTTTATTTAGGTTCGGTAATGGTCATATTTTCAATAACTACTATAACAATATCACTTCAAGTGCAATTAATTCACGTATGGGAGCTGAGCTACACATAGAGAATAATTACTTTGAAAATACCAAGAACCCTGTGGTTTCTTTTTATTCAGCACAGATTGGTTATTGGAACACATCAGGTAATTATCTAGGCGAAGGCATTACATGGAGTGATGCGGCAGATGGGGATGTACGAGCAGAAGTGACTGAAAACGGCATGACGCCAACCAGCTCATATAAAGCACCTTATGAATATACGCTTACGCCTGTAATGGATGTTAAAGCACATGTACTTGCTCATGCAGGTGTTGGTAAGCTGGATCAAAGTGATTTAAACATTCCTGATATTCAGTCTCCAACGGAGCCTCCTATTCAAGAACCACTTGGATTGCCCTTTACTGAAAACTTCTCTGCTGCTAATACTGATGAGTTTTTTAGTAACAGCTATCGTGATATTTCAGGATCTGCGGGTAACGAACAAGCGCTGTTCTACCGTGTAACAGGTAATGTTGACGTCGCAGGCGGACAGTTAACAATGACTGGCGCTAGAATTAGCATTGCTAACACAACCCCAAGTACCAGTACGACAGGAAATGACATCGAAACAACAGGCTTGCTTGATTTATCAAACAACTACCAAGTAACGTTCAAAGTTGCAGCGGTAGCTGGAAACACAGCCAAAAACTTTCAAATTTATGTCGATAACAATACTTCGGGTAGTAGCAATTCAATTCAATTCATGGCACTGCGTCTAAGTTTTATTCTGTGCCGCTGTCTGACTTAACAGCAGGCCAAACTTATACTGTGGATGGACTCGTTGCAACCAGCACTTCATTCATCACCATAAGAACGGAAAGTGAAGCGACTATCACATTGGATGAAATAAGCATTCAATAGTGCATTTCGCATTACGCTATAAACCTCGCAATTGCGGGGTTTATTTTTTTATAAAGAAAATTTGATAAAAATAGACAAGTATATAAAAAGGAAATGGCGGTGACGGAGAGATTCGAACTCTCGATACGTTGCCGTATACACACTTTCCAGGCGTGCTCCTTCAGCCACTCGGACACGTCACCTAAAGCGTTAACTGATTAACGCGGCGTTATAGTATGAAAACAACCCTACATACGCAAGGGGTTTTTAAAATAGCGAACTTAAGTGGCTAGTAAACAAACAAAAAAGGCAAGGTATGTACACCTTGCCTTTCATTTCTATCGCAACAATTCTTAGCGTTGTAGTGTCGCAGAGAACTCTAACATGCGATTAAGCGATTTTAACGCGCCTTCGCGTAAGTCCATATCAACAAACACTTCTTTGCCTTGTGGGTCTGTTAGGGCTTCTTCAATCGCTTTTAAGCCGTTCATAGCCATCCACGGGCAATGTGCACAGCTTTTACATGTTGCGCCTTCACCGGCTGTAGGTGCTTCAAAGAATTCTTTCTCTGGGCATAACTGCTGCATTTTATAAAAAATACCGCGGTCTGTCGCCACGATGAACTTTTTGTTGTCCATGGTTTGCGCAGCTTTAATTAGTTGGCTTGTTGAACCAACAGCATCAGCAAGGGCAACAATCTCAGCAGGTGACTCTGGGTGTACTAACACCGCTGCATCTGGGTGTAGGGCTTTCATGTCCTTTAACGCTTTGGTTTTAAACTCGTCATGAACGATACACGCGCCATTCCACATAATCATATCGGCACCGGTATTCTTTTGAATATAAGAACCTAGGTGCTTGTCTGGACCCCAAATGATTTTTTCGCCTTGCTCATCTAAGTGCTCAACGATTTCAAGCGCACATGATGAGGTAACTATCCAATCGGCGCGTGCTTTTACCGCCGTAGAGGTGTTAGCGTACACCACTACTTTACGATCTGGGTGTTGATCACAAAACGCAGAAAACTCTTCAATTGGGCACCCTACGTCTAATGAACAGGTCGCAGCCAAAGTTGGCATTACGACTGTTTTGTTTGGCGTTAAGATTTTTGCTGTTTCGCCCATAAAACGCACGCCGGCGACCACAATAATATCCGCATCGTGTTTAGCACCAAAACGTGCCATCTCTAACGAGTCGGCCACACAGCCGCCTGTTTCTTCAGCAAGTGCTTGAATTTCAGGATCCGTATAGTAATGGGCAACAAGAACTGCATTCTTGTCTATTAGTAATTGTTTAATACGTGCTTTGTACTCAGCTTGCTCATCTTTTGATAACGGCGCTGGCTTTGGAGGAAAGATATAATCCTCAGGCATAATTTGTTCAGCTAGACTCATTTCTCGACCACTTAGTCCACAGTGCATTCATGGCGCGAATTATACGAGAATATAACGCTAAAGAACAGTATTGCTGAGTGCTGTTAAAGATAATTAAGGGATAACTTAGATGAAAAAGATAAATTAAGCGTGGTGGGTCATGATGGACTTGAACCATCGACCAATGGATTAAAAGTCCACTGCTCTACCAACTGAGCTAATGACCCGCTCTGATATGTAATGCGTAAATCCGCCGATATGCATGACCATTCAAAAAGAATGGTGGGTCATGATGGACTTGAACCATCGACCAATGGATTAAAAGTCCACTGCTCTACCAACTGAGCTAATGACCCGCTCTTGATATGTGATGCGTAAATCCGCCGATATAAATAACCATTCAAAAGAATGGTGGGTCATGATGGACTTGAACCATCGACCAATGGATTAAAAGTCCACTGCTCTACCAACTGAGCTAATGACCCGCTCTATTGCTTACTAAAAGTTATACGTAAATCCGTCGATTTTAGATTACCATTCTAAAAAGAATGGTGGGTCATGATGGACTTGAACCATCGACCAATGGATTAAAAGTCCACTGCTCTACCAACTGAGCTAATGACCCGCTCTATTGCTTATTAAAAGCTGCGTAAATCCGCCGATATTAACAGTACCATTCAAAAAGAATGGTGGGTCATGATGGACTTGAACCATCGACCAATGGATTAAAAGTCCACTGCTCTACCAACTGAGCTAATGACCCGCTCTGCTGCTTATTAAAAGCTGCGTAAATCCGCCGATATGTAACTGTACCATTCAAAGAATGGTGGGTCATGATGGACTTGAACCATCGACCAATGGATTAAAAGTCCACTGCTCTACCAACTGAGCTAATGACCCGCTCTGTTACGTTATTAAAGCTGCGTAAATCCGCCGATATCTAAAAGTATACCATTAAAAATAATGGTGGGTCATGATGGACTTGAACCATCGACCAATGGATTAAAAGTCCACTGCTCTACCAACTGAGCTAATGACCCGCTCTTTTAGCCGCATTTTGGCTGTTGTTACCAATCGCCTGCTGCGGGCGCTTATAATACTTATTTAAATGCTGAGTGCAACAGAAAATATCTCTTTTTTTAAGTTTTTATGTCTAGTTGCCTAATTTTAGACCGCTTAAGTCAAAAAGCAGTCTAATCAGGTCAAATCTACAGTTGCGACAGACGTTCTGTGGCTAATTTAGCAGCGGTTGTACTTGGGTACTGATTAATTAAATCATTAAAGGTTTTAAGGGCTTGTTCGCCTAAACCTTGATCAACAAGTAAGTTGCCTAACTTCAACATAGCATCAGGGCGTTTATTCGAATTCGGAAATTCATTCACAACCACTTTAAAGTGTTTAGTTGCAGCAGCGGGATCGTTTTGAATTGTTAAAAGCTGCCCTAACCAATAATGCGCGTTTGACGCATACACTGAATTTGGATAAGTCGTTAAGAATGTTTGGAACTCAGGTATTGCTTGCTCATAACGCTTATCTTTCATAATTAGCGCCACAGCACGCTCATAGGCTTCATTTTCAGATAAGTCTGAGCTGATAGTCTGTGATGCATTTATATCTGTGTAAGTGTTCGTTGGCTGAGTTGCTGCCGCAGGCTGAGAATAGGCCTGACTAACGCGATTCTCAATTTCTTGATAAAGCTCACGTTGACGTTGGAGCACTTTTTCAAGCTTATAGCTTTGCTCTTCAGTAATGCCACGAACCTGACTCACTTCGTCTTGTAATATATTCAACTGCTGCTGAAGCTCAGCTTGCAATAAATTACGTGACTTCATCATGTTTTCTAATGCGATTAAACGCTTCTCTATGCTCGATTGCGAGCTTGCAGCTTCTGAAACAGGAGCGGGAGCAGCCCATAACTGGGTGCTCCCGCTTAAGATCATTGCTGCCAAAATAATTTTCGGCTTCATAATGTCTCTTTCTTAGTAAACTAATACTGCGCGACGGTTTTTAGCGAACGCTTCTTCAGTGCGAGATTTAACCATTGGCTTCTCTTCACCATAGCTCACTACCGACATTTGGCTAGCAGAAACACCTAAGCTTTGTAGATATTTTTCTACTGCTTGACCACGGTGCTCACCTAATGCGATGTTGTATTCAGGCGTACCGCGCTCATCTGCGTGACCTTCGATTAGTACTTTAACTGAAGGGTTTTGTACTAAAAACTCAGCGTGTGCTTGTAGAAGCTCAGCGTATTTGCTTTGGATTTTAGCGTTATCAAAACCAAAGTAAATGATTTGTTCTTGACGTAACGCTTCGTATTTTTCACGAAGTGCTTCTTCAGCTTGTTGCTCTGGAGTAAGCGTTGCAACTTCAACTGTATCATTGTTGTTTGCTTGCTCAACCGCACCTTGGTTTGTTTGGTTTGCAGCACCTTCGTCAACACCTGAAGAAGAGCTACATGCTGCTAAAGTCATCACTGGCACAGCAATTAGCAGGCCTTTTAAAGTTTTATTAAGTTGCATTGAATTGATTCCTATATTGAGTAAACCAGTAAAATTACTGTAAATAAGGCGACCAAGCCGGTGCCTTAACTTGTCCGTCTAGCACAGGTAAGCGTGCTTTAAAGCGACCATCCATAGAAACTAGCGCTAACACCTGTTTATTATTATGAAGCGTGCTGTAGATAATCATCGAGCCATTGGGTGCAATACTCGGCGATTCATCTAGGCGTGTTCTCGTTAATACTTGGAACGCACCTGTAGCTAGCTCTTTCTTAGCAAGATGGTATTGACCGTTTGTACGGTTCACCATTACTAATTCTTTTCCATCCGGTGAAACCGAACCTGCTAAGTTCATGTCACCATCAAAGGTCATTCGTTTTGACCTACCTGTTTGCAAATTTAACTTATAAATCTGAGCATTACCACCCCTTTCAGAGGTAAACACGATATCTTGACCATTTGGAAACCATGATGGTTCAGTATCTATACTGCGGTGATTTGTAAGTCGAGTTTCTTTGCGTGTTGCAAGGTCTAATAAGTACACTTCTGTTGCGCCATTACGGTCTTTTGATAACACTAACAGTAGTTTTTTACCATCAGGAGAAAACTGAGGCGCACCATTAATACCAGGGTGACTGGTAATTAGTTCGCGTTTTCCTGTATATAAGTCTTGAATGTAAATTTGGCTTTGGCGATTTTCAAACGTTACATACGCTAACTTAGTCCCATCTGGCGACCACGCTGGTGACATAAGCGGCTCTTTAGAGCGAAGCAACACTTGCTCATTAAAGCCATCATAATCAGCAACCACCAATTGATAAGGTTTAGCGTCATTTTCACGCACAATGACATAGGCAATTTTTGTTAAAAATGCGCCTTTTTCACCCGTAAGAGCTTCGTAAACCACGTCGCTGATACGGTGTGCGTATCGACGAAAACCATTTTCACCAATAACACTTTCACGTGCATCTAAAATATGATCTTGGCTTTTAACCAATTTACCGTTGCTCATTAATTGTGTTTCGCCGCCCGTAATTTGGCCACGAATCACATCAATAAGTTCATATTTAACACGGTAACGGCCATTAGGTTGTTGCTCTACCTCCCCCACTAACACAGCCTCGACACCTTTATTAACCCACGCGCCATAATCAACATCTGAATCTTTAGCAGGAAGCTGAGGCATGGTATTAACGTCGATCGGCTTAAATTTTCCGCTACGCATTAAATCGGCAGCAATCACTGAACTTAACTTTTCAGGGATAGGACCCACACCTTGATATTTAAAAGGCACAACCGCAATTGGTCGCGCACCATCGATACCATCGGTGATCACGATTTCTAATGCAGCACTGGCAATGCCATGAAAGCCCAGTAATACAATAAAACATGCTGTTTTTATCTGGTTAAACATATCATTCCTTTAAAATTGAGGCGCTATTGTTAAATTAATATTTTTTAATTGCTCAAATACTTCACGATCTGGTGATACAGGTAGCGTGTCGGCCATACGCACTGCGCGCATCGCAGCTTCGCACACTAACGTATCTCCACCCAATGATTTAACTTGGGTCACCAAACCATTAAAGCCAAGGCGAATATTAAGGCGACATTCTTTGCCTTTCATCTTCTCATCTTTTAAGAAGTTTTGCTGAATACGCGCCATAATTAACGCTTTATATTTCTCAACTTCGCCAACAACCTGCTGCTGACGCACTTTATCACGTGCAGCCTGTTCTGCAGCCAGTTGCTCTTGGAGCATTTGCTCTTGCAATGCCTGCTGACGCTTACGCTCTGCTTCAGCCTCTTTGCGTTTACGTTCAGCTTCAGCTTCGGCAGCTTTGCGCTTGCGCTCTTCTTCCGCTTTTTTCAATGCTTCTTCTTCGGCTTTACGCTTCTGTGCTGCGGCTTTTGCTGCTGCTTCGGCTTCTTGCTTTTGTTTTTCAGCTTGCTGCGCTTTAGCACGTTCTTTCTCTTGAATTTCACGCGCTTTCTTTGCTTGAGCTTCAGCTTCGGCTTTTTCTTTCTCTTTCGCACGACGCTGCTGTTCTAATTTTTTCAGACGGCGGTCTTCAGCTTCACGTTGCTTACGCGCGTCATTAGCACGACGCTCTAAATCACGAATACGTTTTGCTTCTGCTTGCTTTTTAGCTTCTTCTTGCTTTTTTAGCTCGGCAATCTTTTGCTCAACCTTCTGCTGATCAACCGTGACGGCTGACACCGCTTTTTCAGGCTCAGGTAATGCAGGGTTTAAAGTCACCTCCATTACTTTTGGTGCTGGCATATGAAAATTGGCTGTCGCCACTAATAAACCTGCAATTGCCAAGTGCAAAAGAACTGATTTTATTACTGATGCACCCATAACTAGCCTTTATTCCCCTCAAACGATTCGGTCATAAGGCCAACTGAAGGCACCCCTGCATTTTTAAGAAAATCCATTAACAACAGTACTTCTTGATAAGATACACGACCTGAACCTTTGATCATAACCGGAGTATCGGGATTTTTTTGCAACTGTAATTTAATCACAGCAGCGACGTCTAATGCTTCCATCGGTGCTTCTGGGTCAGTGCCGATACTGACATAATACTTACCTTCAGCGTCAATTGACGCAATGATAGGCGGTGTATCTTTTGTATCGACAAGATCAGATTCTTCCATTTTTGGCAAATCTACTTTCACCCCATGAGTAATTAATGGGGCTGTTGCCATAAATATAATAAGTAGTACCAACATAACGTCAATGTAAGGTACTACGTTTATCTCCCCTACTGGGCGACGTTTTTTACGCTGATACATTCGCTTTTGCCTCTATTTGCGTAGCTGCTTGGCGGTGTAAAATATTGGCGAACTCTTCCATGAAGTTAATATAATTACCTTCCAGCTTTTCTACTTTATTTGCAAAACGGTTGTAAGCAATAACGGCTGGAATTGCCGCAAATAAGCCCATTGCAGTTGCAATAAGTGCTTCGGCAATGCCCGGTGCAACCATTTGTAATGTAGCTTGTTTCACTTCACCTAGTGCGATAAATGCATTCATGATACCCCATACAGTACCAAATAAGCCGATATAAGGACTAATAGAACCAACGGTCGCCAAAAACGATAAACTAGATTCTAATTTTTCAACTTCACGCGACAAAGCAACACGCATTGAACGATGCGTGCCTTCCATAACGATACTGGCACTTTGGAACGTATTTTTTTTGTGGCGTGCAAATTCTTTAAAACCGGCAACAAAAAGAGCTTCAACGCCCGAAGCTCCGCCTGGGCGGGCAGACACTTCATTATATAATTTACTAAGATCAACACCTGACCAGAACTTTTGCTCAAAACGCTTTGCGCCATTTAATGCATCAGAAATCGCTTTTTTACGTTGAAAAATAATTGCCCATGACATGACCGACATACCCACTAATGCCAACATCACTAATTGGACAAGTACACTGGCTTCTAGAATAAGATCTAAAAAGTTAAGCCCTGATCCCACGTTAAACTCCTAAAATAGATTTCTATATAATTTGTTATATTTTTTACACTTGCATTTATTGACCACAAACTTGGCCAAAAGTTACATCTAGTGTATCTAGTCAATAATGAACTGACAACGCTCTTGCTGTGAAATAGCGGCAAATAACGGTGAAAAGCACTCAGCTTAGCTATTTTTTGCTCACAATCCTTTAAAAACTTATTTTTGCTATGTTTTCACTGCAAAAATGAGTACCACCATTAGGCAACTAAAAATATAGCAAAACCTCATAAAACACGGCGTTTATTCATATTTTACGCATAAACACCCAAAACATGTTTTGCAAATCTACTACAGAATACTTAAACTAATCCTGAACAATGTTTGTTGATATTATAAAAATCATTTTATTCATGAACTTAAAGTAAAAACACTCAATAAGTGAACAAAAAGAAAACAAACCAACAATTCACTCACATTAGTTTTTTTTATCTGAAAATTAAATTTTTCTAGTTTGAAGAAAAATCAACCATTGCGTATCATTTCCCCATACCGAGCTGCAACCTTTGAAAGTTTTTTCATTAAGCTCCGTTTTTTGCAATATGAAGTTTCGTATTGCACTTGGTTGACTTAAACAGGATAAAACCTCTTTAAGAAAACCGTAGTTCCCTGGATTACTTCCTTCAACTTGTTGTTTGCCCGCATGCTTATGCGGGCTTTTTTTTGCCTGCACAAACGTCAATGAGAATACCTACAGATAACTTAACAGCATGTGAATTACAGATGTTAAAATGAGACCATCAATCGTGGTTTGTGGTTTGTGGTTTGTGGTTTGTGGTTTGTGGTTTGTGGTTTGTGGTTTGTGGTTTGTGGTTTGTGGTTTGTGGTTTGTGGTTTGTGGTTTGTGGTTTGTGGTTTGTGCAAAATAAATCCACATTAACCTTAGGCAAGCTTTTTTATATTTAATCGCTACAGTACTACCTTCTAGTATCTACCTTCTAGTATCTACCTTCTAGTATCTACCTTCTAGTATCTACCTTCTAGTATCTACCTTCTAGTATCTACCTTCTAGTATCTACCTTCTAATATCTACCTTCTAATATCTACCTTCTAGTATCTACCTTCTAATATCTACCTTCTAATTTCTACTTTCTAATATCTAAAAACTAAAAACCCCGCTAAGCGGGGTTTTGTTATTTATCAGGGGTAAGACCAAAATGAAGGTAGGCAATATCAGAAACGAGTCGCCCTCTGGGCGTGCGTTGAATAAATCCTTGTTGAATTAAAAATGGCTCAATGACATCTTCAATAGTCTCTTTTTCTTCGCCAATGGCAGCCGCTAAATTATCGAGACCCACGGGGCCACCCATAAACTTTTCGATGATGGCAAGAAGGTATTTTCGGTCCATGTAATCAAAACCGCTTTTATCAACATCGATCATATCAAGTGCTTGTTCAGCGACTTCGGCATTTACTTTACCGTCTGATTTAACTTGCGTGTAATCTCGTACTCGGCGCAAAAGTCTGTTTGCTATTCGTGGTGTACCGCGTGAGCGTTTAGCAATTTCAACGGCGCCTTCGTCACACATGATTAAATCTAAATATCGAGCAGAGCGGGCAACAATTTTTGATAAATCTTCAACCGAATAAAACTCTAAGCGTTGCACAATGCCAAAACGATCTCGTAATGGCGATGTTAACGAGCCAGCACGCGTTGTAGCCCCTATTAATGTAAAAGGCGGTAAATCGAGCTTAATTGATCGTGCCGCAGGACCTTCACCAATCATAATATCGAGCTGATAATCTTCCATTGCGGGGTAAAGTATTTCTTCTACTTGCGGACTTAAGCGGTGAATTTCATCAATAAACAGTACATCGCCTTCTTCAAGGTTAGTTAATAGCGCGGCTAAATCGCCCGCTTTTTCAAGAACCGGCCCTGAAGTCGTTTTAATGTTTACATTAAGCTCATTCGCTACAATATTAGCCAGTGTTGTTTTACCCAAACCCGGCGGACCAAAAATGAGTAAATGGTCTAACGCCTCACCACGATGACGAGCGGCTTCAATAAAAATTTCCATTTGTTGCTTAACATGCGGCTGGCCTGTGTAATCGTTTAATAGTTTTGGACGTATTGCACGATCGACACTGTCTTCATTACTTTGTTCACTCGCATCAATTAAGCGATCTGCTTCAATCATGGTGTACTCACAACATTGACTTTAGAGCTTCTTTAATAAGAACCTCTGTTGTCATACCTGGTTTATTTACAGCTTTAACCGCTTTTTGCGCTTGCGGTAGTTTATAGCCTAAAGATTCAAGTGCCGATACAGCATCATCCGCAGCATTATTCGCTACTAGCGTATCATTACTTGCAGGCTCAATAATGGCATTATCGCTAAATGGTGTGAATAAGTCATTACCCCAATTTTTTAGCCTATCTTTCATTTCAAGTACCAAGCGCTCTGCAGTCTTTTTGCCCACCCCAGGCAGTTTAACCAAGGTTGTCGCATCTTCATTGTTAACACAACTAACAAACTGCTGCGCCGACATGCCCGACAAAATAGCAAGGCCAAGTTTAGGGCCTACCCCATTTGCTTTTAACAGCTCTCTAAATAAAGCACGCTCGGTTTTATTATTAAAACCAAATAATAACTGTGCGTCTTCGCGAACAACAAAATGAGTATAAATAACCGCTTGTTCACCCACATTGGGTAAATCATAAAAACAGGTCATTGGCATTTGCACTTCGTAACCGACACCACTTACCTCTATAAGTATTTCTGGTGGCTGCTTTTCAACAAGTAACCCGTTTAATCGACCTATCATATTACTTCCTTAATCGTCCTCTTACGGTTTTGCTCGCGCTGCCCGCAAGTTTAATTAAATTTTGTTCTGAGTGAGCATGACAAATGGCAATTGCTAACGCATCGGCAGCATCGGCTTGCGGGGTTCCCGGCAGTTTTAGAATATTTTTAACCATATGCTGTACTTGCGATTTATCGGCACCACCATTCCCCACGACCGCCTGTTTTATTTGTCTGGCTGAGTACTCAAATACGGGCAACTCTGCCATTGACGCACCGACTATGGCGGCCCCACGGGCTTGACCAAGTTTAAGTGCTGAGTCAGGATTATGTGCCATGAACACTTTTTCAATGGCAAAATTATCAGGCGAAAACTGTTCAATTAACTGGCTAACACCTTGATAAATCATTTTTAAGCGTATAGGAAAGTCGTGATCAGCAAGCTTTATACAGCCACTCCCTAAATAAGTAAATTTAGTACCTTGGTGGGCAATTACCCCATAACCTGTTAATCGTGAACCAGGATCAATCCCTAAAATAATCGCCAACTAACTGACCCATCTATAAAATCATCATCTGCATTTAATAATGCCAGAGCACTGTATAAATTACCAGTAACTAATTACAGTTCATAAAAAATGCCCGCAATTGCGAGCATTTTTTAAACATCGTCTTTATCCTAGCGACCGCAGTAAACCTTGAGTATTTTTTCGCATAGTGCGCGCTATCATTAAATACCCTAAACACGCAACAAATAACCCACCTGCTGCAGGGCCTATTAACCAAATATGTGGATGCAACTTACCTGCTAATTCGAACATTTGTTTTTGTACAATTAACAAAGCAACATCACTGACAACAGCCGCGACTAAACCGGCCGTAAAGCCTAATAATAAAAATTCATACAAGGTCGCGTTTTTAATTAATCGCCCTTTAGCGCCCAGTGTACGCAAAATAACAATTTCTTGCATTCGCTCACCTAGGCTGGCTTGCACTTGCGAAATAAGCACTAAAGCACCACACGCAACAACAATCGCGAGTACAAAGCCAATCGCTAACGATACTTGCTCTATTGTTGAGCGTATTTGCTTAATAAAGCTTTCAACATCAATCGCATTCACCGTTGGGTATTGACGTAATAACTCACTAAACTCTCGCTTTTGATCTTTATTTACACGCACCGATGAAATATACGTCGCAGGGAAACTTTGCAGCACATCGGGGCTCAAAATAATAAAGAAATTCGGTTTTAAGGTGTTCCAATTTACTTTACGTACACTGGTAATTTTGGCATCGAATGACTGAGCGCCAATTAAAAAGGTGAGTGTATCGCCCAACTCTACATCTAAACGCGCTAACATTGACTCTTCTAATGACGCCTCTGCCACTGAGTTCTCGGTAAACCATGTACCGTCAATTAACTCATTTTGCTTGGGTAGCTCAGCGCGCCATGTAAGATTTAACTCGCGGCCAATACCTGAACGTGCTTCTTCATCTTTTTTCTCATTGTCTTCTAATGATACCTCGCGAGCCACCAGCTCACCATTAACGGCATTAACACGACCACGAACAATCGGGTAAAAATCTGACGTAGGCATGTCACGCTCTGCTAAAAACGACGTGATAGGTTCAAGCTCAGCTTCTGTTATATTCACTAAAAATGAGTTTGGCGCATCGGCTGGCAATTGTGACTGCCAATCTGAAATCATGTCGTTTTTAAGTACGATTAAAAACAACAGTAATTTAATAGCAAGCGCAAAGCTTATAAGCTGCACAGCATTTACGTTCGCTCGCTTTTGAATAGAAGCAATCGCTAAAGACCAGCTATTACCAGGACTTAAGCCTAGCTTACGACCCCCACCAAAAATAAGCTTCGATAGACCAAATAGCACCACGATTAAAAACGCTGTTGAGGTAAATAAAATGGCCGTAATTTTAATGTTATTACTGAACAACCACATTAACAAAAACACCGTTAGCGCCGACATTGCAAGGTGAATTTTGCTCACTAATAAACGGTCACCCAAGTTGCGACGAAGTACACGCAATGGGGGAATATCAAATAAATCCAGCAGCGGCTTAATCGAGAACATAACGGCACAAATCACGCCTGTACTGACTGCGATAAGCCAAGGTTTTGCCGATGCGCTTGGCAGCTCTGTGCCCATTGACTGAGCAAGGTAATCACTGGCTATCATTTGTAAAGAATAACCAATAACTAACCCCAAAATGACCGACATTGTGCAAACTAAACTTAAATGTAATAAGTAAATTTTACGGATAGTTGCCCTACTGCCACCAAGAGTTTTCATCATTGCGACTGGGTCATATTGCCTTTCACAGTAGCGTTTTGCCGATACCGCAATTGCCACTGCCGCTAAAATGATACCTAACAAACCTGCCAGTAATAAAAAGCTCTCCGCTCTATTTAAGCTGTTCGCAATAGGTGATTGCCTGTCTTTAACACCATACCACTGTTGGTTTTCTTTCATTTGGGGTTTAAGCCAAGCATAAAAGGTGTCTAAGTCACTTTGCTCACCAGCATACAATTGACGATAAAACACGCGACTCCCCGGCTGGATCACCTGTGTCGCGTCTATGTCACGTTCATTAATTAAAATGCGTTGACTACTGGAAAAAACATTAAAAGGAGCATCGGGTTCTTCGGCAACCACTCGACTTGCTGTAAACGTTGCAGCGCCCAGCTCAACTTGACTACCAACCTGAATATTAAGCGCATAAAACACTGACTCACTAAGCCACACTTCACCCATTTTTGGCACTTCGTCAGTAACAATAGCATCTGAAGTTAAGCGTGTTTTTACTTTAAGCTCGCCTTTTAATGGATAACTATCAGAAACTGCCTTTACTGAGCCAAGTTGCATTTCGTCACCTGCAAATAGCATGGTATCGAAATACGTAATTTTTGCAGTGCGTAAGCTCCGTTCCTGCGCTTTTTGCAAATACTCTGTTGGTAACTGATGATTACTGGCCAGCACACGATCCGCAGCGATAAAGGCACTACTTTTTTGCGCAATACTTTGACCAATTCGGTCTGTTACCATAGAAAGCGTTAATACGGTGAGCACAGCCAAAGCAATAGCCGCACTGATCACCGTTAATTCACCCCGTTTAAACTCACGTGTAAACAGTTTAAGTGCTAACTTAGCCCACATTCGCTTGCACCTCTTCGCTCTCTTTTACTGTTACTAATTGACCTGCTTCAATGTGTAAAATTTGTTGGCATTTTTCAGCAAGCTGTTCATCATGAGTTACTAAAATAAGCGTGGTACCGTGTTCTTTATTCAGTTCAAAAAGTAAAGATTCGATCAATCTACCATTTTTGCTATCAAGGTTTGCTGAGGGCTCATCCGCGAACAAAATTTTAGGCGTACCAATGAATGCACGCGCAATTGCAACACGCTGTTGCTCACCACCAGAAAGTTGCGAAGGATAATGCCCCACACGGTGGCTAAGACCCACTTTTTCGAGTAACTCTAGGGCTTGTTGTTTTGCATTTTTACTACCTGCAAGCTCTGCCGGTAGCATCACATTTTCAAGCGCGGTTAAACTTTGCACAAGCATAAAAGACTGAAACACAAACCCCACTTTATCAGCGCGTAATGCCGCGCGGGCTTCTTCATCTAAATCGTGCAATTCAGCGCCGTCTAAATGAATGCTGCCACTGGTTGACTGGTCAAGACCTGCTAATAAACTCAGTAACGTTGACTTACCCGAGCCCGATGTGCCAACAACGGCAACAGAATCGCCCGACTTGACATTAAAGCTGATGTCACTGAGGATGGTTAGGTCACCCTCCACTGTGGTGACTGTTTTAGTAAGTCCATTAACTTGAATAATGTTTAATTGAGAAAGCGCTGACATATGATGCATCCAATCCTACGTTTTATATTCGTTTTACTGTTAGTAATCAAACCACTTACGGCAGCAGCTGACAACACAATTTTAATTTTAGGTGACAGTTTAAGCGCCGCTTACGGCCTCAAACAAGAGCAAGGTTGGGTTAAATTGTTACAAGATAAGTACGATGAAAAAAGCCAACCTGTTAACTTAGTTAATGCAAGCATTAGCGGTGAAACAACTGGCGGAGCACTTAGACGACTCGATACCCTGCTAGCCGAATTTGAACCCACTCATGTACTTATTGAGCTTGGTGGAAATGACGGTTTACGTGGTTTTCCAATCAAACGTTTACACGCTAACTTACGTGATTTAATTAACAAAAGCCAACAAGCAGGTGCCAAAACTGCCGTGATGGAAGTTCAGATTCCACCAAATTATGGCCCCCGCTACACTAAGTTATTTACCGACAGCTTTGAAAGTATTGCCAATGAAACCGACAGCGAACTTATGCCATTCTTTATGTTAGACATAGCAGGTCGCCCGGAGCTCATGCAAAACGACAATTTACACCCAAACGCTGATGCCCAACCATTAATACGTGATTTCATGTATAAAACGATCAATGATTGGCTAGATTAACACCTAGCCTCTGTCTTTATTGCTTAAAATGAACAATAAACAAGCAATCAGACCACAGGTGTATTGATTTTTATAAAAAAAGACGTACTATTGCCTCAAATGTCGGCATATAGCGCAGCTTGGTAGCGCACTGTCATGGGGTGTCAGGGGTCGCAGGTTCAAATCCTGCTATGCCGACCATTTTCCTCCCCCACTGTATCTCTAATCGCTTTGTTTATTACGTTGCAGTTTAAACTCAGTGAATAACTGGTTCACATCTACTTTTGCGCCTAACTTTGCAGCGATTAAAAACAACCCAGCTAACTTCCTGTGTACGAATAGTGCGTCAACTGGCGGTGCATGCCAGTATTGCGATGCGGTGCTCATTTCAAGACCGAGTTCTTTGATGCGTTTTGGTAAATCGCTTTTAGCGAAATCGTACTCGCCTTGGCAGCTAAGTGGCTCACACGCGAGTAGAAAAATATCGACAACGTTATCAATGTATTCTTGCGCTAGTTCTTGCCCAAAATACCCGATACGCTTGGCTGCTGCTGCAACTTCTGCTCTGTCATTTTTGGCGGCTGCAGATAATAATTGCAAATAACCATTGCTGATATGTTGAGGTAATTCACGCGTTGCGCCAAAGTCTAATAACACTAAACGCTGCTGGTCCATTTGATACTGATAGTTGGCAAAGTTAGGGTCTGTTTGTATCAGCTTAAAGGTAAATAGCTCATTTAAAAACAAACGCAGTAACTGTTCTACCGCTTTGTTTCTTAACGCTTGCTGTGCATCTACAAGTGCCTCTATCTCTTGCCCTTCAACAAAATGCATGACCAGTATCTGCTTTGAGCTGAGCTCATCAACCACTTTTGGAATAACGTAGTTTTCATCATCGGCTAAGCAAGCGCGATAACGTGTTAGGTATCGTGCTTCAAGTTCGTAGTCTGCTTCATTTATCAATTGCTGTTTAGCTTCATCAATAAGGGGTTGCAGGTCCACATTTTTTGGGAGCAGGCCACTTATTTTGAGTAGATAAGCAAGGTTATCAACATCACTGGCAATCCCTTTTGCAATGCCTGGGTATTGAACTTTCACCGCCAGTTTTTTCCCCATTTCAGTGTAGGAAATATGCACTTGCCCTATCGACGCAGCAGCGAACGGCCGTAATTCAAAGTGCGATAAGTGCTCTAGCCACGCATCCCCCCAGTGGTTGCGCATTACCTGTACGAGCTGTTTGTGTGGCATAGGTGTCGCCTCAGCACGTAATCGAGCGAGAATAGCCGACAATTCGGGCGTAAGTAACTCACCACTGTCCATCGACAACAGTTGGCCCAATTTCATTGCGGCACCACGTAAATGGGCAAGCTGCTCGGTAAGACGCTGAATATTCTTAGGCTGTAATAATAATTCTTGACGAGAGGTGTCCCTGCCAGCGACCCATGCTTTTGCGCCTGAAAACAGCATATTTCCCGCTACTTTTGAGGCTAAGGATCCAAGGCTTGCAGCCCTTGAAAACCTTGATGTAGGCACTGCACTTTGTTTAATAGTCATAGCGTGTCACGTATTTTTATATCATCCTATAAATACGTAAATGAAAGCACTTTAGATCCCCTTTATATTGAACTTTAACAATGTATGTAATTTTAAACATGACACAATACACACTATAAAAATCAATTAACTTGTAGTGAAGATAAAAAGTGATTTCGTCATTTATCACGCAAACTACGTCATTTTAAGCCACTAAATTGAGGCGAAAATTGGAAAATTTCTAAGTATCGACAATACTTTATTATTATAAATCACTCATTTCTCAGCTCTGGCCTCTCAATGTCTCTTAGAACACAATTAATATTATTATTGAGCACTTTGTTTATTGTCGTTTTGATAAACACTTTTATTGTCTTTATTCTCGACAGAGAAGGCCGTTTAAAATTTGATGTACTTAATCATACTCATGAGATTATTGATCAATCTGAACGACTCTATAACCATATTATTAATGCTGAAACGGGCCAAAGAGGTTATCTTTTAACAGAGAACCTCAATTATCTTGATCCCTACTACCGTGGTTTAGAAAAAACGAAAGAACAATTCCTAATACTCAATAAGCTGACTCTGAATGACAAAAAACAGCAACAAAACCTTGCACAACTCGATGCATTGATTGAGAAAAAATTCGCCGAACTGAATTTAACGATTAATTTAATAAAACAAAATACGCCCCATGCAGCCGAAGAGGCAAAAAGCATTGTTTACACCAACGAAGGTAAAGCGTTAATGGAGCAAATTGAGGCGTTAATAAAACAATTTCAAAATGTTGAGCGTACAAGGTTGGCTGAGCGAAACGCAGATTTCCAGAATAACCGGTTACTTATTACGCAAGTCGTATCTGTGCAAATTCCGTTATTTATTTTCCTATCCATTTTTTGTGCTTTTTACATTAACAATAAGCTGTTTAAACCGCTTAAGAGATTACTTAAAAATACCGAAAAGCTAGAAAAAGGCGAAATACCTGATCGTATTGAAAAATGTGACACCAATGAAATTGGCTATTTACTTCGACGTTTTCATCGTATGAGCAACATTATTTACAGGCGCACCAACAAATTAAGTTTTTTGGTAAGTCATGACCACCTTACAGGTGTGTTGAACCGAACAGAGCTTGACCGTCAATTAAAATTCGCCATTAGTGCAAGCTCAAAGAACAATAAGATGGCTGTTATATTTATTGATATTAATCAGTTTAAACAATTAAACGATCAATACGGTCATGTCATTGGTGACAAAGTGCTTGTTGAAGCTGCTAAAAGAATAACTGGCGCTGTGCGTGCTGATGATGATGTATATCGTTATGGCGGTGATGAATTTATTATTGTGGCTCACCACCTCAGAAAACTAAGTTATATTGATGCGATGATCAAGCACTTGCTCGATAAGTTCAACAGCCCCTTTGAGGTAGAGCAGCATAACTTAAAAGTCACTTTAAGTATTGGTATTGCTGTCTCACCCGATAACACAACTGACCATACACAATTATTAAAATTTGCTGATCAGGCAATGTACGAAGCCAAGCAAAGCCAGTTACAAACATATAAAATTTTTCAAGGAATTGAGGGAGATAACTGAACTTATTCAATACTTATTACGTACAAATTTGCAAAAAGCTCAGTCGCTATGTATAAAAAACATACACTCATTTAATTAAGGTGCCCTATGCATATTTTATTAACAGGTGGAACAGGCCTCATTGGAAAGCATTTGTGCCCATTTCTTTTAAACCATCACAAAGTCACAGTACTGAGCCGAAATCCTATTCAAGCCAATGTATTACTGACTCATCAAGTGCATGCTGTAAAGTCGTTGGATGAGGTTGATTTTGAAGATATAGATGCAGTGATAAATTTGGCTGGCGAGCCTATTGTTAACAAACGTTGGAGCGAGTCACAAAAACGCCGTTTGCTCGACAGTCGAATAAACCTAACATTACAAATATCTAAAGCGATTAGCCGGTGTGAAACGCCTCCTCATACCTTTATTTCTGGTAGCGCCATTGGTTTTTATGGTCGTCAAGGCGACAAACATATAGATGAGGAATTTAATGATATATACCCAGAATTCAGCCATGTTCTCTGTCGAGATTGGGAGCATGCAGCCACCAAAGCGCAATCAAGCAAAACCCGTGTTTGCTTGCTGAGAACGGGTGTTGTTCTTGCCAAACAAGGTGGCGCACTGAGTAAAATGTTACCTGCATTCAAGTTTGGTTTTGGTGGACCTTTAGGGCATGGTCATCAAGGTATGTCTTGGATCCATATTGACGATATGATTCAGCTGATATTATTTGTACTGACCCACGACGACTTGCATGGGCCAATTAATGCCACAGCTCCAAATCCAGTTGATAATAATGAGTTTAGCCAAACATTAGGGACGGTACTTTCGCGCCCAGCCATGCTCAGAATGCCTAGTTGGTTACTTAAGCTGATGATGGGTGAAATGTCAGACTTACTTATCCATGGGCAGTTCGTCATGCCGAATAAATTACTCGCGAATAACTATCGCTTTCATTACCCTGAGCTAAAACCAGCGCTGGAAAGTTTAAAACTGTAAAACATTGAGAAGTAAAATTAAATTTGTATAAACCTTTACTGTACACTGTTATGCAGTAAAGGTTTTCTAACTATCATGGCAAACCAGTGATGTACCAAAATATACATGTAGCTACGTCTTCATAGTTAAACTGTGGTTTAGCGTATGAAGCTCATTTGTAACCCACTCTTTGTCTAAGCACTGTTCTAAATTAAGTTCTGCAAATCTTAAAAAATTACGTGCAGCATGAGATAAATGCCGATCTGTCCGAACAACAAAATACCAATGACTTGCCAGCTGAACATCAACAACATTAAGCATACAAAAGCTTTTATCGTGTGCTGGCAATACATGACGAGACACAACACCTAATCCCATTCCAGAACCGACGGCAACCCTAATAGCCTCATTACTTGCCATTTGCACGGTGTCACTAAGTACAAAGCCACGGCTTTGTAACTCACTTTCGAATAACATGCGTGTCGCCGAACCAGGCTCACGCAATAAAAAGCGCTCAGTCATTAAATCATGTAGTGTTACGTGTGAAGATTTAGCCAGTGGGTGATTCATCGGCGCGATAAACACTAAGGGATTTTGTAAAAAACGCCCTGCTTTCGCATGCTCAAGCGACGGTGGATGACTAAATACATAAATATCATCTTCACCTCTTTCAAACCGAGCCAATACCTCGGCCCTGTTTCCTATTTCTAACGGAAGCTCTACATGCGGGTGTAAATTACTGTATGGCCCTAATAGTTTTGGCAGGATGTATTGCGCTGTATTTACAATCGCTATTTTGCAACGTCCCCGCTCACCGCCTCTCAATTCAACCAAATAATCTTGATAATCGTCAAAATGACCAAACACTTGCTGACAAGTTTGAAATAAAGCAAATCCCGCTTCGGTAATATGAATACGCTGCTGGTTAACCACAATGAGAGGCTCGTTTACAGTTTCTTGCAGTCGCTTTATTTGCTGCGATACTGTTGGCTGCGTTAAATGTAATTGCCTTGCCGTTTCACTAATTGAACGTGTTTTAACTACACACATAAACACTTCTAATAGCCGAAAAGAAATATGTCGTAAGTCCACAACCCCACCTCATAGATAAAAACCTATATGATGGTAGCATTCATTTAATTATTTACTATGTGTTTTTTTATTTAGAATAGCGGCGCTTTTAACTAAGAGGAGAAAAAAGTGCCTGATATTGTTGTCATGTTTTTTGTTTTAGGATTAGCTGCAGGTTTATTACGATCTGATCTAAAAATTCCGCAAGCAACTTATGAAACTCTCAGCCTATTGTTAATGCTAACAATTGGCTTAAAAGGTGGCATGGTGCTACACGGAAATATACATTGGCAATTATTACCTGAAATGGGATCGGTATTGTTACTCGGAGCGTGTATCCCTCTTCTACTTTACCCCGTACTCAAACGCTTACTTAATTTATCGGTCGCAAACAGTGCAAGTATTGCAGCACATTATGGCTCGGTGAGCGCAGGTACATTTGCTGTTGCTTTGGCGTACGCCGAATCAAATTCACTTGTGGTAGGTGCCGAAGTAACCCTGTATCTCGTAATGCTTGAGCTGCCGGCCATTATTGTTGGCTTATTGCTTTATCGCCGACTAGGAAATAAAGCCTCTGCAGGTAACCTATCGCTTAAGGCGCTGTGGCATGAAACCTTAACAAACAAAAGTGTTATTCTGCTTGTGGGTGGCGTTATTATTGGCATGATGTATGGCACACAACAAGGCAGCCAAGTTACGAGCTTACTAACCAATAGCTTTAAAGTTGTATTAGCCTTATTTTTACTTGAAATGGGTCTTATGGCAGCACAAACATTACGCCCTATTCCATGGCATCATTGGCGATTAGCGTTGTTTGCACTTATTACACCCAACTTATTAGGTGCGATTGGTGTTGGGGTTGGCACCGCATTGCAGCTTGAGCTTGGCTCAATCGTAATTTTAGGAAGCTTAGTTGCTAGCGCATCTTACATTGCAGCACCTGCAGCGATTAAAGCAGCAATCCCCGATGCAGATATTGGCTTAGCCATGTTAAGCTCGCTTGGGATAACCTTTCCGTTTAATGTATTAGTCGGTATAGGTTTGTATCATCATATGGCATTACTAATCTCATAAAAAAGTGAATTTAAACATCACTTTATGAATGCGATTTGGACTAAAGTCGTTTAATATAAAGAAAAAATGTGCAAGGACTTGCTATATGTTTGATCAATCTCTCAGCACAGAGCAACAGCATGTGAGTAACATTTTTAAGCGCTTATGTGCTGAATACAATGTGCAAAATAATGCAGAACTTGAGCACCATTTATCATTACAAAGCGGATTTAGTGAGCACTGTATTTTCAGTGCCACCATCCCTTATTCATTAATTGATAAAACGAGTAAAGCAACACACGTGAGTTTTGACTATTTACTTAATGGTCAAAATCAACACACGGTGCAATTAAGTAATGACCAATTAAAAGCGATTAAGAACGGCATTATCAAAAGTATCAAAAAAATGTCTATGGCTGGCTTAATTAAGGGTGAAAATCACAATCAAGAAACACTGGGTGAGCTGGCAGAAATTCATGTAGAACAGATTGAAAACGAGTTAAAAATACAAAGCCAAGTTAAATAACTTGGCTTTTTTTAATTCTTGCCTTTGTACAACTCATTATAGATATCGGCAATATTATTTTGTTTATCATAGTAGCGCTGCAATTCGCCCAGCGATAAATCTTTTAACGCATCATCAGTAAAATCTATTGGTTCGGCAAATTTAAAGTTGGCTACATTTGGCGACTCGCCTAGTAAAGCCGCAATTTCACTTTTTAAAGCTTCGGCTTTATTAAATAATTTGAGCGCTTTATTTATATCGGTTTCATTTTCAGCCTGAATGGTACACCAAACGACTTCAACCGATTTGCTTCTTATTTGATCTTCAAATATGTTTTTACGCGCAATTAGCCATGTACTTGCTATAAGCAAGATAGCTAAAACGGCAATTGCACTGTAAATTAGTTCAAGCATCACGTTCCCTCGGTAAACTAAATGTTACTATACACCCAAACTTGGTTCGTAATACATCAGGAAAAAGCATTATAAATGATAGTACGAGGCTGATATATAAGAAATATCTGATTCGTGCCCAATCTCTAGTGTGGCCAACTTGGACTCACCAAAAATTTTAACTTCGTTTTAAGCAAACTGGGGAAAAGCATCACCACAGCTAAGGCAATACTAATGTAAAGGACGACAAAACTGTAAATGTAATGAATATAGGCGTGCTCGGCTTGGATATCCAAGACAACAAATTTAAACCATAAAATAAAATGAGATAAAGCAATAATGATTGTTAATTTGAGCACACAAAAAAATAATAAGCCAAATTTATAGCTAAGCTTCACATGCAGTATGTAAAGCAACCATATACTCAAAAGGTTAAACAAACATAGTGCTAAATATACATTCTGTGCATTATTAACAGCGTGGCTTTCATGTATGTAAAGAAGAACTTTTTCCATTAAAAGCGACGTAATTAAGTACTTAGTTACTACTACAGCAATTGATAAAAAGTCACTAAATAGCTCTTTATTTTTTACTGCTCTATAAACAGACAAAACTAAAGCAACTAAATACATCAACGAAATTATGACTTGCAATGAAAAAGCATCTCTACTTTCACTAGCAAACATAAATTCATTATATAAATCAGAGATGTAATCAATCATATCCCACCCTTAAACCGCGGGTAGGATATAACTATATTTAAAAGAAAACCAGCAATTCAGCTGACTTAGAGAATTAGTTTTCTTTTTTCTTAGGATCTTTAATAATGATGATACCGCCAGAACCTTGTAACTCTTGCTTTTTCTTTGGATCTTTAATAATAATAATTCCGCCACTCCCCTGAAGTTTTTGAGTATCAAAACTTGTTGCTGGTGCTGCGTCGAATGCTAAAGTAGATAGTAATAGGGCTGATAAAGTCATTTTTTTGTTCCTTCATTGTTAAAGATGCTGTTTCTTAGCAAGTACTGCGCCACTTATATTGCTATTTTAGTAACACAACACTCTTAATCTCTATATAAGCATAAAAAACAATCAATAGGCTATTTTTTGTTCTACCCTTGTTGGTAAAATAGACATTCCCTAACACCTTTACGCTTTGCTCTATAAACTAATAAGGCTCTATGCCATAATTCTGTTAACTAATAAATTTAATGGTAAGCGCACATACGCTTAGCAAGGTTTAATGCATGGCATATCAAGAACAACAGCAACCAACAATTTACTGGCATGACTACGAGACCTTTGGCGCCAGTCCGCAAAAAGACCGCCCGAGTCAATTTGCTGGCATACGTACCGATCTTGATTTAAATATTATTGGTGAGCCGCTCATTGAATATTGTAAACCCGCGGCAGACTATTTACCGCACCCAGAGGCGTGTTTAATAACCGGCATTACACCACAAATAGCCATGCAAAAAGGACTGCCTGAAGCCGAATTTATGGCAAAAATTCATGCCGAGTTTAGTCAGCCTAACACCTGTGTAGCTGGCTATAACAGTATTCGCTTTGACGATGAAGTAACACGTTACAGTCTATATCGTAATTTTTATGACCCTTACGAGCGAGAGTATAAAAACAATAATAGCCGTTGGGATATTATTGACCTTGTTCGTGCTTGTTATGCGTTGCGACCAGAAGGTATTGAGTGGCCATTAAAAGATGATGGCACACCCAGCTTTAAACTTGAGCATTTAACTGTTGCTAACGGCATAGAACATGCCGCAGCTCACGACGCGTTAAGTGATGTTACTGCAACCATTGCGCTTGCAAAGCTTATAAAAGAAAAACAACCCAAGCTGTATCAATTCTTTTTTGGTTTACGCTCTAAAAAAGCGCTGGCTGATTTAGTTGATGTGTTCAACATGACACCGCTGGTACATACTTCATCACGCATACCGGCAAGTCAAGGCTGTACTAGCTGGATAGCGCCGATGAGTTTTCATCCAGTCAACAAAAACGCCATCATCTGCTTTAATTTAACAGATGATCCGCAGGTGTTATTAGATTTATCGGTTGAAGAGTTACGGACACGCCTTTACACCAAACACACTGACCTTGGCGAAAACGAGGCCCCTGTCGGCTTAAAACTAGTTCACTTAAATAAGTGCCCTATTCTTGCGCCCGCTAAAACACTATTACCAGAAAATGCCGCACGCCTAGGGATAGACCGCGAAAAGTGTTTGCAAAACCTTGCTATATTAAAAGCCAATACTGAACTTCGCGACAAAGTAACCGAAGTATTTAACGAACAACGTGACTACGGTGAAACACATAACCCTGACTATCAACTATATGATGGCTTTACGAGCCATGCCGATAAAGCCAAATTTGCCATTATTCGCGATGCAAGCCCTGAGCAACTGGCCACAATGCAGTTAGATTTTGAAGACAAAAAGTTTAATACCTTGTTGTTTAGATACCGTGCTCGCAACTGGCCACACACCTTAAGCCAAGACGAACTAGCACAGTGGCGTATGTATTGCCAAAATAAATTAATGCACGGCGATGACAGTCCTTCTATTAGCGCACACGATTTTATGATTACGCTCGAAAATTTAGCTCATGAGCACGACGATAATGAAAAAAATCTGCACATTTTAAAAGCACTGTATAACTACGCACAAAGTATGTAATATAACCATCAATTACCATGCTTTTTGTAAAAATGGCACCTTATAAGATTAAACCGTTTATACAAAAAGCAATGCTCTAACATTATATAAATAAAGGAATATTTATGAAAAAAAGTATGCATTTTACCCTATTTGTCATTTTATTCATTGGCATAAGCCATGCCTACTCTTTTGAATCCAAAATGGATTTCGAAACTTACATACGCGCTTGTATATATAAACCTGATGCTAGCTATATGGGTCAGTGTAATGAGATGGGAGTAGATTACGAGAAGATTGATACAACACTTTATTCTGAAAATAATGATTCAATCTCATTTTCTACAAATGTCATTAAATCTAGGGCAGTTATATTTAAACAGTTCCACCATGACTTTATAATTAATTGTAATGCTTGCTCAGCACCAACAAGTGTTTCTGATACTTTCAGTGCCTTCACTCGCTTTAAAAAAGCTTTTGAATCAAGTGCATTACATAGCGCATTTACTTCCACAGTTGTAACCAGAAATAACCGCAATACCTCAGAGCCAAGTGTGCAAAATAATGGAACAAGTTTCAGTGAAGACTTCAAAAACTTTGCAAGCGGAACTATAGATTTCAAAGATGTATTTGCATCATTGTTTGATAGTGGAGACCAAAATATCGTCTTAGTAAAAGACAGTCGCGGCGAACCTTTTGCACTAATAGAGATAAAAAATGGCAAATATAGCTTAGTCGCAGATTTAACGAAAACAGTTAAGAACTCAGATGGTTCAACACTCTTCAATGCAAACCTAAGTACCAGTAATACACAGCCTTTTGTAGATATTGTCTATGGGGGCTCACTTAATATAGGCACTCATTGTAAAATTGCCTTTACGAGAGCTGAAAATGGGCAAAGATTAGTCTCGCAAGTTAGCTGCTATTAAAATAGTTTTTATAAGAGTTCACATGTGCCTAGCAATGCTAGGCACTTTTTATGACCAATACCCCATTACTTTTTATGCAACGCCTCAATACGTGCTAATAAACTAGAGGTATCGTATCGGCCGCCGCCTAAGGCTTGTACATCGGCATAATACTGGTCAACTGTTGCCGTCATAGGCAACGTTGCGCCGTTCGCTTTTGCCTCATCAAGAGCAATGCCTAAATCTTTACGCATCCAATCGACTGCAAAGCCAAATTCGTACTCACCTGCCCACATTGTTTTGTAGCGGTTTTCCATTTGCCATGAACCTGCGGCACCTTTAGAAATTGTTTCAATTACTTTTTCACCATCAAGACCAGCTTGTTTAGCAAAGTGAAGTCCTTCTGCTAAGCCCTGTACTACCCCGGCAATACAAATTTGGTTCACCATTTTGCAAAGCTGACCTGAACCTACTTCACCTAATAGTTGGCTAAAACGACTAAAAGCAGCCATGACAGGTTGCACAACACCAAAGTCAGCCTCTGCGCCACCCACCATCACCGTGAGAACACCATTCTCTGCACCAGCCTGACCACCAGACACAGGGGCATCTAAAAATGCAATACCTTGTTGCTTAGCTTTAGCACCCACTTCACGAGCGACTTCTGCTGATGTCGTTGTATGGTCAACTAAATAGCTACCGGCTTGCATGCTAGCCAGTACACCATTTTCGCCGTACACCACTGAGCGTAAATCATCGTCGTTACCAACACACATAAACACAATGTCAGCGTCTTTTGCCGCTTCTTTTGGCGTTTCGCTGTAGTGACCTTGATATTCTGATACCCACTTTTGTGCTTTCGCTGTTGTGCGGTTATAAACAGTCACGTGATGACCTGCGTTAGCAAGATGACCCGCCATAGGGTAACCCATGACACCTAATCCGATGAAGGCGACTTTCATTGACATAAAACTGACCTATTTGAGTGATAAATTAGTAACAATTTCATTATCTCAATCGAATAACTAAAAAGCGAATGAAAAAGCGTTCATTAATTTTAAGTAAGTTAAAAACACACAGGTAAAACATGGATAGTATATATCGTTTTAATGCCCAGCTTGCGTCTGGTGAAAATTTTAGCCTTGCGTCGCTACAAGGCAAAACCGCTCTTATTGTTAACATTGCCAGTAAATGTAATTTTTCGATGCAAATGGCAAGTCTCGAAAAACTCTACAACACATATAAAGACCATAATTTTACTGTGCTGGGTTTTGCCTGTAACCAATTTGGTCATAATGAGCCACTCGAAGGTGGAGAATTATTAGCGTATTACCAGCAACACTTTAATGTAAGCTTTCCTCTTTTTAATAAAGTGCTCGTTAATGGGCCTGAGGCGCATCCGTTATTTAATTATTTAAAATGCCATACACGTGGAATTGCGCAAAACCGCGCAATTAAATGGAATTTCACCAAATTTCTTATAAACTCAGAAGGTCAACTCATTGCACGGTACGCCCCGCGTACCAAACCTGAAACCCTCAAAATGGTGATAGAGAGTAATTTAAATGATAAAGCTGGCCTTATTCAGTGCGCAAAAATATGAGAAACCCTTCTTTGACAATAACTCAACTAATTACAGTGAGTTTGTTTCTCTGAGCTTCATTGAGCAATCACTGAATATAACAACCGCACCATTAAGCAAAGGTTTTGATGCTGTATGCGTGTTTGTTAACGATACCGTTGATAAACACGTCATTTCTGCTTTAGCGAACGATGGTGTTAAAGCCATTTTATTACGCTGTGCTGGCTTTAATAATGTTGACCTTGAAGCCGCCAAAGAGCATGGAATAAAGGTTTGCCGCGTACCTGCTTACAGCCCAGAAGCAGTTGCAGAGCATTGTATTGCGCTCATGTTGACACTTAATCGCAAAACACATAAAGCATTTAATCGCGTTCGCGAAGGCAACTTTGATTTAAATGGCTTACTCGGCTTTAACCTATTTAAAAAAACCATTGGCATTATTGGCTGTGGTAAAATTGGCTTAGCACTGGTAAATATTTTAAATGGTTTTGGCGCTAACGTTTTAGTGTGTGATCCTAATGTAAAAGCAGGGCCATTTAAGCTATGTGACTTAGATACCCTACTCACGCAAAGTGATGTCATTTCTTTGCACTGTCCACTAAATGAGCATACCCATCACTTAATTAATGAAGCTGCATTTGAGAAAATGAAAGAAGGTGTCATGCTAATCAACACCTCACGCGGTGCGCTACTAGACAGTAAAGCCTGTATCAATGCGCTAAAATCAAAAAAAATTGGCTATCTGGGGCTTGATGTTTACGAACAAGAATCAGAACTGTTCTTTAAAGATCACCGTGAAGAAATTATGCAAGATGACATTTTTTCTCGCTTAGTCAGTTTCCCAAACGTACTTGTTACAGGCCACCAAGGTTTTTTCACTCAAGAAGCCCTTAACGAAATAGCTTGCACCACACTGCAAAGTGCTAATGAGTTAAGCCAAGGCTTGCCACTGACTAATGAAGTTATTTAAATGCGCTTAACTCTATGCGCTTAAAATAATTCTATGCGCTTAAAATAACTCTATGCTCTTAAAATAATAAGGCGTAAGGTTTGCGCCCTACGCCTTTTAAACAAGTGACTCTCGAATTAAAGCTGATAGTTTTATTTCAACAGCGCCACATTCACGAACACTGCGGTCATAAGTAACGGACACACAAAACGAATGTACTGAGCGAACCAATAATGTGGGCCACTCGCCACTTGGTGTAATTTGTTACCACGTTTCCATAACCAACCTACAGTAATGAAATAAAACAGCCCCATAAGCGGTAATTGGTATTGTGTTAATACCATAATCACTAAGCCAAATAACCAATCAAAGTTAAGAATGATCAAAGATGAAGCAACAAACACAACTAAGGTCACAAATAACGTGGCTTGTTTACGCTCAATGCTGTGATTTTCAACTAAAAATGCGACAGGGATTTCAGTTGATGAAATAGTTGAGGTCACCGATGCAATCGACATCAACACAAAAAACAACAAGCCAACCAGTAGGCCTACTTGCCCCATAGTGCTAAAAAGCTCAGGTAATATTGCAAAAATTAATTGCCCCTCACCGACTAGCTTACCATTACTGAATACCTCAACGCCGTTGTGCTGAGCAACAAAAATGGCAGGAATAATTAATAACCCTGCTAAAAATGCCACACCCGTATCAAGCAATGCAACCGTGCCTGTTAGTTTTGGTAAGTTGGCGTCTGGCTTTAAATATGAGCCATATACCATCATACAACCCACACCTAACGACAATGAAAAGAACGCTTGCCCCATCGCGGCAATAATTAAGTTTGCATCGAAAATTTGACTAAAATCAGGGACTAAATAAGCAGCAAAGCCATCCATTGCGCCATCAAGGGTGGCAATATAAGCGATTAAAGCTACCAGCAACACTAACAATAGTGGCATTAAGCGGCGTGACCAGGTCTCGATACCAGATTTAACCCCTTTTAAAATAATACTGGCTGTTAAGATAAGCATGAGTGGCGTAAACACAAAATTGCGCGCCATTGAATCACTGTGTAAAAAGTCACTGAGCTTAGCTAAACCAAAAAAGCTAGCGATTGGTTCAAGCGCATATGCAAGCATCCAACCTGCAACAATCGAATAAAAACTTAGCATCACAATGGCGCCAAATAGGCCTATGTAACCCGCTGCGGCACCGACTTTTGGCGAGGTATCTTGCCATGCACTTGATAACGCTTTAACAGGATTTGCTTGCGCTTGATGACCTAAATACAGTTCGGTGTACAAGGCTGGAAGCGCTAATAAGAAAATAACAATAAAATAAACAAGTAAAAATGCACCGCCGCCATGGTTTGCCGCTTGCGTTGGGAAACCCCAAATATTACCTAAACCTACTGCCGCACCAGAAGCGGCGAGAACAAAACCAATACGACTTTGGAAGCCGTCACGAACTTGTGCCATACATCTACATTTCTGTTATTATTTTTCCTCATTAAACCATAATTACAGTCAACTGCGTAAACAATTTGCGTTTGTGTGTGCCTGCAACCGTGCATTTGCTGTAAAAATAAACAAATCTAATTCTGAGTATATGCGAAAGCCGCAAACCATGAGCAGTCACTATTTTTCTAACACTTTAAAAATTGATTCAGCAGTAAGTTCAGCTGATAAACAAATCGTACTTGTGGATGCTTCACATATCGATATTAGTGCCCTGCCGGTTAGTAAATTACTCAGCCAGTTTGAGCAAAGCGTACTTGCAAAGCGCAAAGTACAAGCAGCAAAACAAGAGTACATTGCCACGCGGTTAACACTTAAGTATTTATTAAAACTCAGCGTTCCAGCATTTAAAAACACACCTCTTTGCGACATTTCAAGCCAATTTGATGACGCAGACAGCAAGCTTAAACTACACACGCCTGAGGGTGAGCCCATTTGGGCCTGTTTATCGCATTCGCGTGGTTTTATCGGCGCAGCACTCAACCCTGAGCAACATAAATTTGGTTTCGATATTGAACACTGCACAAAAACACGTCCCTTTGTAAAACTTGCCAAACACTTTTATCACCAAGAGGAAGTCAACCTAATTAGCGCCTTTAGCGATATAAACGAGCAAGCTGGGTGTTTTTTTAGAATTTGGACACTCAAAGAAGCGTTGGCCAAAGCAACTGCACAGCCTATCGCTAAGCTCTTGAGCCCAAATGTGTTTGAGGAAATTGAAAAACATAGCTTGACCGCATCAAGCCGAACCGTAAATGATTTTGATATCAGCGTGGTGGCACAAAAAAGCACTGACTGGCAGTGCTCTTTTATGACATTTGACGACTTACGCCGCGTTTTGGCTTTCTAATAAACGACTATGAATAGCTTGAACAACAAGGTCAGACTCACTCTGCTCAACTAAAAAGCACAGGTTATGTTTACTTGCACCATGGCAGATTAAGCGAATATTAAAATCACTCAATACCTGCATTAAGTTAGTTTCTTGCTGACGTAATTGAATTTCTGAACCAATTAATGCCACCAGCGTTAAGTTATTCTCAACCGATACATGACAAAACTCAGAGAGTTTATCTAAACAGGCTTGATCAAGCTCTGGGCGTGATGCGTTAGGTGCGTTATCTAAGGTAATTGCCACACTGATTTCAGAGGTTGTTACTAAATCAACCGAGATATTAAACTCACTTAAAATAGTGAAAACACGCGCTAAGAAACCACTGGCTAAAAGCATTTCTGGGCTTTTAACCGTTAAAAGAATTTGGTTTTTACGCTGTGTGACTGCTCGAATACCAGGCTGCTCTGACTTTTCTTTTTCAATCCATGTGCCCCCTAATTGCGGTTCACGGCTTGAGCCAACAAACACGCTAATATGGCTGCGACTTGCCGGTAAAATAGTCGCGGGGTGCAATACTTTTGCCCCAAAGGTTGCCATTTCAGCTGCTTCGTCAAAGCTTAGTCGAGCAATAGGCGTGGCTTTTACACATAAACGCGGATCTGTACTGAAAATACCCACTACATCAGTCCAAATATGCACACTTTTAGCGTTAATTGCTTCTGCAAGCAATGCCGCGCTGTAGTCAGAACCACCACGGCCTAACGTGGTTGTTTGGTTGTGCTCATCACTGCCAATAAAGCCTTGGGTTACCACAACTTGTTCTGCTAATAAGGGCACTAAATGTTTTTGTGCTGCCGCGGCTGTTGCAGCAATGTTTGGGGTAGCTTTTGCAAATTGACTATCTGTTTTTAAGACTTTACGCACATCAAATCGCACAGCATCTAAGCCCTGACCACGCAGTACTTGAGTAAATAAATAAGATGACAAGCGCTCACCAAAGCTCAGCAGTTCATCTTGCTCTGCGGCCGATTTAGCCCCTGCTGCTGCAAGCGTTTGAAATGCTTTTAAGGTTTCATCAAAGCCATGAGCTAAATCGGCATCCAGCGACAGCTCAGCTAAAATATTTTCTTGAATAGCAATAACACCTGTGATGTGTTCATCGCGCTGTGCTGCGCTTAAATCACCTTTACACAGTGCAACTAAATGATTGGTTACGCCCGCACTTGCACTCACTGCAACAACGCGTACTTGATTATCTGCACAGACAATTTCTGCACAACGACTCATGGCGTCAAAGTTAGCTACACTGGTGCCACCAAATTTTGCAACTACATAATCTGATTTCGAGTTGGCGGCTAATTGGGTATTCATGTCGTCTCCTTTTGTGGGTAACAATCCACATTAATTCAAGAAGAACTCGGCAAGGGGTGCTTTGATAAAAAAGAGTAGTCCACTGCCAGAAGCTCTCCACCTAGTTTGGTGACAGTTTTGAGGATTCAGCCCCATAAACCGAAAAATAACCGCGACGACCGATTACTTTCCTCGGCGAGTACTTCCCTCTTTAATGGTCATTGGCAATCGTCACCTCACATTAAATACCTAAGTATCGCACCTCTTCTGAATGTTAAGTTAACACCTGGTTAAAATAACAAAGCCTGCTATAAAAAGCAGGCTTTGAAACTTATCGTTTAGACGTCTAGCTGTCAAGTATTAAATAAAACTTCCCGCTAGGTATGAGCCATAATAACCCGTTGTATAAGCTATTAATAAATACAGCGACATTTTTAAATAACTCATAAACGTTAATGCTTTTACTTTACTCATTGCGATAATACCCGCTGCAGAGCCGATAATAAGCATTGAGCCTCCCACACCTGTTGCATAGGTAAACGATAACCATTGCTGAGGGCTCATGACAATATCGGCTTTCAGTAATGCAGCCGTTAGCGGCACGTTATCAACCGCAGCCGACAACAAGCCCATTAAGTAGTTTGCATACTCAGGCGCCATAAGCTCATATAAGTGCGTAAATTTAGACAGCATACCCACTTCTTTAAGCGCACCTACGAGTAGCAATACACCCACGAAGAATAAGAGCGTGTCGTATTCAATTTCACGAATATAATCAATAATTTTTTTGTTAACGTCTTTCTTGCGCATTAAAAATTGCGCCACTAAAAACATTAACGACAAACCAAATAAAAAGGTTAATAGTGGTGGCACACTATAAAGCACACTGAGTGTTAGGGTTGCGATAATCGTCGAGAAAAAGATCACCGCAATGGTGATGTCGGTCTTTTCTATGCGGCGGGCAGCTTGTTTTTCGAATACGACATTCCCTGACATCCCCGTAGATAGCATAACAGCCAATAGCGCCACACTTGCAAGTGAAGGCACAATAAGCAATAACAAGTTACCGATGGTGACTTTCTCATCAAGGAAAATCATTAAGGTCGTTACATCACCCGTAATAAGTGATACCCCACCAGAGTTCACACTGAATACAATGAGGGTCGCGTATTTTATTAATTTTTTTGGATCAAGCTTTAGCGACATCACAACTGCAAGCGAAATTAATGTTGCTGTGATATTGTCGGAAATAGAAGAAAACAAAAACGCAAAACCACCAATCAAAAACATCAGCTTTCGTTCGCTGATTTGATTTGGCATAATTTTGTGAACAATATTTTGAATAAACCCTTTCGAGTTTAAATAAGCGACAAAGGTCATAGCAGCCATTAGGAATAACCACAAAGTAGCAATTTCTAAAATATTGTGATCAAGTTGATGTTGTATAGTTTCTGGGCTTTGCCCATGAATTGGAGAGATAAACAAGATAATCCAGCATAAAGTGCCAAAAAAAAGCGTCGTTTTGGCCTTGTTTACATGGATAATATCCTCTATAACGATAAGCAAAAATGCCACCGCTATCAGGGTTAGGATAAGTGGGGTTACCATGGTGTTTGAACAACCTTTATAAAAATGTAAAAATTGTAAGTCGAGTGTTTCGGCGCGGATTCTAGCAGCATCTAAGTCATAAAACTATTCTCAATTACATAAATTACTACTAAACGCTAACACCAAAATTTTGATTTACTGGAGCCGTATGATCCCAGCTAAAAAGTTATTAAATACCCTTACAGAGCATTGGGGGGTGTTAGAACTCTTATTTAAACGTTTTAAGATGGCTGATTTCAGCTTAAAAGACGTACAAAATGCGATAAAACAAAAACAGCCAAGCTGGTCAAATGAACGCATTTATAAAGAAACAAATCGTTTATTGAATCAAGATATTATTATTCCACTGGCAAAATCTTCGCAATTAGAAATCAACCGCGCAATTGCCGACTTTGCAACCTTTTTATTGCAAGAAGAACATTTGGGTCTAGCACAAGAGATCAACGTATTAGTCGATGACTTAGCACGCTTGGGCAACCGCTTAGCAAAAGCCGGAGAAATTGAAGATTACGACGAGCTGCGTCGCTTTAGCCGAATTATGGATGATCGGGTTCGCAAAATAATGAAACTGTTTAGCCATAACGAAAACGCTATTTTAAATATTGTTGAACAAGCTAAAGCTAATAACGCAGTACAATCGCTACAAAAACGCTATCAAGCTGTTATAGAAGCGTTTGACGAATACATAGAGCCAATGCTTGAAATGGTTGATATACGTGGCGATTTTCATGCTTGTTTTAACACCATTGAAACGCAAATAAGCCTACAAATTGAACAAATTGATCGGCTCGGAAAGTCATACCAAGACAAACGCATGCTTGAGCAACTTCGAACGCGTATTTTAGAAATGCATTTAGTGGGTCGCGAAAGCCTGCGTAAAAGTGCTGATATGCTAATGCCACTGCGTGAAGAGCTGCGCCGTAATAACTTAATCACCCGCCAAGCAGCGAAAGTACTTGGACTTGTGCGTAAAAATGGCGTTGATAACATGCTGAGCGCCGTGCAGCCTAATTTTGTCTCTGATTCACAACGCTTTTCACTCGGCCAACAACGCCATATTATCGCCTATATGGCAGGTTTAGTTGACTTTGAGCACGATGAATACGAGCTACCAGAGCATCAAGATGTGCCGGCGTACCAAAGCCCTAATATCCCCGATTACAACGATGTAAAATCACAGTTTAAAAAGCGCTTCAAAAAGGCCACCAAAAAGTCACAACCGCTGCTTAGTTTCTTAGATGAAAGCTACCCCGACCTTGACGCTGACGAAATGCTGTTTTTATATCAAAAACTCATTAGCGATGGCGACCTTGAAATCAGCCAAAGCCAAGAAAAAGTAAAAATAAAGATTGCCCAGCAGCACTTTTCACTCTACCCGTTTAATTCATCGCCTGCTGATGACAAACAAGCAACAGAGCAATAACTATGACAGATATTAATTTAGATGATTTAACACATCTACAAGCGATTAATAAAAAGCTCACCTCAGGCTATCACATTAGCGAGCAAGACACCTTAATGTGGCAAGAGCTTGATCAACACATTGATGCTTATCGCGCCCTATTCAATGCACTCGGTCATGATTTACAACACGATAGCCGTGGCTATTACTACTTTGGCAGCGATGAAAGCACACCTAATATGGGCAAGATCTCGCGCGCTATTGCACTGACTATTTACATTTTGATTGAACACTATGCCAACACAGGTAAAGACCCGATGCGCGCTTTGTTCGACGAGGTTAATGACTTAGAGCTCATGCAAACCCTTGTGCAAATTAATAAACATTTGTTTGATCAACTTGAAATTTTCTCTGGCTCAGATTTACGTAAAGATGTGTATCTACGTATGGTGCGCTTAGGACTTGCCCGCGAAGTTGAAAACGGCTTTATGCTACAAGCCCCTATTTATCGTTACATCGATGCATTAATGGAAGTAAACGAAGAAACCTACCTAGGAGATGACGAATAATGCAAAGCCAAAGCCTATACGGACTCAGTAAGCTTGCGCTATTAAATACCGCTGGCTATGCAAAATGCGTGATTCCGCTTGATAAAAGTAGCTCGATTTGTGCCCCTAACAATACCGGAAAAAGCTCTGTTATTAATGCCCTGCAGTTTCCGCTAATTAATGATTTACGCCTTACCGAGTGGGATGGTCACGATTTAGATGAAACCCGAAAGTTTTATTTTTCATCCGACCAATCATATATATTACTTGAAGCCGACTTACCAAACGGCCCAGTGGTCATTGGTGTTGCTGGTTTGGGTAAAATTGCAGGGTTCGCACATCAGTTTTTTTGCTATCAGGGAAAACTAAACCTTGACCATTACACTCAAGGCAAAACTATTGTTAAGTTCACTAAGCTGTTTAATCATTTAAAAGAGCAAGGATTCAATCCTATTGAACTTAAAGCACAAGAGCTCAACGCCCTTTTAACTGGTGGTGCGACGCCGTTTGATGGCGATATCAATTTAAAAATGATCCCGCTGAATAACGTACAAGACTCGGCAATTTACAAAGAAATCTTCCGCCGTATTCTTAACTTGCACAAGCTCGGTGCCAGTGATGTTAAACGCTTTATGCTGCGTGTGTTTGAGCGTCATATGTCAAACTCTCGGGTAGACTTTTATGAAGTATGGCGTCGCTCATTCGACAAAGTAAACCGTGCCAAACGCGAGTTAAAAGCCCTTGAATCTATGCAAGAGCCTATTGCAGCCCTTGAATCTATGCTTGAAAATCAAACCGTATTAAAAGGTAAACTGGCTGCGTACGCACCTAAGATTGACCAAGCTTTAATTGACTTTGAAAGCTATCAACAAGAGCAGCTAGCAGAGCTCAATATTGCCCTTGAAGATATTGAGCACGAAAAACACGAATTTGAACAAAAGCAACAGTTATACATTCAACAGTCTCGCGATATTGAACGCAAACAAACGCAAATTGAGCAATGGTTTTTAGACTACCGAGCATTAAAATCTGAGTTTGAACTGGTTAATAAAGCCACTTTAAAAGTTAGCCTTACCCAGCTTAAGCAGGACTATGAGTCGCTGTCGCATTCATTAAACAGCGCACAAGGGCAAAGCTTACACACGCTTGATTACCGCATCAGCGAAACACAAAAGCAAATTAAAAGCTTAAAGCTGCAGCTGAAAAACTTAGAGTTCAACCTCTTTACTCGTATGCGTGAAGACTTGTCTTTAAAAGAGGTTGAAGAAATCTCGCGTATTCTCAATCCCGATATTCTCTCGTTTGCAACCACCAGCAATGGGGATGTCGAGATTACTGACGAAGATGCCTTTGGGGAATTTTTAGAGCAATTATCAGCCAACGTAAAAGGCGGTATTCTTACCCTACCGGGTGCAACGATTAAGCTCAAAAAGCTTAGCCCAGTGCAAATGCAAACTGGCGAAAACAAAGAGCAATTAACCGCACAATTAGCCGCACTTGAAAACTCATTAAAAGAGTTTAAACAACAGCGCGAAGTTGCTGCCAATGTCGCCCAAAAGCAAAAAGAGAAAGACGCGCTTTATGATGAGCTAATGGCCTCTGAAGAGGCGTTAAAACGCTTTGAGCAATTTGAAATCATGCAGCAATCTGTTGATGCGCAAACCCTGCTTAAAGAGCAGCTAAATGCTGAACGCGAACAAGTAGACGATTACCTGCAAGATATCCAAAAAAACAGTGGGTCAATTAGTGATCGTCGTTCAATTATCAAATCGAAAAAAGATCTACTCGCCCGCCAAGCTGACCGCTTACGTCAAGTTAAGTCGGAGCGAATTGACCATACTCTCGATTTTTACTCGGGCAAAGTAACGCCGTACATGATCGAAATCAGCATTGATTTTGATAACTTAAGTGATCTCATTCATCATTTTAATAAAGATTGCCAAGAGCTGAGAAACTTTGATATCAACGTGCGCAATACCTACATGCATATTTACAATGCAGGAATTACAAAGTTCGATAACGAAAACGATGAGTTCACTAAGTACGAAAAACTAATAAGCGCGTTTCACAATATTGATAACGAACGCGATGCGGTTGAGCGCCAAGGCCGAGTTGCCCTTACCGAAGTAGCAGCCACCATTAAAGGCCTGCGTGAAGACCTAGATCGCCTTCGCCGCGAAATGAACAGCTTTAACAAAGGCATTAGTCAGCATCGTATTTCAAACTTACAAGCCTTTAAGATCAATGTGATCCCGCGAAAAATGTTGGTTGATAGCATCGACACCATTATCAGTACCTCAAACCAGTTTGAGCAAGGTGATACTCTCGATTTATTAAGCCAAGAGCCGTACAGTGAGTCGGCAGTAAACGAAGCAAAAGATCATTTAATTAAGCTCGCTTCAGATAAAGCGGGATTAACACTGACCGATTTATTTGATATTCGCTTTGAGGTAGTAAACCGTGCAGGTGAAACAGAGCACTTTGAAAAAATTGACTCCGCGGGCTCTAACGGCACACGTATAACAATTAAGTTACTATGTGGCATGCTGTTTATTCGCTACCTGTTAAGTGATCAAGAACAAAACTTATACCGTATCCCTATTTATATTGATGAAGCGGCGGATATCGACCCACAAAACCAAAAAGCAATAATAGAAACCGCATTGAGTTTTGGCTTTGTGCCAATTTTTGCATCTGTTAAGCCACAAGTGAGTTGTGACTACATTGTGCCTATTCGGACAGTAAAAGATGGGGCACAAAACTGGGTCGATGAAAAAGACTGGATTGAGGTCGAACACAGCGCCTAATCACATAAATTAATAAATGATTCAGTCAAGGATGACTATATTTACATTCTATTACATTACTTTTTTTGAAATGTGCCATAGTAACTAAATAATCATTCAGTTGAATTATTTTTGTGTTATGTTATCAATCAAGTAGTGGAAATTTTTGCCAAGGAGCAAACAGTATGAAGAACTTATTAATCGCAACGGCTGTTTTATTTTTAGCGGCTTGTGCTAAAACCCCTGATTGGGATTACGATAAATCAGCTGACTTTAGCAACTATAAAACTTTCTCGTGGGTTCCTAACGCGAGCCTAACAAAGAATGTTGCAAACTACCAAATCAGTCCATTAATGGAAAAGCGTGTCCGCGAAGCGGTAAATGCTGAACTTGAAAAAAGTGGTATGCAACTGGTTGACGTTGCACAAGCTGATGTACTTATTAACTACCATGCATCTGTTGATACTAAAATCGATGTAGATACGTTTAATGTTGGTTATGGCGCACGCTGGAATTATTGGGGCATGGGCTACAACACGCAAACGACAACGCGTGAGTACGAAGTAGGCACATTAATTTTAGATGTTGTCGACCGCGCTTCTAACCAACTTGTTTGGCGTGGAGCTAAAGAAGGTCGTTTACAAAAGAACCAGTCACCAGAAAAACGTACTGAAGTGATCAAAGAAACTGTCGCGAATATTTTAAGTAACTTTCCGCCACAGTCAGTGAAACAATAATTACATGTTTCGATAAAAGACCGCGATTAATTCGCGGTTTTTTATGCCTAAATCAATGCTGGTTGGAGTGGTATAACTCAGTGATTCAGATACAATAGCCGCAATTTTGCAGTGGTTTGCCATGTTTATACGGTAATTAACCCCACTGCTCTCAACACAGTAATCATAAGAGAGTTTTAGATGGTACGAGCGGTACACTTCACACTTCCTGCATTATTCGTCACTTGCTCACTGTTTGCAGAAGAAGCAAACAACATTGAACAAATCACCGTTGAAGTATCAGCAACAGCCAATAAAGAACCTGTTGGCACCTTTGATGCGCCCGTTTCAAATTTAGAATACGACCCACGTGTCGACTTACAATCACGTAATATGGCTGAGGCACAAGCCGATGTGACGATACGGGGTGGTATTTTTGAAAATACCGGCTTTCGTGTTGGCAGCAGCACCTTATTCGATCCACAGTCAGGGCATTACTTTGCAGAAATTCCTATTGCACCGCAGATGCTAGCAGGCCCAGCGGTTCTAACCGGTGCTGATAACGCTCTATATGGCATGAATAGCTCTGTAGGGACCGTTTCATTTGGCTGGCGACCTATTACAAGCACGGGGAGTGCTTCGTTAGGGATTGGTAGCAATGGCTTTAACTTACAGAGTATTCATGCAGCGCACAGCCAAAAGCTTGAGAGCATGCCTGATTGGCGCTTAGGCTTTGAAGGTGAGTATTCGCATTCAAAAAGTGATGGTTCTATTAAGAATGGTGACCATGATTTTGAACGCGCATCGGCACGCATTCAACTGGCAAGTGACACTTCACAAACTGATTTAATGTTCGGTAAACAAGCAAAGTTTTTTGGTTGGCCCAACTTATACACGCCGTTTAATTTTAATGAAACCGAAGATCTTGAAACCACTTTGGTAATGTTAAATCACAAACACTTGTACGGTGCGAGCAATACATTTGAAGTGACCGGTTATTATCGTAAACATAACGATCACTATGTATTATCACGTGAAAACCCCGCTATTTTTGAAGCATTTCACGAAACAACGGTAAAATCACTGGGGTTATCGGGCCGCCACACACTCAACGCGGCATATGCAATTAACTACTCAGGGCAATTTATTGCAGATTCTATTGAGTCTACTTCTCTTGAAAACAACTTTACTTCACGCAATTACACAAAGTTAAGCGTATTGCCAGAATACACAACAGCACTTGCTACTGACAAACAGCTTACCGTGCGTGCGGGTGTAGCATTTGATAACACAAATCGTGATAGTTCAGATACCTCCTTCATTGCTGATGCGAGCCTTAAAGTTGTCAATCAAAATGGCAGTGAACACACGTGGTATGCGTCATACGCAGAGGCAACTCAAGTACCAGGTTATACAGCGATTGGTGGCAGCGAAACAGGTGGTTTATTCAGAAGTAACTACAACCTTGAGCGCGAGACGACCGACAACCTCGAGTTAGGCTTACTAATTGAAGAGCAAACTTGGCGCTTAGATTCAGCGATATTTTATCGTAAAGATAAAAACCTCACTGACTGGACCTACCGCTTTGATGCAACCTCAGCGCGTTTTGCCAACCCTGTTGATATTGATACTTTAGGGGTTGAGTTCCTAGCTAATAAGTCGTTTGACACCACCGAGCTTATTGCCAGCTACACCTATTTAGAAAAGTCCGAAGATTATGGCGCAGCGGATATTGATGCGAGTTTTTACGCCCTAAACTATCCAGATCACCGTGTAACACTCGGTGCAGTTTGGCAACCAATGGACATACTTGAACTGCGTATTGATAATGAATGGCGTAAACAGCACAGCAATCGCCTGAGACGCTCAAGCGATGAAGCCTTCTTTACGCAACTGACGCTAAAATTCACTCCGGCTCAGCTTGAAAATGTGTTTATTACTTTAGCAGCAGACAACATATGGGATGAATCATTCGAAGAAGTCCCCGGCACTCCAGGACGTGGCGAGCAATATACACTAAGCGCTACGTATAGCTGGTAGTTCACAAACCAAAAATGCCAGTCAATAAGACTGGCATTTTCAATAACATTCTTAGGCTAAAAATGAATGATATAAGCCATAAAATATCGGAGAGCTAACTAAAAAACCCACAAATAATATTTTAAAAAAACTATCTTTGCTTTCAATCGAACTCATAATCGATACAGAATCCGTATCAGCCTGTTCTATGGGTTTAAATCTTCGGTAAGTTTTTACCACCACTAAACCGATAATGAATGGCATGACAATAGCTAATACAACTAACAACAAAAATAACCACGCTTCATTGGATGTGTGTCTCATATTCTTCCTTAATTACAAAATCAGTGTATCGTAACTAAAATAGAACCAGCTTGCTAAATGTTTTATGATAAATATTGTTTAAAGCTTTTCAGCAACAACAGCCAAATTTATGTCATCTGTTCAAGTTCGGTAATTAAATACAATGCTTGTTCGTTAGTCATGCCACACACATCTATCGTGGCAGAAAAGTCGCTACACACCTTTGGCCTTGAGGCATCACCAAATAATTTACACAAATTATTCTCATCAAGCTGAATACAGCGCTCTCCGGCCGCTTTGCCGTTTGGCATCCCTGGAATGGGTGAGCTAATACTAGGTGCAATACAACAGGCGCCACAGCCTAATCTACATGCCATTTTATCTGTCATCACGTACCTCTTTAAGAACCTTTATCGCGTCTTTGTAATATGTGTAATGGTTTGTTACATCTTCAAACGCCTTGTAAACACTTTATTGCGTATGCTTAGCCTAACAAATTTTAAATTTAATCATTACCGTCAACCGTGAGGGAATATCCCGTGGCTAGTAAAAAACAAATCATTCTCCCTATTGCCGTTTTAGTCGGCGGCTTAGGGATGGCTTTTGCGTTTGCCTCAATGAAGCAAGCCCCTGTCGAAAAACCAGAACAAGATACGCGTCCGCTTGTATCGATTAAACCATTGAGCTTCGATACGATTACTCTCGATGTAAAATCGTACGGCATTGTTAAGCCAAAGAATCACACCGAGCTTGTAGCGCAAGTTAGCGGCCAAGTTGTATCGCTTTCTGATCAGTTTGTACAAGGCGGATTTGTTAAGCAAGGCGATATTCTAGCACGAATTGACCCAAATGATTACGAAGCAGCACTTATCGAAGCCGAAGCTGGGCTTGCACAAGCAAGTTCTGCACTGGAGATTGAACGTGCACAAGTTTCTGTTGCGCAAGCTGAGTGGGATCGTATCAAAGGCGACTCTCATCAAGTTATTCCCTCTGAACTTTACCTACGTAAACCACAACTCGCTGAAAAACTTGCTAATTACCGTGCAGCGCAAGCAAGCGTTAAGCGCGCTAAACGCAACTTAGAACGTACTTATATTAAAGCCCCTTACGATGCCATTATCGAAGAACGCTTAATTAGTTTAGGCAGTGTTGTTAACCCGGGTAACAGCTTTGGCAGTTTAAGTTCTACCTCACTTGCTGAAATCCGCTTACCCGTTGCCGATAAAGACTTACAGTATCTGGATAATCAAGGTATTGGTGCAAACGTTTCTATTAGCGCCGAGTTTGCTGGTAAACAAACCACATGGCAAGCTACGATTGTTCGCACTGAAGGTGTGGTAGACCAACGCAGTCGAATGAATTATTTAGTTGCCCAAGTTGCTACGCCCTACCAGCAAAAAAATCCATTACGTTTTGGCTCATACATCAACGCGACTATTCAAGGTCGCGCTTTAGATAATGCCATTGTTGTGCCACACCACTTAGTAAAAGACAACAAAATCGCCGTTTTACAAGAAGGCGAAACACTGACATTTAAAACCCTTCATATCGTGCGTGAACAAAATGGTATGGTGATCGCGGATAACGGCCTTGCGAATGGTGAAAAACTCATTACCTCAGCCCTTGAGTACCCCACTGAGGGGATGGCAGTAAAGTTAGATAACGCTGAGTTAAGCGCGCCAACCACGCAACTCGCGTTAAAAGAGGACTAAGCCATGACCACGCAAAGAGAAAAAGGTTTAATCGCGTGGTTTGCTCGCAACCCTGTTGCAGCAAATCTCCTCATGATCTTTATTTTAGTGGGCGGTTTACTAACAGCTATGTCTGTTCGTAAACAGATGTTCCCACAGTTTGAAAGTAACTGGATCAGCATTCAAGCTGTTTATCCGGGTGCTGCTCCACAAGAAGTCGAAGAAGGCATCACCATAAAAGTCGAAGAGTCACTTGAAGGACTCGAAGGTATTAAACGCTTAATTACCTATTCGAACCGCGGGTTTTCACAAGCCTGGATCGAAATTGAAGAACAATACGATCCGCAAGCAGTGCTTGACGAAATCAAGATGCAAGTTGACTCAATTAATACCTTTCCTGCAGAGATGGAACGGCCTATTGTTCGCCGTGATAAGTACGAGCAAGAAGTCATGATCTTGGCGCTTTATGGCGATATGAGCAATTACCAACTAAAAGAGCTGGGTAACGACATAAAAGATGAACTTCAAGCGTTACCGCAAATCAACTTAGTTGAATTTCACAGTGGCCTAAATTATGAAATTGGCATTGAAATAAGCCCTGATAAACTTCGCGAGTATGGTTTAACGTTCCGGGATATTGCGACTGCCGTGCGTAGCTTTTCGGCAAATATGTCGGCGGGTCAAATTCGCTCTGAAAATGGTTATATTTCAATGCGTGTTGAAAACCAAGCTTACCGTGGTAAAGAGTTTGAAAACCTCCCGTTATTGCACCTACCCGATGGCGCACAAGTGCTACTTGGCGATGTAGCCACCGTGAACGATGGCTTTGAAGAGGGTCTGCAATACTCAAAATACAATGGCAAAAACTCATTAACGTTTGAAGTTAATGCCTCTAAAGATCAAGATATCACCAAAGTTGCAGCGGTTCTTAAACAGTACCTTGCTGATAAAGCCCCACTCTTACCAGAGGGTGTAAAATTATCGCCTATTGTCGATTTAACTTACTACCTTGAAGGTCGTCTAAATATGATGATCGATAATATGATTTGGGGGGGTATTTTGGTGATGGTGGTACTCGCCCTATTCTTGCCATTGCGATTAGCATTTTGGGTCATGATGGGGTTGCCTGTGTCTTTCCTAGGTGCTTTTTTAATGATGCCAATGGGCTTTTTAGATATCACCGTTAACCTTGCATCCTTGTTTGCCTTCATATTAGTTCTGGGGATCGTCGTTGATGATGCCATTGTGGTCGGTGAGTCAGCCAGTGCTGAAATTGAAAAACACGGCCATAGCCTTGATAACGTTGTACGTGGTGTAAAACGCGTTGCCATTCCTGCTACATTTGGTGTACTAACAACCATTGCTGCATTCTTACCGCAAACACTGGCGTCGGGACCTGGTTCTGCGTTCTCTAAAGCCATTGGTGGGGTAATTATTTTATGTTTAATTTTCTCTTTGATTGAATCGAAACTTATTTTACCAGCTCACCTAGCGGCAATGAAAAATAAGCCTGCCAACCCTAAAAACCCTTTACATCGTTTGCGTTTAGGTATGGATAACGGTTTGAAAAACTTTGTCGATAATTATTACACGCCATTTATTGGTCACTGTATCCACTATCGATATACCGTTATTGTTGGCTTTATTTGTGTCCTTATTGTGAGCGGTGGTATGTTTGCAGGTGGTTTAGTGAAGTTTGTTGCGAACCCTAAAATTCCGCATGACTTTCCGCGCATCTCAGTCGAAATGAACTTATCGTCATCTGAGCAAGCAACGCTTGAGACAGCAAAAACAATTGAAAACGTCATATTAAATGTCGATAAGCAACTGCAAGAGCAGTATGGTCAATCGATGATCCGTGACTTATCAGTCAGTTTACGAGGTCGCACCAATGCCAATATTATGGCTATTTTAGTTGAGCCTGACTTACGCCCTATCGATACATTTCAGTTAAGTGCGTTATGGCGTGAACAAATGCCGCCACTGCCTGGTGTAAAAACACTTAACATTCAAGACAGCATAATGAATGGCGGCCGTGATGATGGCGATGTAAGTTTTCGCTTAGAAGGCAAAGACATTAACAAACTAAAAGAAGTCGCAGCAAAACTTAAAGAGAAACTTAACAGCATGGAAGGTGTTGGTGACGTTAATGACTCACTACAATCGGCGACCGATGAAGTACAGCTAGAACTTAAACCTCTTGCGTATAGCTTAGGTCTTACACTGTCTGATGTTGCTTCGCAAGTGAGCTTTAGTTACTACGGATTAGAGGCACAACGTATTCTTCGCGAAGGTGAAGAGATCAAAGTCATGATTCGCTATCCACGAGAATCACGCAATGCTGTGAGCGACATTACCGATGCACGTATCATTACGCCAACGGGTGTTGAAGTGCCGCTGGCAGAAGTTGCTAAAGTAAATATCGTAGATGGGGTTAACCGTATTCGCCGAGAAAATGCAAAGCGTACTGTTAATGTGTGGGCTGCGGTTAATACCGAGCAAGCAGAACCATTTGCAATCGCAAAAGAAATTCGTGATGAGTATTTACCCAGCCTACTTAAAAACTACCCAGGTGTAGAAAGTAATGTAGCAGGACGTATTCAAGAAGAAATGGACAGTGTGGCTGAGCAAGTACGTGATTTTGCTCTGTCGATGATGATTATTTTTGCATTATTAGCGATTCCACTTCGCTCATATTCTCAGCCATTTATTATCATGTCGGTTATTCCATTTGGTGTGATTGGTGCCATGTTTGGTCACATGATTTTAGGGATGACCATGAGCAGCCTGTCGGTGTTCGGCATTATTGCGGTTGCAGGTGTTGTTGTGAATGATTCGCTCGTAATGGTCGATTTTGTTAATAAAGCCCGAGCAGAAGGAGTCGCAATTAAAGAGGCAGTAATGCAAGCAGGGGCACGCCGCTTTAGAGCCATTTTATTAACGTCGATCACTACATTTATAGGTGTATTGCCAATAATTATGGAAACCAGTTTACAAGCCAAAATAGTTATCCCAATGGCTGTATCGCTGGCGTTTGGTGTGTTATTTGCGACCGTGATTACATTAATTTTAATTCCATGTCAGTACGTGGCATTAGAAGACTTCAAGCGTTTAATTGCTAAACTAAGAGGCAAAAAAACAACGCCTGATGCCCCACTACAGACATCGAGTAACTAAGCCCTCTCCTTATCCCAACCAAGCGCTTGGTAAGCTTTCTTACCAAGCGTTTTTTGTTAAAAAATAAACAAATATGTTCCTAAAATTTTCATAACTTTGCTAAGCTTAAGTGTGTAAAAAAGAAACAAATTCAAAGAATACTAATTTGCTTATTCTAAGAGTTATTTTTAGGCGAAAACCCTCGTCGCGAGCACTGCAAAATTTCGTTGTTCAAAATCAGAAATTTTTAACGCTGTCAGCATCAGGTTTTACCCCTCTGAATAATTAAGTATTAATGCTAATTAGTGTCACTCTTACAAACACGTTATAAGGACATAGCTATGAAATTTATTCGCTACACTGCCTTGGTTAGTTGTTTATCTTTTTGTATTCCTGCGCTGGCTGAAAACCCATATTTACAACAACAGCTTGAACCTATTTTAATTGGCGAATCTCATTCTGTAGAAAGCGAACTAATCCACTCCCCTGAAATGACTGTTGCCACCTACAAAGCAAATAACTTTGAACGTGTTTGGTCTGATTTTGCGTACACAAAACAAGCGCTTAATTTAATTGCACAAGCTGAGCTTGAAGGACTTTTCCCTAACGATTACCACTTTGACACGCTGATGGCATTGGCAAAAGAAATTGACAAGCGCGGCACACAAGCCGTCGAAGCACAATTCGATGTGCTGATGACCGATGCCATCATGACTTACGCAAAACACCTGATTCGCGGTAAAATGAACCCTAAACTACTATCCGACACATGGAATTACGAGCAGTCTGATGTCACCCCAGATGCCGCTGCAAAAGCGCTGCTTAAACATGTAAAATCAAAAAGCCTCGAAAAAGGCCTTAATGATTTAAAACCCACTCTGCCCCACTATAAAACCTTGAAAGATGCATTGGTTTTTTATCGCGAACTTGACACGAAAGGTGAACTTGCGAATATCACATTACAAAATAAGGTATTAAAACCCGGTCAATCAGACCCCGCTGTGCCACTATTAAAACAAAAACTACAACGCTTAAACTACTACTCTTCTAGTATTTCAGATGAAACCAGTTACGACACTGAACTTGTTGAAGCTGTTAAAAAATTCCAATATTTACATCAAGTTGCTGACGATGGTGTAATAGGAAATGAAACCATAAAGCTGCTCAATAGAGATTACAGTGAATATGTTAATGATATCTTAGTTAATTTAGAGCGCATTCGCTGGGTAGACAACACCATCACCGAGCGTTTTTTAATCGTTAATATTGCGGGGTATATGCTTTATCTGTTCGAAGATAACAAACTTCAATGGAAAACCAATGTAGTTGTAGGCCAAAACTACACAAAAACCCCCATATTCAAAGGGCAAATGAGTTACATAGTAATGAACCCGACTTGGACAGTACCACGGAGTATTTCTGGAGGGATTATTAAGAAAATGAAAGATAACCCCAACTATCTGAATGAAAAGGACTTTGTGGTAGTAGATAGCCGCCGTAACCCCGTAGATAGCAAGAGCATTGACTGGGCTAATGCGAGCCGCAAAAACTTCCCGTATTGGTTTGTACAGCAACCTTCAGAAAATAATTCACTGGGACAAATCAAATTCATGTTCCCAAATAAATACTCAATTTATTTGCACGACACTCCTGCAAAAAGTTTATTCCAGCAAGACCAACGTGCATTCAGTCATGGTTGTGTGCGGGTTGATGAGCCACTCACACTAGCTGAAAAAATATTAGGAACCTCGGATGGTTGGTCTCGCAGTAAAATTGATGACGCTATCTCAGCTAAAGAGACACAAAAAGTAACCCTGTCAAACCCGCTTGATGTCTTTTTAATGTATTGGACCGTGGCTGCAAATACAGATGATGGACTGCATTTTTACTCTGATGTGTATAATCGCGATCCTGTATTACTAGAAAAACTCACTAAGCCACTTTCAAATGATTCAATCTAGAGGTATCTATGAAATTTAGCCTAGTGGTTATCAGTACGTTGTTTGCATGCATAACGCTGCCTATCAGTGCACTTGAGCTCAACAAATCGCTGCACAGTATTGTAATGGATGCGAATGAAGTGCTCACCCTTGATAACACGGCCGACTTTTCTGCTACCGATGTGTCAGATGTAAAAACAGAACGGTTAGGCCCAACAAGCCTCGCCGTTTATGCTCCTGAAAAAGCAGGGTTTTATTCTTTAGTACTGGCAAATTCACACGCTGAACGCACCTTAATGGTTATTGTAAAAAAGCCGTTTAACGCCAAAAACAAAGTACTGAATAATTACCAAATTGGCACGTACCCTGCTCCATACAAAAACAACCCACAGTACAGTGCCCCATCAGGGCTTATTGAAATAACAGAGCAGGATTTAACACGCCAATTAACACCTCATGTGCAAGTTAGAAATGTGATTTGTAAACAAGTGAGTGGTTTCCCAAAATACCTTTATGTTAATAACGACGGGTTAATGATGCTCGAAGATTTACTTAAATTTGTGCAACGTGAAGGAATTAAAGTAACTAAATTTGCCTTTATCAGTGGCTACCGTACGCCTCATTACAACCGCTCTATTGGTAATGGACGACACAGTCGTCATCAATATGGTGATGCATTTGATTTATACATCGATGAAAACGGCGATGGCCGCATGGACGATTTAAACGGTGATGGCAAGCTCACCATTGCCGATGTCGATGTACTTTATAAACTGTTCGAAAAATTTCAAAAGCAAAGCCGCTACACTGGCGGTATTGGCCGCTATAAACCTGCGGCTCATCATGGTGGTTTTGTACACATAGACAACCGTGGCTTTACCGCAAGGTGGTAAGACACTCTATTAATAAATGAATTGTAATAGAATGTTTCTATTATATTCCAATAAGATAAAGACTAAGCTATTGTGAATTAGTACAAAAATCACACTAAATAGAAAATCCATCGCTCACATAGTGTCACGGCTAAAACGAGACTGCCTCTTTTGGAATTAGAATGGATTAGATTCATCATAAGGACAGCAATGAAAACATTTATAAATTACATAAAACTACTCTTTATCATTTCAATAATTATTTTTACAAGCCTTGCCCGCAGCCAAGATATGCAAACTGAGATGGCTCACTTTATTCAAGGTTTTCATGACTACAAGCAGTTCAATGGCAATGTACTAGTCGCTAAAGATGGAAAAGTACTGTTTGAAAAAAGTTATGGCTACGCAAACTTTGAATGGGATATTGAGCACAGCGAGAAAAGTAAATTTAGAATAGGTTCGATTACAAAACAATTTACTGCCATGCTCATTTTACAACTTGCGCAACAAGGTAAGCTCAAACTTGATGAACCTCTGGCAACGTACCTTCCTGATTACAGGCAAGATATCGCAGCAAAAATTACTCTTCGACAAATACTCAACCATACTTCTGGGCTTAGTAATTACACTCAATTAAAAACATTTCGCGACGAATATAGTAAAAACAACTACAGCGTTGATGAATTTATCCGCTTATTGTGCAGTGATGATCTATTGTTCGAACCCGGCACTGAATTTCGTTATAGCAACTCAGGCTACTTTATTTTAGGTGCAGTAATTGAAAAGGTAACGGGTCAAAAATACAAAGACGTATTACAGAAAAATATTTTAGATCCACTCGGAATGAACGACACAGGCTATGATTCTCACAATAAAATCATTAAATTTCGCGTATCGGGTTACGACAATGGCCTAACTGGCTACAGCAATACAGACTACTTAGATATGTCTATCCCGTATGCTGCAGGGTCTATGTATTCAACAGCACGAGATTTACTAAAATGGGATCAAGCCCTTTACTCAGATAAGTTATTGAACAAAGAATATAAACAGCAGATGTATCACGTGTCTGAGCAAAGAAATTATGCGCTTGGTTGGGAAGTAACTAACCTTGATAAAAGCACCTATGGAAAACCCCTGACACGTATTCAACATGGCGGTGGCATCAATGGTTTTAATGCATTTATAAGTAGGATCATCGAAGACAAATTACTGGTTATCATTTTAAATAATACCGGTGGTGCGCCACTCACCCCCATGACTAATGGCCTACTTGCAATCTACTATGGCAAACCCTACGAAAAAGCGACAGAGCATATAGATAGCAAACTTTATAACGTATTTAAACGTGAAGGTATTGAAGGGCTAAAAAAAACCTATCAGCAAATGGTGAGTGATGGTAATACACCAAGAGAAAGGTCGCTAAACTACTTTGGCTATGAATTAATGCAGATGGGTGAGCTAGACGCCGCAATCACGGTGTTTGAACTCAACAATCAATCTTATCCAGATTCCGCAAATACGTTTGACAGTTTAGGTGAAGCATATTTAGCAGCCGGTGATAAACAAAAAGCATTAGCAAGTTACAAAAAAGCGCTCAAGCTAGACCCAGAAAGTAACAGCGCACACAACGCGATTGAAAAACTGCAATAACAAAAGAAGCCACGCCACGTGGCCTCTTTTTACTTTTAGCATGGCTAAAGCGCTCGCGGGCTCACTTTAATTTAAAGTATAAAGCCTGAGGGGAATTTCACCCCGCCCTGAGAATGTTGCTTAGCAATAAAGATGAAAAAGCCTCGTTATTCTATACTTAAAATAATTAGTTATCGAGTACCCGCTTATCTAAAATACCCTTTTCAATCAGTTGATTGAGTATAGCTTTGGTTTTTTCGCGGCATATATCCCGAACTAAACGAACAGCAGGTGTAATTGATTGCCGACTTGGACAGATAAGCCACAGCTCTGCACACAAATGCGGATAATCTTGCATAACAGGTATTACACGTTCATTAAGCAAATCATCACTGATATCAATGCATGATTTAACTGCAAGGCCTTTCCCTGCAACACACCATCGTCTGACTAAATCACCATCATTCGAGGCACGGCGACCTTGCATTTTTACCTTAAAACGTTCTGTGTCGTCAGTAAAATCCCAGACATTATTAATGATATCTTGCAGTTGATAAAAAAGCCCCTGATGTTGTTTTAAATCATTTGGGTGCTTAGGCATACCATGCTTGGCTAAATAGTCTGGGGTTGCACATAATATACGTGGCACATTACAAATTTTGAAACCATAAAGATTGGAATCTGATGGCGAGCCATAGCGCAGTGCAAAATCGACTGAATCACGGTAAAAATCAACATTACTATCACTGATATGCGGTCTCAAACTGAGTTTGGGGTACTCATCTAATAATTCATCAAGCCAAGGAATAATCATATTACGGCCCAGATCAGATGATAACGCCACTCTAAGCTCCCCTTCAATTTCATCATGCTCGCCTTTTAATGCAAGAGTTGCTTGCTCAAGCATGGCAATTGCCTGCTGACATTGAGGCAAAAAGCGCTCACCAGCTGCTGATAAACGCAAGTGACGCGTTGTTCGCACAAATAACTCAGTACCGAGAGCTGCCTCAACACGCTTTATTGCTGCACTCGCTGTTGCTGAGCGCATATCTAGTTTTGCAGCAGCGGTAGTAATGCTGCGGAATTCAGCGACCTTGAGGATTAATTTCAGATCTTCAACCAACATATTAACTAAAATTTTTTGATAATGTTTATTGAATTATGCGCTTTATCGCTAAGTATGCAAGGCGTACACTCAGACATATTGTTAAACATGCGGGAGCAATTACATGACACACCCTATTATTTCAGACTTACAACGCCGTTATACAAGCAAGCGCTACGATGCAACTAAACGCATTAGCCAAGATGATTTGGCCGTTATTTTAGAAGCACTGCGCTTAACTCCTTCATCGATTAACTCGCAACCATGGAAATTCGTAGTAATTGAATCAGACCAAGCAAAACAGCGTTTACACGACAGCTTTGCAAACAAGTTTCAGTTTAATCAATTACATGCAAAGGCCGCCTCACACACTATATTATTTGCTTATAACCCTCGCTACAAACGTGAAGATTATGAAAAAGTCATAGAGGCAGACATTGCTAATGGCCGTACAAAAGCAGAAAACAAAGAAAGCGCTTTTGGTGCCTTTGCTTTTGTTGATTTAAATACCGATGAACAAGGTAATAATGCACAGTGGACTAAGTCACAAACGTATATTGCGTTAGGCAATACCATGCATGCCGTGGCTCGTTTAGGCATTGACTCTACTCCGATGGAAGGGGTTGATAAAGATTTACTCGGTGAGCTTTTCGCTGATGAGCTAGATGGGTATGTCTGTGAAGTTGCTTTGGCAATTGGCTATCACGAACCTGAGCAAGATTATAATGCTGCATTACCAAAATCGCGTTTAGATAAAGATACTATTATTTCAGTGATTTAAGCGCTACATGCCGTGTATTACGCCTACTCTCGTAGGCGTAATATTTAATTTAACGTTGTATTGACCTTCACATTACGCGCCATACCTTCACTTAAGTCAGCAGTAATCGTTGCAAAACCACCATTAATAAGCGCTAAATTTGGCGCAACATGTCCAATGTCTGCATCGACAATAACCGGAAATAAGTTGCCTTTAAATGCGAGCTCAATTGCTTGGTATTCATCAAAGTAGCAGTCGTTATTTATTGCAGGGCTGCGACCAAACACAACGGCATTTACATCGGTAAAAACATCATTCAATTTTAACGATAACAAACAGCGTGCAAGTGCCATCGGGCTGAGCTCTGCATTTTCTAAATATAAAATAAGTCCTTCAGGTGCATACTGTTTTTTAAATTCATGTAATGCGTAGTAATTAGAAGGTAATAGTAAACCTAACGTATCCAAACAGCCGCCTATCAAGCGCCCTGACACTTCAATTTTACGTGTGTCTTTGTAGTTTATACAACGCCATTGGCTCGGTGCAGTTAAATCAAACTGTGCCTGCGGCTGGTGCGAATAATCTATAACAGACTGCTGGTAATAAGGTGAGGCCACTTGATTTAATTGACCTTTTTCACCTAATTGTAGTGCTTTGAAAATGTTTGCTAAGTATTCATCAGGATCGTCTGGGTGAATTTGCATTAAATTTGCTGCGTGCAGTGTTGCCCAACCACATCGTGTCGTTAAAGCACATGCAAATGTACTGATATCTGAAAATCCCACTAACCACTTCGGTTGTGCTTGGCTTATCGCATTAAAATCAAGTAAAGATAAAATTTCCATGGTGAGATCGCCGCCCCATGGCGGCATGATAGCGGCAATTGAGTCATCTGTTAAAAACTGCATTAATTCATCTGCACGCTGTTTTGCAGGACTATGGGCTTCGCGTAAGCATGCCCCTTCTATAACTTGAAAGCCTTTTGCTTTTAAGCCCGCCAACACAAGATCTAAACGTGCGTGATATGCTTGATCAACCCCTGATGAAAAAGCGCAAATGGCTATTTTATCGCCTTTTGAAAGCGCTTTAGGGTAGTGAATTTTTGCCATTGTCACCTCTATATAATCGTTAATAGAACGCCAACGTAACGAATAATTGGGTGGCTGTAAACAGGCATAAAAAAACCGCGGTATAAAACCGCGGCTTCATCAATGCTTGGTTAAGCTATTAAATATACTCAACTTCAATGATTTCGTATTCAACTTCACCATTAGGTGTTTTAATGGTAACGGCGTCATCAACCTCTTTACCAATTAAACCACGCGCGATTGGCGAGTTTACAGAGATCAGGTTATTTTTGATATCTGCTTCATCATCACCCACGATTTGGTATTTAACCTCAGCGTCGGTTTCAACATTAACGATAGTCACCGTTGTACCAAAAATAACTTTACCTGTCTTAGGCATCTTAGTTATATCGATGATTTGTACATTTGAAAGCTTCGCTTCAATTTCTTGAATACGACCTTCACAAAAACCTTGTTGCTCACGAGCAGCATGATATTCCGCGTTTTCTTTCAAATCACCATGCTCACGTGCGTCAGCAATATCAGCAATGATTTTTGGACGGGTAACTGTTTTTAATTCGTTAAGTTCTTCGCGCAGTAATGCTGCACCACGAACCGTCATCGGAATTGATTGCATATTATTCTCACTTAATCCCAAGGGCGAATCACTCGCCCTTGGCACATTTCCTTAGTTCATTCGCTGGTGTAGTTCCTGAACTGACGTCACTTTGCTACGGTCGTCTGCTTGGTTTGCAGTACAGTTAGCAAATGCCGCGTTCAGTGTCGTTGTGTAGTTAGTCTTGTGCTGTAACGCACCACGACGTAACACCTTCGAATCTTCAATCGCTTGGCGACCTTCAGTAGTGTTTACAATGTAGCTGTATTCACCATTTTTAATTCTATCAAGAATATGAGGACGACCTTCGAATACTTTGTTTACGCGACGAACTGCAATGCCAGCGTCTTCAAGTGCTTTGGCAGTACCACCTGTTGCGTCTAGCTCAAAACCAAGTTCAGTCATAGTTTTAGCAAGTTCAACAATACGTGGCTTGTCACTGTTGCGTACCGATAGTAACGCGCGACCACCGCGTGGTAAAGTGTTGCTTGCACCTAATTGTGCTTTTGCGAACGCTTCGGCGAATGTTTCGCCAACACCCATTACCTCACCCGTTGAGCGCATTTCTGGGCCACGCATTGGGTCAACACCTTGGAACTTAGCAAACGGTAATACAACTTCTTTAACGCTGTAGTAAGGAGGAATCACTTCTTTGGTGATACCTTGGCTTGCCAATGACTGACCTGCCATACAACGCGCTGCTACTTTAGCAAGTGCTACACCCGTTGCTTTTGATACAAACGGTACTGTACGCGCTGCACGAGGGTTTACTTCGATTAAGTAAACTTGGCCGTCTTTCACTGCAAACTGTGTATTCATAAGACCCACTACGCCAAGCTCAAGTGCCATGTCTGTCACTTGCTTGCGCATTACGTCTTGTACTTCAGCAGTTAATGAATGAGCAGGTAATGAACATGCTGAGTCACCTGAGTGAACACCTGCTTGCTCGATATGCTCCATGATACCACCGATAATCACTTGCTCACCGTCACAGATAGCATCAACGTCAACTTCGATTGCGTTATCTAAGAAACGGTCAAGCAATACTGGGGCTTCATTTGATGCAGATACCGCTTCAGTCATGTAACGACGTAAGTCATCTTCATCGTAAACGATTTCCATCGCACGACCACCAAGTACATATGAAGGACGTACAACCAGAGGGAAACCGATTTCAGCTGATTTAACAATCGCTTCTTCTAGAGACGTTACTGTTGCATTTTCAGGTTGAAGAAGGTTTAAACGCTCAACAAGTTGTTGGAAACGCTCACGGTCTTCAGCACGGTCGATTGCATCAGGTGAAGTACCAATAACTGGAACACCATTCGCTTCAAGTGCACGAGCCAGTTTAAGTGGAGTTTGACCACCGTACTGAACGATTACGCCTTTTGGTTTTTCAACACGAACGATTTCTAACACATCTTCAAGCGTAATTGGCTCGAAGAATAGACGGTCAGATGTGTCGTAGTCTGTAGAAACAGTTTCAGGGTTACAGTTAACCATGATTGTTTCGTAACCGTCTTCACGTAGCGCTAATGCCGCGTGAACACAGCAGTAATCGAATTCGATACCTTGACCAATTCGGTTAGGACCACCACCAATTACCATGATTTTATCTTTGTCAGACGGGTTCGCTTCACACTCTTCGTCATACGTTGAGTACATGTAAGCTGTGTCTGAACTAAATTCTGCCGCACACGTATCAACGCGTTTGTAGACTGGCACGATATTTAATTGGTGACGTTTTTTGCGAATTTCAGCTTCAGATACACCCGCAATTTCAGCGATACGTGCATCAGCAAAACCTTTGCGTTTAAGCTTGCGTAAGAACTCGGCATTTAAACCAGCCATACCTACTTCGCTGATTGTTTCTTCGTCTTTTAAGATATCTTCGATTTGTACTAAGTACCATGGATCGATTTTAGTCAATTCGAATACATCTTCAACGCTCATACCATGACGCATTGCATCAGCAACATACCAAATACGCTCGGCACCTGGCTCACGCAATTCACGAATGATTTTCTCTTTCGCTTTCGGGTCATCAAGCGCAACAATTGGGTTAAAACCTGTTGCACCCACTTCTAGACCACGTAATGCTTTGTGTAGTGATTCTTGTTGGTTACGACCAATAGCCATAACCTCACCCACAGATTTCATCTGTGTAGTAAGACGGTCGTTTGAACCTGCGAATTTTTCGAAGTTAAAACGTGGGATCTTAGTCACAACGTAATCGATTGAAGGCTCGAATGAAGCAGGTGTTTTACCACCCGTGATATCATTTTGAAGCTCGTCAAGCGTATAACCTACAGCTAGTTTCGCAGCGATTTTGGCAATTGGGAAACCCGTTGCTTTAGACGCTAGAGCCGATGAACGAGATACACGAGGGTTCATTTCAATGATAACCATACGGCCATCAACTGGATTCACACCAAACTGTACGTTTGAACCACCTGTTTCAACGCCGATTTCGCGAAGTACCGCCATCGATGCATTGCGCATGATTTGGTATTCTTTATCCGTCAACGTTTGTGCTGGTGCAACGGTGATTGAGTCACCCGTGTGAACGCCCATTGGGTCAAAGTTTTCGATAGAACATACGATGATACAGTTGTCGTTTTTGTCACGAACAACTTCCATTTCGTACTCTTTCCAACCGATTAATGATTCATCAATTAGAAGCTCATTTGTTGGTGATAAATCTAAACCACGCTCACAAATTTCATCAAATTCTTCTTGGTTGTATGCAACACCGCCACCGGTACCACCCATGGTGAATGATGGACGGATAATACATGGGAAGCCGATACGAGTAAGTACATCGTGTGCTTCGTCCATTGAGTGAGCGATTTCAGCACGCGGACACTCAAGGCCAATATTTTTCATTGCAGCGTCAAAACGCTCACGGTTTTCTGCTTTATCGATGGCATCCGCAGTTGCACCGATTAGCTCAACACCGTGTTTAGCCAACACACCGTGCTTGTCTAGGTCAAGTGCACAGTTTAATGCTGTTTGACCACCCATTGTTGGGAGTACAGCATCTGGCTTTTCTTTTTCAATAATTTTTTCTACCACTTCCCAGTGAATTGGTTCGATGTACGTCGCATCGGCCATTTCAGGGTCAGTCATGATAGTTGCAGGGTTCGAGTTTACAAGAATAACTCGATAGCCTTCTTCTCGTAGTGCTTTACACGCTTGTGCACCAGAGTAGTCAAATTCACAAGCTTGACCGATAACGATCGGGCCCGCGCCTAAGATAAGAATGCTTTTTATGTCGGTACGTTTTGGCATTGTTACTCCGGTTAAATTAGTTAGAACGAGCTTGCATCAAGTCGATGAAGTGGTCGAATAAAGGTGCTGCATCGTGTGGACCTGGGCTTGCTTCAGGGTGACCTTGGAAGCTAAATGCAGGCTTATCAGTACGGTGAATACCTTGTAGCGTACCATCGAATAATGAAACGTGAGTTGCACGTAAATTCGCTGGTAATGTCGCTTCATCCGCTGCGAAACCATGGTTTTGCGCAGTGATCATAACCACATTGCGGTCAAGGTCTTTAACTGGGTGGTTACCACCGTGATGACCAAACTTCATTTTTACTGTTTTTGCACCAGAGGCAAGCGCAAGTAATTGATGACCTAAACAAATACCAAAAATTGGCGTATCTGTTTCTAAAAAGGTCTTAATTGCATCAATTGCGTAGGTACATGGCTCAGGGTCACCAGGGCCGTTCGATAAGAAAATACCGTCTGGGTTAAGTGCGAGTACGTCTTCAGCAGATGTTTGTGCCGGCACAACGGTTAATTTACAACCGCGGTCAACTAACATGCGTAAGATATTACGTTTAACACCGAAGTCATAAGCAACAACGTGAAATTTCTCGTCTGCTGCTTCTAGCGTTTTAAAGCCTTCACCTAATGTCCAGCTTGATTCACGCCACTCAAAATTTTCCTTGGTTGAGACAACTTTTGCTAAATCCATGCCTTTTAAGCCTGGGAAGGCTTGCGCAGCTTCGAGCGCTTTATTCTCATCTAACTCGTCGCCTGCAATGATACAACCATTTTGAGCGCCTTTATCACGTAAGATACGTGTTAATTTACGAGTGTCGATGTCAGCAATACCTAGGATATTGCGTTCTTTTAAGTAATCACTTAACGATTGCTCGTTACGGAAATTACTTGCTAGCAGTGGCAAATCACGGATCACTAGGCCTTTAGCCCAGATTTGACCCGCTTCTTCGTCTTCGCTGTTAGTACCCGTATTACCGATATGTGGGTACGTCAAAGTTACGATTTGTTCCGCGTATGAAGGGTCAGTCAAAATTTCTTGATAACCAGTCATAGACGTATTGAATACTACTTCACCGACTGACATGCCGTCAGCGCCGATTGCAGTACCGCGAAACACTGTGCCGTCTTCTAGGACTAACAGAGCGGATTTAGTCAAGTTAACCTCCTAACAGTAAAAAACGGGAGTAAAGTCATTTGCTCTACTGCCCGTTTAAAGCGATTGGAAACACGCATTTATGAATTTTTGGCAAATTGGCGCTATTTTACAGTAATTTGCTTTTCAGATCTAATCATAATTAATAAAATAGTAAAAATAAGCGTTATTAACTTAATTTTCACTGAAACTGCCAAAAAAGAAACTAAACTACTTCAAGTCAAGCACATCTTGCATGTCATAAAGTCCAGCCGGCATATTTTTCAACCAGCCCGCAGCTCTTACAGCACCTAAGGCAAAGGTCATTCTAGAACTTGCTTTATGAGTTAATTCTAGTCTTTCGCCAGAAGTTGCGAAATATGCGGTGTGTTCACCTACTATATCTCCGCCTCGCATGACCGAATAACCGATTTCATTTTGCGATTTTGCTTGTTCATCGTGGCTTCTATCGAAACGTGCAACGTCATCATGTTGCCAGCCTTTTGCCTCTGCAATAGCCTCACCAATAGCTAAAGCCGTGCCCGAGGGCGCATCAATTTTATGACGATGGTGCGCTTCAAAAATCTCTATGTCCATGTCATCGCCAAATTTCACAGCTGCAGTCTGCACTAAGTTAAGCAGTAAATTAACGCCTACGCTATAGTTACGAGCAAAAACAATCGGGATATACTTTGCTGCATCGTTTAACGCTTCAAGGTCGTCGTGGGTTAAGCCTGTCGTGCCGATCACCATGGCTATATTTTTTTCTACCGCTGTTTTGAGGTGATTACGCATCCCCGCGGGTAAAGTAAAATCAATAAGTACGTCAGTCTCTTTTACATCAGTTTCTTTGCTAAATTGCACATCCGCATCAGCGGCACTGTTTAATTGATTAACAGCTAAATTAATAAGCGGTGAATTTTCACGGACATACGCCCCCGTTAACACAGAGTGCTCATTTTTTGTAACAGCCTCTAATAGTGCAAGCCCCATGCGGCCATTGGCACCAAATACACCTATACGGTTCATACTTTTACCTTATCTATTCTTATTAGCTGGCTAGATTTTATCGAAAACTCATGTAATAGTCAGGTTAGCTTATAAAAAATACAGCGCTAATTTTTTGGATTTATAAAATAACAACAATAATAACAGATAGCCTTTGCATTTAGCCATCTATACATTTAAACTTCTTCCTTTGCGCCGATTTGGTCTTTGGCTTGCGGGCGCTGTTGTTGTTTTTACTTTCATAAAACAACAACTAAATACAGCTAAAAGAAGTTTTTGGCTGTGTTTTTGGTTATCTAACGAGGAATATGATGCAGCCATCATTTAATAAAACAAAAGCAAAACTTTCTTTGCTGCCGCTTTTGGTGTTTGTCGGCTTATTTTTAGGCGCAGGCTTATACTTACAATCTCAAGGTGTTGATTACGCCTTTTATCAACTACCGGCACCGGTCGCTATTTTACCTGCCATTATGTTGGCCTTTATTTTAAATAGAAACACGATTAACCACAGTGTTGAAACGTTTATAAAAGGTGCAGGTCATAGCAATATCATTACTATGTGCTTGATTTACCTTCTTGCAGGTGCGTTTTCTGCCGTCGCAGGCGCAACCGGGGGTGTTGATGCCGTCGTGAATGCCGGTTTATCTCTTATTCCCCCAGCTTTATTACTTCCGGGCTTATTTTTAATCGCTGCCGTGGTTTCAACTGCCATGGGCACATCAATGGGCACCATCGGCGCGATTGGCCCTATTGCCTACGCCGTAGCGCAAAAAACGGGTATCGATCCGGCATTGATGGCCGGTACAATTGTATCGGGTGCAATGTTTGGCGATAACCTATCAATCATTTCTGACACAACAATTGCGGCTACCCGTACACAAGGTTGTGAAATGAAAGATAAATTTCGCGAGAATCTAAAGATTGCTCTGCCTGCTGCTGCACTCACCATTGCATTATTGTTCTTTTTAACACCGGCAGCTGAAGCGGTTGAAACACAGGATTACGATATATTACTCGTGCTTCCGTATGCCTTTATTTTAGTGCTAGCGGTGATGGGATTTAATGTCTTTGTGGTGCTGTTTAGCGGGATTATTTTCGCAGCACTAATGGGCTTTACAGGCAGTTATGAAGGCGCAAGCTTTGTAAAAGATATCTACAAAGGCTTTACCGATATGCAGGAAATTTTCTTGTTATCTATGTTTATTGGCGGCCTGTCAGAATTTATTCGTATAAACGGTGGCCTTGATTACATTGCTAACAAAATTCAGGCAATCACGAAAATTATTGCTAAATGGCATCGTAAAGTTGCTGATCAATTAGGTATTGCAGCACTCGTAATGACGAGTAACGTATGTATTGCTAATAATACGGTGTCTATTATTGTTGCAGGCCCTATTGCGAAAAAACTGGCCGATGACGGTGAAATCACTGGCAAGCGCTCAGCCAGTTTATTAGATATTTTTGCCTGTGTAACACAAGGCTCTTTGCCCTACGGCGCACAAGCCTTATTGTTAGGTGCAACGTTTAAAATCAGCCCTTGGCAAGTATCTACATCGTCATATTATTGTTTTATTCTCGCGTTTACTGCGATTGCGGTAATATGCTTACGCCGTAATAAAGCCTAAGTTAAATATTTTTGAGCAGATACGTCATTTTAAGGACGTATCTGCTATAATCCTCACTTTGTATCCCCCTTTATATACTAATTCGCTTAATCAAGTGAATTGTTATGACTACATCAATATTGAGATATGAACTTGAAAAAGATCCTTTCTATTGCTGCGCTATGTGCAGCGAGTACTTCGAGCTATGCGGCTAATTGGAGCTCAACGCAATTACACATCAATAACGGTGAGCACAAAAATCCGTTTTCTTTGGCTAAATCAAACACAACGGTTGTGTCATTACAGCATGCATCTGGTTATGACTATGGCGATAACTTCTTTTTTATTGACTACAGTGATGATGATTTACAAGATGGATATCAAGATAAAGACTTTTATGGTGAATGGTATTCAACCTTTAGCCTGTCAAAAATCTCAGGCAACGATTTTTCATATGGTGCGATTGCTGACGTAGGTTTAACTGCGGGCTTTAACGCTGCTGGAGACTCAAAGGTTCTAAAATATTTACCCGGTGTAAAACTAAGCTGGCAAGCACCAGGTTTTAGCTTTTTATCAACGTTGTTTACAGCCTACATTGATGACAGTGAAGGTGTTGCTCGTGGTGGTGCTCCTACTGAAACAAACAGCTGGATGATTGATGTAGCATGGGGCTACCCATTCACTATTGGCTCACAAAAATTTAATGTGACAGGCCATGTTGAGTACATTGCAGAGCGTGAAAACGAATTCGGTCAAGACGTTAAAGCATGGATTTTAGCACAGCCTATTATTACATGGGATTTAGGTCATGCAATCAGCATGAAAGAAAATACCCTGTTACTTGGCCTTGAGTGGCAATACTGGCATAACAAACTAGGCACAGATACCACTGAATCAGTCCCACAACTTCATGTTGAGTGGACGTTCTAGCGAGCTGCGAGTTATCAATATTCAAGCCTGCAGTCAGCTAGACTACAGGCTTTTTTTAATTAAATTGATTAGAAGTCCATTTAGCCACATAGCGACCACCCGCAACGGCTATTTTCTCTAAGCTGTCACAAGCGTCAAAGGCTACTCCAGAACCAATTTCCTTCGTTGTTTTCGCTATAATCTCATCACTTTTTTAGTTGCACATGTAATGTTGCTGATGAGCTTGGTCTAACCGATGGGAAAACCCATCTATGGAGTTAATTTCAATATATTTTGCTTCTATGAAATACTCTGCTTTGGATTTATCTTGCTGTTGTTCAAGTAATGTTACTGAATATTTTTTTGCCAAGTCAGTCATTGAACTAGCTAATTTATCAAGCATGACACAATCACGTTGAACTTTACCTGCTTCAACTCCAAGTGCAAAATGGAATTAAAAAGAGCTGCATAAGCAGCTCTGGTAAGATTTTATTACAGTTTACACTGTGGGTTTCTGCCCTGCGCTTTTGCCGCTTGTTGTGCTTTTAAAGCCGTTGGCATGTGTTTTTGTAGCTCTTTAATTCGATTACCCGGTGCTGGGTGAGTCGACATGAATTCGGGTGTGCCGCTGCTGCCAGCTGCACTCATGTTTTGCCATAATGACACTGACTGCTCTGGGTTAAAGCCGGCCTTTGCCATTAAGTCTAAACCTACAATATCAGCTTCAGATTCATGTGAGCGGCTAAAAGGTAACACCACACCAAATTGTGCGCCGAGTCCAAGTGCTTGCATAATTTCACCGCGATATTGCACATTACCCATATCAAGCGCAGCACCACCGACTTGTAAACCTGTTTGAATCAAGGAGTTTTGCGATACACGTTCATTCGAGTGCTCAGCAATAACGTGTGCAACTTCATGGCCTAACACGGTCGCTAGTTGATCCCTGTTAACCGCTACTTTTAATAATCCGGTATGTACGCCAATGTAGCCGCCTGGTAATGCAAACGCATTCGCAGAATCTTCTTCGAACACCACCACTTCCCATGCTTGTTGAGCATATTCACGCGGCAAAACAGAAATCACATCGTCTGCGATGCATTTTACATACGCATTAACTTTTGGGTCGGAGTTAATCGGCTGTGTTTTCTTCATTTCAGCAAAGCTTGCTTGGCCCATTTGACTCATTTGTTGATCTGAGTAGAGCGCGATCTGTGTACGTCCCGTTGGAGACGTTTTACACCCTGCTAAAACAGCGGTGGCTAACACGACCATCATTAACTTTTTCATGTGAATCCTTACAAATACTATTAGTGCAATTGTTGCTAATATAGCAAAGCATTCATTAATTTTATATGAAAATACATTTCCCACCGTGCAAATGTGATTTTTCAGTTAAATCTTTTAGTTAGCAGGCAAACTAAGTTCACCAACGAACCACTCGCTGCTACAATAGGGGTCTATTGATTGATAAATGAGTTTCCAATGCCTTCCCCCGACACATTAAATAAACGCATTTTATTGCCGTTACTGGCAAGTATTGTCGCCATTACTCCGCTGGCAATTGATTTGTATCTACCTGCGATGTTGGTCATTGCCAATGACTTACAAACAACCATGCCAAATGTACAAATTTCATTGAGTATCTATTTAGCTGGCTATGCACTGGGTATGCTATTTTTTGGCCCTATTGCCGATGAGCTTGGTAGACGATTACTGGCTAAAGTAGGCTTAGCGCTGTTTGGTTTAAGTTCGTTAGCACTGGCATTTTGCCATAACATAGAGCTTTTTTGGTCACTTAGGGCAGTACAGGCTTTCACTGGTGCCGCGGCAACCGTGGTTGTACCGGGTATTATTCGTCATATTTACCGTGAGAATACGGCAAAGGGGATGTCGTATGTATCGATGATCATGATGGTAGCGCCCCTTATCGCCCCCACGCTTGGCTCTTTAATTATGGGCATTTCGACATGGCAGGTTATATTTTTAGTGTTAGCTGCGTATAGCTTTGCAATTTTAGCACTTGTGCAACTTTACTTAATTGATATCCCTATTTTCAAAAGTCAGCAACGTGGTTTAGCGTTATTTTTTAACAGCTATAAAACCGTCTTTTCACGTCAAAGTGCGCGTGCCGATATCGCTAGCTCTATGTTTGCCTCGTTCGCATTTTTCTGCTTTTTAACGTCTGTGCCTTACGTTTATTTGGACTTTTTTAAAGTAGATGAACAACTCTTCGGGATTCTATTTGCCTTTAACGTACTTGCCTTAATGTTCGGTAACTTTATGAATACCCGACTTGTACCACGCTTAGGATCGCGCAAATTACTGTTTATAGGCTTAGGTATTGGCTTTGCATCGGGCTCAGCATTACTGCTGTTTAGTTTAATGCATTTGTCGCTGTATTTTATCGTCGCAAGCATAGCGCCTTTAATGATGAGTTTGGGGATTGTAGCAAGTAATGCCGACTCATTGATTTTAATGCAATTCGAGGAAAAGTCAGGGACTGCAACGGCGGTAATTGGTACGTTACGTTTTGGCAGTGGCGCACTCGTAGGACCTATCCTCGCGTTTATTCACCCGCAAAGTGCGGTGCCATTTTCAGCCATGATGTTCAGTGCGCTTATCCTTATACTACTTGTGCAGCTTTGGCATCGAAAATTAGACAAAAAAAATGCCTGTCTATGACAGGCATTTTTCTCTAAAAAGCGTTTATTCAGCTTCTTTCGATACCATTACCATAGCAGGACGCAGTAAACGACCGTTTAATGTGTACCCTTTTTGCATAACTGCAAGTACTGTATTAGGTGCTACATCATTGCTTGGTTGAATAGACATCGCTTGATGGAATTCTGGATTAAACTGCTCACCTTGTGGGTTAACAATTTCTACACCAAACTTAGACACGGCATCGTTGAAGCTTTTTACCGTCATCTCGATACCTTCAAGTACAGGCTTAAGCTGCTCATTTTCTTTGTCAGAAAACTCAATCGCACGCTCTAAATTATCAATCACGGGTAATAATTCGTTAGCAAACTTCTCAAGTGCAAACTTGTGTGCTTTTTCAACATCTTGTGCGGCACGGCGACGCATGTTTTCAACATCTGCTGCGGCACGTACAACACTGTCTTTTTGATCATTTATAGTTTGCTTTGCAGCTTCTAGTTCACTATAAAGTAGTGCAATTTCAGCTTCAGGGCTTAGTTCTTCGCCTTCAACTTGCTCTGCTGCTTCAACGGCTGCGTCAACATCCGCTTGCATTTGTTCAAATTCTTCGTTTAGTTCAACTTCTTGCTCTGGTGATTTTGTCTGCTCAGACATAGCTTAAATGCTCCAATTCTTTACAACTGCGGTAATTATGGGGATTGAATAGAAAGATTCAAGAGGTTGATGACCCGATTAACTCAAATTCTTGGATGATTGCTTCAATTTGTGCTGATTTTGGACAAATAACACAAAAACGACTCTGATATTCGAGGTTATTAAAGTAAGGAAGGCTGATCACCATTAACTCATCACAATCGGTAAATGGAAGTTGTTCTGTGTTTAATACCGACAAACCGTTTCTAAATGCGAGCTTATCTTCAACAAAATTTAGAAATGAGACGCCTATATTTAAGCTCGTTTGACAGTCTACTTGCTTATATAAATAATTTTCACCTACCACAATACTGTTATCAGACCCCAGTTTCTGGCTCAATTGGCGAGTCCATTGGGTCAACGAGTCATGGCAGTTGCGCGGTGCAGTATTCGCCATTGCCTGCATACGGTAAAGACCTTCCATCAGAGTTTGTTGACTGAACACCGTATTAAGCCACGTTGCAAACTGATAGCGAACCGAATCACTGGCGTCCTCAGGTTTACTAATACAAATATTGTGACTTTGCCCTGCTCTATCAATCAGTAAAATAAGCCAATCACTGCCATCAAAGTCAAGTACTTCAACCCTAAAAACCAATTGCGAACTCACTTGCGGTAAACCAACACAACAACATACTTTATAACGTTGGCTCAAGCCGTGGGCCAGCTCAACAAGTTGTGCTTGTTGAGGTTGCCAATACGTCGCAATTTCGGGCAAAGAGAAAAATTCGGTTAACCAATAGTCAAACCCAGCATTTGTTGGCACGCGGCCTGCCGAGGTATGTGGCGAATAAAGCAACCCTTCTTTTTCAAGCCTTGCCATTGCATTTCGCACTGTGGCAGAGCACACAGCCATGCCCTTTTGCTTTGCTATGCGCGTTGAAGCCACCGGTTGGCCCTCGCCATTACAATATAGGCTCATTACGGCTGAAAAAATTTGTTGATCGCGGGGGTTTAATTTCATAATTCTTACATCTTGACTCTTGCCCTAAGATATTTGGGCACTGCAAGTTTATTTCAAGTTATTTTCAAAGCATTAATTTTTAATGTAATCTATCCCTATGAAATAGTTAAGTGCACGTACCATGGACTCACCGTTTAAAACCATAGGTTTAATTGGTAAACCTAACCACAGCGCCGCGGCCACAACGCTACAGCGATTACACACCTTTTTACGAGCGTTAGGTTTTGAGGTGCTCGTTGAGCAACGAACGGGTCGGCAATTAGAAGATGTGCCTGCAAACAACCTCGTTAAACTCGTTGAGTTAGGCGAGCGTGCTGATTTAGCCATCGTTGTCGGTGGCGATGGCAACATGTTAGGTGCTGCACGTGTTTTAGCGCGTTTTGACGTTGCAGTGATTGGCGTAAACCGTGGTAACCTCGGATTTTTAACCGACTTAAACCCAGAAGGTTTTGAAGCAAGTTTAGAGCAGGTTCTAAGCGGTCAATTCATTGAAGAAAAACGCTTCCTGCTAGAAGTAGAAGTATACCGGCATGCTGAACTTAAAAGCGCAAATTCAGCGGTTAATGAAGCGGTACTCCATGCCGATAAAGTCGCTCACATGATTGAGTTCGAAGCCTTCATAAATAATGATTTTGTATTTTCACAACGCTCTGATGGTTTAATCGTATCTACACCGACGGGGTCAACGGCCTATTCTCTCTCTGGTGGCGGGCCTATTTTGACACCAGAACTGAATGCTATTTCGTTAGTACCCATGTTTCCTCATACTCTTTCGAGTCGCCCTTTAGTCGTTGATGCCGATAACGAGGTACGCCTTAAACTCAGCTTAGAAAATACCGACAGCTTACAAGTGAGCTGTGACAGCCACGTTGTTTTGGCCGTTTTACCTGGCGATGAAGTGGTTATCAAAAAAGCTGACAAACGGTTACGCTTAATTCATCCAAAAGAATATTCTTATTACAATGTACTGCGAAAAAAACTGAACTGGGGTAGCCGCTTATTTTAAACAGCAATTTTCTTCTTAAATAATTGCCAAGTGAAATCTATTAGCGCAAAATAATTCACTTTACCGTAGTACACATTTAAGGAACCTAAGCAAAAATGAGCTATATAGTTTTTCTTGCTCTTTTATTGTTGATCACTCTACTAGGCTGCTATTGGATCATCGAAAGCAACCGTCGCAAAGCGATAGAAGCCGAAAAAAAACGCTTTCATCAACGTGTCAAAGAGATCAATAACGACTTCAAAATTAAATTAATCGAATTTAGTGAAGCAAAGCTCATTCGCCCTAAAAATGTTGCACGTTTGAACCAAATCACCAGTAATTACTTTGTCGTTCAAGCTCACAACGAAGAAAATCTAACGCATTTAGAGTTTATTAGTGAGTTGTTTATCAGCACCATAATCATGGAAGCAAACAAAGCACAAAGCCCGCATGAACATGACCAACTTGCCGATAGATTACAATACTTTATGGCACAACTTCCTTATAATGGCATTGAATACAATAAAGCGTTTTATCAAGAAGTATTACCCTCATTAATTGAAGTTATTAAATACGCGCCAACTATTAATCAACATGATGACCCAGCGCAAAGCCAGAGTCCATCAATGCCTGATGAATTAAATCACGAAAAACAGATATCAGAATTAACAAAAGCATAAAAATTTAATTTGCAAAACCCGAAAACACTGTATAAATTAACAGTTAATTAGCTGGATGGATAAACAGTATGTTAATCGGGTTAGAAATTAAAAACTTTGCCATTGTAAGTAACTTGAGTACTGAGTGGCACAATGGCATGACAGCCATTACAGGTGAAACAGGTGCAGGGAAATCAATTGCTATTGATGCCCTATCGTTGTGTTTAGGCGAACGCGCCGATGCGGGTGCTGTTCGTCCAGGAACTGAGCGTGCAGAAATCTGCGCGCAATTCGATATTACCCAATTACCCCTTGCTCAACAGTTTTTAGAGCATCACTTACTGTCTAATGCAGAAGGTGAATGCTTACTGCGCCGTGTTATTTGTAAAAATGGCCGGAGTAAAAGCTATATTAATGGCAGCCCTGTCACTGCTGCGCAGCTTAAAGAGCTTGGGCAGTACCTCATTTCTATTCATGGTCAACACGCGCATCAGCATTTATTAAAAGCCGAGCATCAGCTGCATTTACTGGATGCATATGCTGGCCATACAAACCTGCTTTCCAATGTTAAAGAACGTTTTAAAGCCTATCAGGCGCTAGTAAAAGAGTTTAACCACTTAGAACAACAACAAGCGCAACAAGCGGCTCAAAAACAGCTACTTGAATACCAAGTTGCTGAATTAGACGAGTTTGCCTTACAACCCGGTGAGTTTGAAGAAATAGAAGCTGAGCACCATAAGTTAAGCCACAGCCAAACTATTTTAGAGTCGTGCCAGCGTGAACTTCAGCACTTATACGAAAGTGATGAGCAAAGTGCATGCTCAATGCTGCAACACAGTGCACAGCAATTTGCTGAACTTGCTGGCTACGATGATAGCCTATCTAGCATTGCAGCACTTTTAAGTGAAGCCGCTGTTCAGGTTGAAGAAGCAAGCCGTGAAATTCGCAGCTACGTAGATATAACAGATTTAGACCCTGCTCGCCTCGACGAAGTAGAAACTCGTTTAACTGGGGCAATGGATTTAGCACGCAAGCACCATATAAAACCGGAAGAGCTGGTAGAATTTCACCAATCAATTGCGCAAGAGCTTGCTTCAATTAGCTACAATAGTGACCGCTTAGCATCGTTAGAAACCGAGATAAATACAGCCCTTGATGAATATAAAGACGCTGCACAGGTTTTAAGTGATAGCCGCCAGCGTTATGCCGAAACACTCAACACATTGATCAGCGATAGCATGGCTAACTTATCAATGGAAAATGGCCAGTTTGCGATTGATATTCAACAAACGAGTGATAAAGCCCCCAGTGCAATGGGATTTGATACCGTGGCGTTTTTGGTATCGACCAACCCTGGGCAACCAATGCAAGCTTTATCGAAAGTTGCATCGGGTGGCGAGCTTTCGCGTATCAGTTTAGCGATACAAGTCATTATCGCCCAGCGCGTGACAACGCCAACACTCATATTCGACGAAGTCGATGTGGGTATTTCTGGCCCAACGGCCTCAGCGGTTGGCAAGTTATTGCGCCAGCTTGGCAAGTCAACCCAAGTTATTTGTGTTACGCACTTGCCACAGGTTGCCAGCTCTGGGCATCAGCAATTTTTTGTTGCGAAAGAAATTGCAAATGGTGAAACCTACACACAAATGAATAAGCTCAGTAAAGATGGACGAATAGATGAAATTGCCCGTCTACTCGCTGGCGATAATATTAGCAAAATGGCCAGAGCAAATGCTAAAGAGCTGATTAGTGCGCATGCATAACCACTCTCGCACTTAATGACATTAACGTTTTAGTAAGTAATTAAGGCTATTGTGCATAGCCTTTGACCGGATTATACAATGAATAAACAACGTAAGTTTGGGTTAGCAAGCGGGTTATTATTGAGCTTAAGCTCACCTTTACTGCACGCCTCTGTGTCATATACACCTGTCGTGTCACAAAATTATATGTTCGCTCTACTACAATGCACTTTATTTGCGTTTCCTATCGTGGCGCTACTTTTGGTGCTATGGAGCCGATGGAAGCACCTAAGGTTTAAACAACGTTTACAAACATATTTATATGCTTCTGCAGCTATGATGCTCATACTGTTTGTAATAGTGAGCCAGCAATCAGAGACAATTTCTGTTTGGTCTGTTGTTGTAATGATTTGTCATTTTATCGTGGTAAGCCTTGCTTACTTTTTATTAAAACAACACAGCAATAAAGTAAAAAACACGTTATCAGGCTGCTGGTAGTCTGTTTTATCTTGTCGGGCTTTTTCTCTCATTTAAAAAAACCTACTGATTTTTAGCCATCGTTACACATAGCTTTAAACAGGGTCGGTTAATAAGAATAAGCAATTATAATATTGGTAACGTAGTTAATATTGGTAACGTAGTTAAAGAAATTAGCGGGTAAGCGTAATGTTTACCCGCTGCTTATATTAGTCTTGAGTGACTATCTGCCAGTCGATACGATAATTAGTCACGACGCTGGTATACCCTTTTACTTTGAAAATATAGTCTCCAGCTTCTGTAACCGATAACTGTGCTGTTTCGGGGTTATCAAGTGTCGCAGAGCTTGCGAGGTCTTCTCCCTGACTGTTTGCTATTGAAAAATCAAGGTCTGCAAATGGTTGCCAACTTAAGACCGCAGTCACGCCCACAACATTATCTGGTACTGAAACTAAATGCTCAATAATGCTATAGGCTGGGTCAACACCAAGCCCAGCAAGATCTAAACTTACTGATGGTCCCATTGTACCCTCAATACTTGGCATTAACTGTGTAGTAAATGACACACCGGGCTGGGTGACAATACCGTCAAATTCGAATCGATCTAATGCGACTTGTCCTGATATAGTGCGCACTTCAAGTGTATGTGCTGAGTCGTCTAATTGGTTAATTGCCACGGTAATGGCTTCGCCTTTTTCACCACTGACGCTCAACGATTCATACTCGACCCCATCAACTAATATACTGACCTCTCCTCGGTTAGTTGCCGCAAAGTGTATTTTCGCACGCTCACCTTTAAAGCCAACATAAGCAATATTTCCAGGCCCTTTTGCTTTTGCCAGTGTGCCGTTATAAGCACTGCTATCCGTTGTTTCTGACCACTTGCCGGCAAAGTAGACTTTATCAGCAGTGTTGTCTGCTTGCTGCCAAGCACCTTGACTCGAAAATTCAGTGTCTCCAGCTAAAAACTGGCGCATATTACCTTCAGTTTGTAATGCAAGCTCAACTGCTTTTTTCACATTAATATGACCCGCCCCTACTTCGTGCGGTAAGTAATGTCGCCCTGTTTCATCAAACATGTCATCGGCACTGGCTTTTAAAATTTCGTCAATTTGATCAGGCGATAAATGCGGGTTTGCTTCAAGCAGCACAGTCGCAGCACCTGCAACAAAAGGGGTTGCCATCGACGTGCCACTCATCGTCGCATAGTAAACATAATAATCAGGGTTATCTAAATCGATGACCGGTCCTAAAGCGGGCAAAGGGGTATTGAGTGCTCGCGTCGAATATATGCTTGAGCCAGGTGCTGTAATGTCGGGTGTTTTAATCGCATCACCTGGCACACCACGGCTAGAAAAATCAGCCAGCATTCTATTCGGCGTGCCTGCTGCGACGTCAATAACCCAAGGAGCGACGGCATACACATTGAGGGTATCATCACCGTCGCCATCGTTACCCGCAGCAAAAGTGACAATCATGCCGCGTTTGTATGCCTCAAATGATGCTTTGTTCACAGGGTTATTAGGGTCGAAGTTACTTCCTGCTCCCCCTCCCCAACTATTTGTAATAACATCAATATCGTATTTGTGCTGGTTGGCTAATGCATAATCAAAGCCTTTTAAAGAATGTAAAATTGAAATGGCTTCACCAGCAGAAATACCGACAATCTTTGCATCTGGGGCAATGCCATCATGCAAATTAGCACGTGTAGGATCATTCGCAGATGCAGCGCCACTGCCCGCAACAGTGCCAGCAACATGGGTGCCATGTCCTGATGATGTATCGGTGTTTGGTAACCCTTCTATATCGGCGGTCAAACCGTATAAATCAAGATCGTTTATTAGTTTTACATTTTGAATGGTTTTATCACCGTAAGCTAAATCGGGATGTGTCGCATCGACTCCTGAATCGAGCACAGCCACAACGCCACCTTTGCCTGTAAATAAATAGTTATCATGTACAAAATGACCGCCAGTGATCTCACCCGAGTTATAGTTGTAATAGCGCAGTGGCGCATCATAATAAATACTTTCAATGGCAGGGTTATTTTGTAACTGTGTGACGAGTGAAGGAGTCAGCGTAGCGCCAACCATGGGTAATTCTTTTAAGGCTAAGTACGGTACACCGAGTGACTGCATTACATTATAAACCTGCTGTTTATCTTTAAAGCTTATAATGACTTTGATACTTGGTTCAGTAAGGCTTTGAGTTAGGCTTGTTGTTGATAATTTTTCTGCTAATTCTGGGCCTAGTAAGGCTTGTGCTTGGGTGGCAAAGCTGCCAACCATGCCAAGACCGATGAGTGTACTAGAAAGTTTAGTTCGCATTGGTTTATCTCCTGGATTAGTTTGTTACTTTTTTGTAACTACAGAACATATACTCGCAGCGAGTGACACTCACCGATATAGGGGAAAACCCTCATAAGGCTTTAGGAATAGCCCCTGCGTACGCAATCAATATTTTACAGGCACAAAAAAAGCAAGCCCGCAGGCTTGCTTTAGTATCTATACAAAATTATGAATGGGGAGTATTGCAGATAGCTATTACACCTCTAGGTAATCCATAATTCCTTCTGCCGCATTGCGACCTTCAAAAATAGCCGTTACCACCAAATCTGAGCCGCGAACAATATCGCCACCAGCGAAGATTTTAGGGTTCGTTGTCTGATGGGTAAATTCACCTTGTTCAGGTGCATTAATACCACCCCAATGGTTAATTTCAACGCCATATGGTTCAAGCCAATCCATTTTGTGCGGTTTAAAACCAAATGCCATTAACACTTTAGTGGCTTCTATCACATGCTCTGATCCAGCCACTTCTTCAGCACGACGGCGGCCATTTTCATCTGGTTCACCCAGTTGCGTTTTGACCATTCTTACGCCTGCAACTTTACCTTGCTCGTCAACTACAATGCCTTTAGGTTGCACGTTAAAAGTAAACTCAACCCCTTCTTCGCGGGCATTTTTAACTTCACGTTTAGAGCCTGGCATGTTTTCTTCATCACGGCGATAAGCACATGTTACTTTGCTTGCACCTTGACGAATTGACGTTCTTACGCAGTCCATTGCGGTGTCACCCCCGCCCAATACAACCACTTTTTCGTTGGCCATATCAATATAAGCTTGCTTGTCTTCAGCGTAGCCCATAACACGATTTGTGTTACCAATTAAGAACGGTAAAGCATCATGTACGCCATCGGCATCTTCATTTTCAAATCCTGCGCGCATACTTTGATAGGTCCCTACGCCTAAAAAGACTGCGTCATATTCAGCAAGAATTTCATCTAGTGTAATATCAACACCGACTTCCGTGTTTAGTTTAAACTCAACCCCCATTTCAGTGAAAATTTCACGACGCTTCTGCATCACTTCTTTTTCAAGCTTAAATGAAGGAATACCGAAAGTAAGTAACCCCCCTATCTCAGGGTGACGGTCAAATACCACCGGTTTAACACCATTACGCACTAGAATATCAGCACAACCTAACCCGGCTGGACCTGCACCAATAATCGCCACTTTTTTATCAGACCAAACCACATAAGACATATCTGGTTTCCAGCCCATTTTAAAAGCAGTGTCTGTAATATATTTTTCAATATTACCAATTGTTACAGCACCAAACTCTTCGTCAAGTGTACATGAGCCTTCGCATAAGCGGTCTTGTGGACACACTCGACCGCACACCTCAGGTAAACTATTTGTACGATGTGACAGCTCAGCCGCTTCTAATATACGGCCTGTACGAATTAGCTTTAACCATTGCGGTATATAGTTATGTACTGGGCATTTCCATTCACAATACGGGTTACCACAATCTAAGCAACGGTCCGCTTGTGAATTTACTTGCGTCTCAGAAAACGGCTCGTAAATTTCCACGAATGATTGCTTACGTGCCGAAATCGGTTTTTTACGCGGGTCAACACGTTGTACATCGATAAACTGGTATACATTTTCGCTCATACTACCCCCTTACTGAGCCTGAACACGAAGCTCTGCACTACTGCGTGCTCGGTGTCCGAGTAAACTTTTTACATCACTTGATTTTGGCTTCACCAATTTAAACATCGGAATGTATAAATCAAAGTTCGCTAAAATCTGCTCAGCGCGGTTAGACCCCGTTAGCTCTAAATGCTCTGCAATAAGACCACGAAGATGCTCTTGATGAGACGCTAAATCTTCCAGCGTAACAATTTCAACAAGCTCAGGGTTAATGCGTTTTTCAAAGTCATTGCTTTCATCAAGAATATAAGCAAAACCGCCCGTCATCCCCGCACCAAAGTTAATACCAACTTTGCCAAGGACACACACAACACCGCCTGTCATGTATTCACAGCCGTTATCGCCCACACCTTCTACAACCGCTTGCACACCTGAGTTACGAACAGCAAAACGCTCACCCGCACACCCTGCTGCAAACAATTTGCCGCCAGTAGCACCGTACAAGCACGTATTACCTGCAATGGTTGCTTTGTGGCTTTCAAATGATGATCCCATCGGTGGGCGAATGACAAGTTTGCCCCCTGCCATGCCTTTACCAACATAATCGTTAGCGTCACCCACCAACGTCATTTCTAGGCCTCCAGCATTCCATACACCAAACGACTGACCTGCAGTGCCGTGTAACTCTATAGATATAGGATCGGCAGCCATACCTTGGTTACCGTGCTTAGATGCAATGTATCCTGATAGCATCGCCCCCACAGAGCGGTCTGTATTACACACGCGGCTCACTAATGAAATACCCGATTTTTCATCAATCGCTTGCTTGGCTTTATCAAGCAAGGTTTCATTAAGCTGACCTAAATAGTGCGAACTGTTTGGCGCACTGCAATACAAGGTTTCACCGGTTGGGTTGTTCGGCACAGCCACAACTGACGATAAATCAATTTTCTTTTGCTTCGGCGTTTTGCCTTCAATCGCCTCAAGTAAATCTAAGCGACCAATTAAATCGGTTAAATGGGTTACCCCTAAGCTTGCCATGATTAGACGCGCTTCTTGTGCAATAAACTTAAAGTAGTTCATCGCCATTTCTGGTAAGCCATGGTAGTGCTTCTGACGAAGTGTATCGTCCTGCGTTGCTACACCGGTCGCACAGTTATTTAAATGACATATACGCAAGTATTTACAACCCAATGCCACCATAGGACCCGTACCAAAGCCAAAGCTTTCAGCACCTAAAATAGCGGCTTTAATAATATCGAGACCGGTTTTCAAACCACCATCCGTTTGTAATCGAATACGGTGGCGTAAGCCATTTTCAACCAAAGCTTGTTGTGTCTCAGCTAGGCCCAACTCCCAAGGACTGCCTGCATATTTAACAGAAGTAAGCGGGCTTGCACCTGTACCACCGTCATAACCCGCAATCGTAATGAGGTCTGCATAGGCTTTTGCTACACCCGTTGCAATCGTACCGACACCGGGTTCAGACACTAATTTCACTGAAATTAGAGCTTCAGGATTCACTTGTTTCAAATCAAAAATTAGCTGGGCTAAATCTTCAATAGAGTAAATATCATGATGCGGTGGCGGTGAAATCAACGTTACACCCGGTACTGAGTAACGCAGTTTAGCGATATAAGGCGTTACTTTTTCACCCGGTAACTGACCTCCTTCACCGGGCTTTGCACCTTGTGCTACTTTAATTTGAATCACATCAGCACTGCGTAAATAATGCGGTGTTACACCAAATCGGCCTGAGGCGACCTGTTTAATACGTGAATTTTTCTCGGTGCCATAGCGAAGTTTATCTTCACCCCCTTCACCTGAGTTAGAACACCCACCTAAGCGGTTCATGGCAATAGCCAATGCTTCATGTGCTTCAGGTGATAGTGCACCAATACTCATTGCCGCCGAGTCAAAACGCTTATACAGCTCTGTTGCTGGTTCAACATCATCGATACTGATTCCGGCATCAGGAATTTTAAGCGCCAACATGTCACGTAAATTTGTGATTGGGCGGTTATTAACTAAATCAGCGTAAGCAACGTAATCACTGTACTCACCCGAGCGCACTGCTTTTTGCAGAGTTTGGATCACATCAGGGTTGTAAGCATGATATTCACCACCGTGAACATACTTTAATAAACCACCATGGCTTAATAACTTGCGCTTACTAAATGCGAGCTTATGAAGCTTACGTTGATCATCATCAAAGTCAGTAAAACACGCACCTTTAATACGGCTTGCTACACCATTGAAACAGGTTTCAATAACCGCTTCTGACAAACCAACCGCTTCAAACAGCATCGAGCAACGATATGAGGCAACTGTACTGATCCCCATTTTCGACATGATTTTGTAAAGGCCTTTGTTGATCGCATTACGATACGCCAACGTGACTTCACAATAGCTCTTGTTAATAATCTTTTTATCGCTCATTGCAACCAGCGATTCATAGGCCAAATAAGGGTAAATCGCCGTCGCACCAAAGCCTAATAACACAGCAAATTGATGAGCATCTCGCACGCTACCTGATTCAATAATGATGTTTGATTCACAACGTAAGTTATTATCAACTAATCGTTTTTGAATTGAGCCTACCGCCATTGCAGCAGGAATGGGTAGGTGCGTTTCACTAAAGTTACGGTCACTCAAGACTAACATCACACACCCTGATGCGGCTTTTTCTTGCGCTTCGTCACAAATACGTGTGATCGCTTTTTCAAGGCCTTCTTCGGCTGTGTAAGTAATATCAATTTTGCAGTAGCTGTAATGCGCTTGGTCAGCACTTAACAGCTGTTTCATGTCTGCGTACATCAATATCGGTGTTTCAAATTGCAGACGTTTCGCATGACCCGTGGTTTCATTGAACACGTTTTGCTCACTACCAATACACGTGGCAAGTGACATAACATGATTCTCACGCAAAGGATCAATCGGTGGATTGGTTACTTGTGCAAACTTTTGACGGAAGTAATCAAATAATGAACGGTGCCCTTCAGACAGCACGGCAAATGGGGTGTCATCACCCATTGAGCCCGTTGCTTCTTGACCGTTTTCGCCCATGACACGAACAACACTGTCGAGTTCTTCGTTAGTAAAGCCAAACATTTTTTGATATTTCAGCAGTGTTTCGTCATCAAACGAGCGATTACCTGCATCTTTTTCAGCCAGTTTTTCGAACGGAGTCAAACGCTTAACGTTAGCTTCTAGCCACGCTTTATACGGGTGACGTGATTTAAGATCTTGGTCAATTTCGTCAGAGTGCCAAATTTTACCTTGGTGAGTATCAATTACTAATAATTCACCCGGACCAACTCGTCCTTTTTCAACCACTTCGTCTGGCGCGTAATCCCAAATACCCACCTCAGAAGCAAGCGTAATAAATCCATCTTGCGTAATGACATAACGCGCTGGACGAAGGCCATTTCGATCAAGGTTACAGGCCGCAAAACGACCATCAGACATAACAATACCAGCAGGGCCATCCCATGGTTCCATATGCATAGAGTTAAAGTCGTAGAAAGCACGTAAATCGTCATCCATGGCTCGGTTTTTCTGCCATGCAGGCGGAACAAGCATACGCATCGCACGGAATAAATCCATACCACCCGCTAAGAACAATTCAAGCATGTTATCTAAGCTTGATGAATCAGAGCCACTTTCGTTGACAAATGGGGCTGCTGATTGCAAATCAGGGATCAGTGGAGATGCAAATTTATAAGCACGGGCACGTGCCCACTGGCGGTTACCTTGGATGGTATTAATTTCGCCGTTATGCGCTAAATAGCGGAACGGCTGCGCCAATGGCCAACGAGGTTGTGTATTGGTAGAAAAACGCTGATGAAATACACAAATCGCACTCGTCATGCGCATGTCAGCTAAATCGAGGTAAAAGTTCGGTAAATCCACAGGCATCATCAAGCCTTTGTAAACCGTTACCAAGCCAGACAAGCTCGCAATATAGAAATGCTCATCATTTTCTAGACGCTTTTCTGCACGGCGACGCGCAACATACAAACGACGCTCTAAATCTTTTGGACGCCAGCCCTCAGGTGCGCTGACAAAAATTTGTTCAAAGCCAGGTAGTTGTTTTTTTGCAATTGGCCCTAAACAAGATGCGTCTGTCGGAACGACTCGCCATCCTTGAATATTTAAGGTTTCTTTTTCGAGCTCTTCACTCAAAACATCTTTAGCAGTCTGTGCAAGCACGGGATCGGCATTTAAAAACACCATGCCGACTGCGTAGTTCTTCCCTAAATGCCAATCGTGTTCACTGGCAATTGCACGAAAGAAACTATCGGGTTTTTGCATTAATAAACCACAGCCATCACCTGTTTTACCATCAGCAGAAATACCACCACGGTGTTCCATGCGATCTAGGCCTGTGATTGCGGTTCGAATCAAGCGATGACTCGCCTGACCATTGACCTGGGCGATTAAGCCAAAGCCACAATTATCTTTTTCTAATTTTGAGTCGTATAACATAGACCCCTCCCCTTGCTACAACGACTAGCGGTTCAGTCTTTTGTGACAGTGCTAGCAGACGAACAAAACTATCGCCAAATAAACCATGAGTCAATAGAGTTTTGAATACATATTCATATTTATGAATATTTCTCACTTGAGGACGCACTTTAAAGTCTATGCTATTTTTTTACATTTAGACGCTATTTAACCATTATTTTTTTATGACACTGGTGTCAATTTTAACAGTTTGTAAAAAACCATCCTGAAAACGGATAGTTTACGTTAACGTAAACTGACAATTCATTTTGCATAAATATTCAAATCATGCATAGTAATGCAGTTATTTTGCGCTCTCTCAGCTGTTAGCTGCTTAAATATTTACCAATACATTAAGCTTAGTTACAAATAGCACTTTTTAGCAGCCGACCTTAGTCTTACTTACCTTTAGGTGTTTACCTCTGCGTCAACCAATGCACTTTAAAAAGTGTCCGCTACGGACACTTTTTCTGTCCGCGGACAGAATAAAAACCTCAAATAAAAATAAAAACATTAAAAATCAGTAAGTTAAATATTGGCACACTATTGGTATAGATAGGTCATTATCGAATTAGAGGATCGAAACATGTTCACTATGAGTTTGTTTATGACATCACCACTTACCATGATTGCCATTGGCTTCATGATTATATTTTTTGAGAATCGTAAGGAAGTATGATGATTAAAGATACCAGTGCCCAAGATATAACCGTGGCTAAAAAAAGAAACATTAAAAAACCACTGTTGTTCACTGTGAGTGTTCTTATTGTGAGTGCCCTTGGCTTTCAAGCACTCTTTGCGAGCAACGATGGGAGTGTGTCTGTTGATAAAGCCAGCTTACAAATAAGTGAAGTGGCTCAGCAAACCTTAATTAGAGATGTGGCAGCAAGCGGGAAAATTGTCGCGGCTAATGCACCTAAAGTTTACAGCCCCGAGCGCGGCTTTGTCGATCTTAACGTAAAGGCTGGCGACAGTGTTGAAGTAAACGAAATTATTGCTGTGGTTAAAAGCCCAGAGCTTACCAATGAATTAAAACAACAACAATCTGTGTTGGCGCGTTTAGATGGTGAATTACAACGAAAGCAACTTGAAGCACGTAGACAAAAATTAAGCTTAACAAAAGCACTTGATTTGGCACAGGTAGAGCTAAATGCCGCTGATAGAGAAAACCGCCGTGCGCAATTATCTATCGAGAAGCACCTTATAAGTCAGATCGATTTAGAAAAAGCCGTAGACGATTTAGCCCGCGCGAAACTCTCCTTCAAGCATGCAGAACAAGAAGTCAGCCTTGCTAAAGACACACTGGCATTCGAGCTAAAAGCTGCAGAGCGAGACCTTGCTCGTCAACAACTCATTGTGGATGACTTATTACGCCAAGTTAATGAGTTAACAATTAAAGCCAGCGTCAGTGGCATTGTCGGTAATTTACTCGTGCAACCTAAAGAAGCGGTTACACAAAGCCAACCATTAATGACACTGGTTGACTTAAGTAATTTTGAAGCACAGTTGCAAGTACCTGAAAGCTATGCCAATGAGCTAGGCCTTGGCATGCAAGTAGAATTAACTCTCGGTGCCCGCCAAGTCATGGGGACATTATCAGCAATCTCGCCGGAGGTGAATAACCGTGAAGTCACAACACGTGTTCGCTTCGATAAAGAAATTACCGGCATCCGCCAAAATCAACGTTTAACCGCACGCATTCTTTTGGAGAACCGCGACAATGTTTTACAAGTTAAACGTGGTGCGTTTTTACAACAAGGCGGTACCCGCGCCTATAAAGTAGACGGCGACATGGCCTATTTAATCGATATAAAAACAGGTGCTAGCAGTATCAATGCCGTTGAACTGTTAGAAGGGGTAAAACCAGGCGACAAGCTAATCATCTCTAACTACGACCGTTATAAACAAGCACCGACTCTCGTATTACGCTAACAGCAACAAGGAATAATTATTATGCTTACAATGAACAACATCAGCAAAGTGTATCAAACAGACATGGTACAAACTCATGCATTACGTGATTTCAATCTCCATGTAGAAGAAGGTGAATTTATTGCTGTTACTGGCCCGAGTGGTTCAGGCAAAACGACCTTTTTAAATATTGCCGGTATGCTAGAACCGTTTTCAGAAGGCCAGTATCTTTTAGATGGTATTGATGTAGGTGGTCTAAACGATAATCAGCGTGCTGATTTACGGAACCAAAAAATAGGCTTTATCTTCCAGGGGTTTAATCTGATACCTGATTTAAATCTATACGAAAATATTGAAGTACCTCTGCGATATCGAGGAATTAAAGCTGCTGAGCGTAAACGTCGTATTGAACAATGTTTAGAGCAAGTAGGTTTAGCGTCACGTGCTAAGCATTTACCGCAACAACTTTCAGGTGGGCAACAGCAACGCGTGGCCATTGCCAGAGCACTTGCGGGTGAACCCCGTTTTTTACTTGCCGATGAGCCAACGGGTAATCTAGACAGCTTAATGGCGCGCCAAGTAATGGAATTGCTCGAACAAATTAATCGTGATGGCGCCACCATTGTCATGGTTACTCACGACCCTGAACTTGCCCGAAGAGCCCCGCGAAATATCCAAGTGGTGGACGGTCAACTTGCCGATTTCACGCTTTACCAAGGCACGCAAAACCTCAAAGCGGCAGGAGTATAGTCATGTTCCTTCATTATCTAGATTTAAGTTGGCGAAGCTTTAAGCGCACGCCCTTAGTGAGTTTTTTAATGGTATTAGCGATTGCCATTGGCATTGGTGTAACGATGACGAGCTTGTCGGTGTATCACATGATGTCTGCCGATCCGATCCCGCAAAAGAGTAGCCAACTATACAGTGTGCAATTGCAAATAATGGACGAGGGTTCAACTTGGTGGACAAAAGATAATTTACCAATGCAATTAACCTATCAAGACGCGGTTAATTTAAATAAGGCAGAAGCCGGAGGTAAGCGCGTCACGATGGTGCGCACTGGGTTTTCTGTTTATTTAGACTCCGATACCGTAAAACCATTTATTGGTCAGGCGCGTTTAACAACCCCCGACTTCTTCGACATGTTTAACTTATCATTTTTATACGGTGGCGTGTGGAGTCAGCAACAAGAAGCAACTGCTGCACCTGTAGTCGTTATCAGTAAAAAGCTCAACGACAAACTATTTGCAGGAGAAAACTCTGTTGGCAAAATTATCTACCTTGATGATGCAAGCTATGAAGTGGTTGGGGTTATGGATGACTGGAATATTACGACCAAATATTACGATTTAAATAACGGCGCATTTAATAAAACCGAGCAACTCTACCTGCCTTTTAGCTTATTAAAAGCACGTGAGCTTGAAAACTGGGGCAATACAAACGGCTGGAAGCACGAAAAAACCAATACGTTTAACGACAAGCTTAATTCTGAATTAGTTTGGCTGCAATTTTGGGTCGAACTAAAAACACCCGCAGAAAAGCAAGCGTATGAAGATTTCTTAATGGCTTATATGCAAGAACAGCAAAAGCGTGGTCGCTTTAACCGCGAAAAGCTTGAAGCGAAATTGCGTGATGTAAACGAGTGGATGGAATACAACAATGTAGTAAGTGAAGATAACGAAATTCTCGTTGGCCTAAGCTTTATGTTTTTAGCGGTATGTTTGGCAAATATTCTAGGCTTATTACTGGCTAAATTTCTTCGCCGTGCGCCAGAGGTTGGCGTACGCAGAGCTTTAGGCGCAAGCAAACGCCAAATTTTCTTTCAACACATTGTCGAAGTGGCCATGCTCGGATTTTTAGGTGGTATTTTCGGGGTTATTTTAGCCCAAGTGGGACTTTTAGGTGTGCGCCAAAGCTACAGCTACTATCAAAGCTTAGCCACCATGGATTTAACCATGTTACTTAGCGCCCCTGTAATAGCAATTAGTACCTGTGTAATCGCAGGTCTTTACCCTGCGTGGCTGGTGTGTAAAACCAACCCTGCTATTTACCTTAAGAGCCAATAAGGAACTGTGCTATGTTAGAAATTAAACCTATATTTCATGCCTTATGCCGCTCAAAGGTTGGGGCTATTCTGTTACTAATTCAAATTGCCATTACCACAGCAATCGTCAGTAACGCCGCGTTTATTATTCAAGATAGAATTAGCTATTTAAGCCAAGAAACAGGCTACCCAGAACAAGATATTTTTATTTTCAATGTGATGATGTTCGGACAAGACACCTCGCCAAGCCAACAATACGAGCTTGATGAAGCTATGTTACGTCAAATTCCTGGGGTGGTTGATGCTGCTTACTCTAGTACCACACCTCTTTCGGGCAGTGGTTCATCATCTGACTTTAGTTTAAAACCGGCGCCACAAGAGAGTAAATCGGCACGTAGCTCATATATGTTTATCGACGAACACGGCATTAACACGTACGGTGTTAACTTAATTGCTGGGCGTAATTACAGCGAAGACGAAGTGATCGTAACAGAGAATTACGATGAGCTTTCGAAGGTCATCGTGGTGAGTAAAAGTCTATCTGATGAGCTTTTCCCTGATGGTAATGGCTTAGGTCAATCTATTTACTTTGGTGATATTCCTTTAAAAATTATTGGTATTGTCGATGTAATGAAAGGCCCATGGCTTAAAGATAGTCGCCCAGATAATGTGGCATTAATTCCGTTCATTAAAGCAGGTAGCAATGCACGCTTTGTCGTAAGAACAGAGCCTGGGCAACGCCAGTCTGTAATGAACCGTGTTGAAGAAGCCATGCTTAAAAACTACAACAAACGCGTTATCTCGCGCATTCGCGGCCTTGATGAAGACAAAGAGCAGTACATGGCTGAAGACACGCTTATGATGCGTATGTTAATTGTTTTAATCACAATTCTAGTGTTGGTCACTGCGCTGGGTATCTTTGGTCTTACACTCTTTAATATTAGTAAACGCACGAAACAAATTGGGACTCGCCGTGCTCTTGGAGCAAGAAAGTCCGCCATTATTAGCTACTTTTTAGTCGAAAATGCCATGATTTGCAGTGTAGGTTTAGTAATAGGCATGATAGCAGCGATGTATTTAGGCCAATTACTGATGCAACATTTCTCGATTGCTCAGTTAGATGTGCGTTATGTAATTGCCACTGCAAGCGCTGTGTTTATTATGAGTTTGCTTGCGGTTCTTGCGCCAGCCAAACGAGCTGCGAACATTTCACCGAGCATTGCAACACGCACCATTTAGTTCTCCCAAGCTATGCTACACTGGATTTACAGTGTAGCATTTATAAGTACACACTTAAGTTGGCTCTTGCACCGGACTTACTTAACATATTTAGGAAAACAGCAAAAAAATAATAATATGGAAAAAATACTTATTGTTGATGACAACCCCGCGATATTAGACGCCTTGTCATTATTATTAGAGATCCACAATTTTACCGTGGTTACTGCAAGCACCCCATTTGAAGCAATCCAAGCAGTACAGTACCAGCGTATTTCATTAGTTATTCAAGATATGAACTTTACCGCCGACACCACCTCGGGTGAAGAAGGCAAGGCGCTGTTTTATGACTTACGCAATATAAACCCATTACTGCCTATTATCTTAATCACCGCATGGACCGAGCTTGCAACAGCTGTTGAGCTTGTAAAGGCGGGTGCCGCAGACTATTTACCAAAGCCGTGGGACGATACAAAACTGCTGACTTGTATCAATAATTTACTCGAACTTGGTAAAGCGAAACAACAAAATGAAACTTTCGCACGCCACCAGCAAGAACGCGAAGATTCTATTAAAACTGCCAACCTTGTCGGCCTTATTTATAAAAGCACAGCGATGGAGCATATTGTTAATCTTGCTATTCAGGTGGCAAAGTCAGACATATCAGTGCTTATCACTGGCCCAAATGGCAGTGGCAAAGAGCGCATAGCACAGATAATCCAAGCCAACTCTCTGCTTGCAGACCATCCTTTTATCACTGTTAACGCCGGTGCATTGCCAAATGAACTCATTGAAGCTGAATTGTTTGGCGCTGAAGCTGGCGCGTACACAGGTATCACCAAGCAACGCATTGGCCGTTTTGAAGCCGCCGATGGGGGCACATTATTTTTAGACGAAATAGGCAACCTACCGTTGTCCGGTCAAATGAAACTATTACGTATTCTGCAAACCGGTGAATTTGAGCGTTTAGGATCAACGCAAACTCGAAAAGTAAATGTGCGGGTTATATCAGCAACAAACGAAGATTTAACGCACGCGATTAAAGCGGGTCATTTTCGGGAGGACTTATATTATCGTCTCAATGTTATTGAGTTAAACCTGCCTAGCCTAGCTGACAGACCCGATGATATTCTTGCCCTAGTGGCACACTTTTTACCACATCGCAGTGTGTCTCTAAGCACCGAGAAAGCCCTGCTTGCCCATCCGTGGCCGGGTAATGTACGTGAACTTGAAAATGCGTGTAAACGGGCTGCCGTATTAAAACCAACTGGCAATATTGAACTTGCCGACTTTGGCTTAAACGTCGATACCACTAAAGCGACATCACCCAAAAGTGAACCGACAAAGCACGATATTGAACTGGCAATGCGCGAACACCAAGGGGTGATTGCTAAAGTTGCGCGACATTTTGGTCTTAGCCGACAAGCGCTGTATCGCAGACTCGATAAATTTAAGATAGATTACTAATGTTAAGAAATAAGATTATTCTATTGTGTGTTGTTGCAGCGGTAGTCCCTCTATTACTGGTAAGCTATTTTGCTGCTCTTCCTGGGTTATATACTTTGCTTGCGGTCATTGGTTGCGCCTTGCTAGCTGGCCTTTTGGCGTACCAGTTAAGCCGCCCTTTAGCTGACGGTATAGCGTCTCTTGAATCTGGATTGCTTAACTTTAAAGACGGTGAACTGGCCACCCTTTTGGCCTATGATAGCAAAGATGAACTGGGTGACTTATGCCGACTTTATAACCAAACAGCAAAGCAACTTCGCCAAGAAAAGCAATGGATATACCAGCGTGAATTAATGCTCGACAAAGTACTGCAAAGCTCTGAGCAAGCGGTGCTACTTATTAACGATCAAGGTTTTATTGTTTACAGTAATCACAGTGCTCGTAGCTTGTTTGAAGCAAAATCAGCTATCGAAGGACTTAATCTAGAAAATGTGATTAGTACCTGCTCTGAACAACTGACACGTGCTATCAACAAAGGGATTGATGGCTTATTTACCCTCGATAAAACGGAACAAGAATCACAAACTTGGCATATGGCAACGGGCCGCTTATTACTTAATAATCAATACCACCAACTGTATGTGTTCAAACAGCTCACACGGGAACTCAGCCGCCAAGAGGTTGAAGTATGGAAAAAAGTAATCCGTATCATCAGCCACGAACTCAATAATTCGCTGGGCCCAATGTCATCAATGCTCCACAGCGCACAGTTATTAACAAAAGAAGTCGACGAGCCTCGTTTAAAACGCGTATTCACCACCATTGAAGACCGGATCAAACACCTTAACGAATTTGTTCAAGGCTATGGTAAATTTGCCAAATTACCCACTCCTCAGTTATCAGCGATTAACTGGCCATCAATCGTCGAGCAATTAAAAAGCCAATGGCAAGTCAATATTACTCTTGGCGATAACGTAAATACACAAGCCGATCATACTCAGCTTGAGCAACTGCTGATTAATTTATTAAAAAATGCGTACGAATCGGGTACTAAACCTGAAGACATCAGTCTGAGTATTCAACAAGAAATGGCCAGCACCCACATTACTGTGAGCGACAGAGGCAAAGGCATGAGCGAAACTGTAATGGCGAATGCACTGATCCCCTTTTACTCCACTAAATCGACAGGCAGTGGTTTAGGGCTAGCGCTGTGCCGAGAAATAGTTGAAGCACATCACGGGCAAATTAGCCTTCACAACCGCGAGCAAGGTGGCTTAAGTGTGCATGTGATTTTAGCACAATAAAAAAGCCGCTTATGCGGCTTTCTCGGCAAACTAAGTAAGATTACTCAGCGTCTTGTTCTTTGTACTTTGCTGCTGTTTCTGTGATTAATGGTTGTAATTCACCACGTTGAAACATTTCGATGATAATGTCACAGCCACCAATTAATTCACCTTCAACCCAAAGTTGTGGGAATGTTGGCCAATTAGCGTAAGCAGGTAACTCTGCACGAATATCTGGATTAAGAAGAATGTCAACGTAAGCAAACGGTTCACCACACGCCATTAAAGCTTGTGATGCTTGAGAAGAAAAACCACAGTTAGGTAATTTTGGTGATCCTTTCATGTATAAAAGGATTGGGTTTTCAGAAATTTGCTGTTTAATTTTATCGATGGTTTCCATTTACAACCTCAAAAGACATTGACTTACTACACTGGCCTTGAAAAATATTCACTGTGGCCTCAGATATATAACTTAAAATGGACTATCACAGTCACAATTTTAAAGAGTCTTTAGCAATAGCATTGCTGTTTGCTAAAACTTGAGTAAAATACTCAACAATTATAGTAACACTATAATACCATTTGGTATAGGTGAGTACGCTGTTTACCTCGCTATTACCTATAACTGAGTGGACTATCAACCAAGAAGATGGAGATAAAAAATGGCATTTGAACTACCGTCACTACCATACGCAATCGATGCATTAGAGCCACATATTTCAAAAGAGACTCTAGAGTTTCACCACGGTAAACACCACAACACATACGTTGTAAAATTAAACGGTCTGATCCCAGGCACTGAATTCGAAAACAAATCTCTAGAAGAAATCGTTTGTTCTTCAGAAGGTGGTGTATTTAACAATGCTGCGCAAATCTGGAACCACACATTCTACTGGAACAGCCTATCTCCAAACGGTGGTGGCGAACCAACTGGCGCTATTGCAGACGCTATCAACGCTAAATGGGGTTCTTTCGAAGCATTCAAAGACGCGTTAAACGACAAAGCTGTAAACAACTTTGGTTCAAGCTGGACTTGGTTAGTTAAACTAGCTGACGGCACTCTTGATATCGTTAACACATCAAATGCTGCTACACCATTAACTGATGAAGGTGTTACACCAATCCTAACTGTGGATCTGTGGGAACACGCTTACTACATCGATTACCGTAATGTTCGTCCTGATTACCTAAAAGGTTTCTGGGCACTTGTTAACTGGGATTTCGCGAACGCTAACTTCGCTTAATTCTGTTTAACTTGCAGTAATTAAAAAAAGACGCTTCGGCGTCTTTTTTATTGCCTTTTATATATCACTGTTCAGCCGCAGCCCAAGCGCCATAATAAATGCGTACCAAGATGATCTTTTTTCAATTAAATTCTTAATTTTCTTGCGCAAAAATTCAAAATCGTGACTAAGCTTTAATTAACCTTTGCTTTTTTCTTAATCTAATTACACGTCATTTTAGCGGGTTTTCGGAGGTCTCTATGAGTATTTTTGAGCATTACCAATCACGATACGAAGCAGCGCAAGAAGAAGAATACAGTATTGAGGAATTTCTCGAGATCTGTAAGAAGGACAAATCAGCTTACGCAAGCGCACCTGAGCGCCTGTTAATGGCCATTGGTGAGCCTGAAATTATTGACACATCGACCGATGCGCGGCTCAGCCGATTATTCTCCAATCGTGTCGTTGCGCGCTACCCTGCATTCCACGATTTTTATGGTATGGAAGATGCCATTGAACAAATCGTTTCTTACTTAAAGCATGCTGCGCAAGGTTTAGAAGAATGTAAGCAGGTATTGTATTTACTTGGCCCTGTGGGCGGGGGTAAATCATCTATTGCCGAAAAACTAAAATACCTGATGCAACAAGTGCCTATTTATTCAATAAAAGGGTCCCCTGTCAATGATCACCCTCTCGCTTTGTTTGATCCAAACGAAGATGCTGAACTACTCGAGAAAGAATACGGCATTAAGCCACGCTATTTAAAAACAGTGATGTCGCCGTGGGCAGCCAAGCGCTTAAGTGAGTTCAATGGTGATATAAGCCAATTTAGAGTGGTAAAACGCTACCCTTCTATTTTGAATCAAATTGCGATCGCCAAAACGGAACCGGGCGATGAAAACAATCAAGATATTTCGGCATTAGTCGGTAAAGTCGATATTCGTCAGCTTGAACATTTTGCACAAAATGACCCTGATGCTTACGCGTATTCAGGTGCACTTTGTTTAGCGAACCAAGGGTTGATGGAATTTGTGGAAATGTTTAAGGCACCTATTAAGGTACTCCACCCGCTACTCACTGCCACCCAAGAAGGTAACTATAATGGCACCGAAGGTATTAGTGCCCTTCCCTTCAACGGCATGATTTTAGCTCACTCGAATGAATCTGAGTGGCAAACATTTAAAAATAACAAAAACAACGAAGCATTTTTGGACCGTGTTTATATTGTTAAGGTACCTTACTGCTTACGCGTTTCTGAAGAAGTGAAAATCTACAACAAACTTCTTGAAAACAGTGAACTTCACGATGCGCCATGCGCACCAGGCACATTAAAAACATTGGCACAATTTACCACTCTTTCACGTATTAAGGAGCCAGAAAATTCAAGCATCTATTCAAAAATGCGTGTCTACGACGGTGAAAGCTTAAAAGACACCGACCCGAAAGCGAAGTCATACCAAGAATACCGTGATTATGCAGGTGTTGACGAAGGCATGACTGGGCTCTCTACACGTTTTGCCTTTAAAATTTTATCGCGAGTGTTCAACTTTGATACCACAGAAGTCGCAGCAAACCCTGTTCACTTGTTTTATGTTTTAGAGCAGCAAATTGAGCGCGAACAGTTCTCAGCCGATGTGGAAGAACGCTACCTAAGTCACTTAAAGGGCTATCTAATCCCGCAGTATGTCGAGTTTATTGGCAAAGAACTACAAACTGCCTATTTAGAGTCTTATTCTGAATACGGGCAAAATATTTTTGATCGCTACGTAACCTATGCTGATTTTTGGATTCAAGATCAAGAATATCGCGACCCAGATACAGGCCAACTTTTTGATCGAGCAGCATTAAATGCAGAGCTCGAAAAAATTGAAAAGCCAGCAGGTATTTCGAACCCGAAAGATTTCCGTAACGAGATTGTCAATTTCGTACTGCGCGCCCGTGCGCACAACCAAGGCAAAAACCCGCTTTGGACCAGTTACGAAAAACTTCGCACGGTGATTGAGAAAAAAATGTTCTCGAACACCGAAGATCTGCTTCCGGTTATTTCTTTCAATGCGAAAACCTCTGCCGAAGATCAGAAAAAACACGAAGACTTTGTCAACCGTATGGTTGAAAAAGGCTATACCCAAAAACAAGTACGTTTACTTTCTGAATGGTATTTACGCGTTAGAAAATCGCAGTAAAAAACGTTTGTTTCAAGGGGGTTGTTATGGCGCATTTTATAGACCGACGCCTGAATGGAAAAAACAAAAGTACGTTGAACCGTCAGCGTTTCATCAGGCGTTATAAAAAACAGATTAAAGAAGCCGTATCTGATGCCATTAATAAACGCAGCGTAACCGATACGAGCAGTGGCGAGAGTATTTCTATTCCACAGCGCGATATTAGTGAGCCTGTATTTCATCAAGGACGTGGGGGCGATCGGGAGCAAATACATCCAGGAAATGACCAATTCTCAACGGGCGATAAAATTAAACGCCCGCAAGGAGGCGGTCAAGGGGGTGGCAGTGGCGAAGGTGACGCAAGTGATTCGGGCGAAGGCCAAGATGAGTTTGTTTTTTCTATCTCTAAAGACGAGTATTTAGATTTATTATTTGAAGATTTAGAGCTGCCAAACTTACAGCAAAATCAACTTGATAAACTCGTGCAAATGAAAACGCATCGCGCTGGTTTTTGTAGCGATGGTATGCCCAGTAATATTGATATAGTGCGCTCATTACAAGGCTCGCTCGCTCGCCGTGTTGCAATGACAGCGGGCAAAAAACGACATCTGAGCGAACTTCAAGGACAATTAGCGCTTTTGAAAGCAGAGGAAGAGCCCGACAAAGCCGCTATTGCCCTGCTTGAGCGTCAAATTGAAGAGCTTGAAAGTCGCATAAAAGCCGTGCCGTTTATTGATAATTACGACTTACGTTTTCGCAATTACGAAAAACGTCCCCACCCGACGAGTAAAGCCGTGATGTTTTGCCTTATGGATGTGTCAGGTTCGATGGATCAAGCAACAAAAGATATGGCAAAACGGTTTTATATTTTGCTGTATCAGTTTTTGACTCGCAGCTACAAAGATATCGAAGTCGTGTACATTCGCCACCATACACAAGCTAAAGAAGTTGATGAGCAAGAGTTTTTTTACTCACAAGAAACCGGTGGCACTATAGTGTCGAGCGCGCTGAAATTAATGAATGAAATTATCGCTGAACGTTACCATGCAGATGAATGGAATATTTATGCTGCACAAGCATCTGATGGTGATAACTGGGCCGATGACTCTCCTCATTGCGGTGAAATACTCCGCAATAAATTACTCAAAGCAGTACGTTACTATGCGTACATAGAAATTACGGCGCGTGCGCATCAAAGTTTATGGCGTGAGTATCAATCTATAGCACAAACACACGACAACTTTGCCATGCAACATATTCGTGGTGTAGAGGACATTTACCCTATTTTCCGTGAATTATTTAAAAAGAATCGTCAGCAGCAAGGCGCCGCATAGCCTTGCGAGTGAGGTAAAATATGGCCGATAAACGTATTAGTGACGGACCTGATTGGACGTTTGATTTATTAGCACAATACCAAAGTGAAATTGAGCGAGTCGCAAAGATCTATAAGCTCGATACTTACCCGAATCAAATAGAAGTGATCACTGCTGAACAAATGATGGATGCTTACTCAAGTGTAGGCATGCCTATCGGTTATAGTCATTGGTCATACGGTAAAAAGTTTATTCAAACAGAGCAAAATTATAAACGCGGGCAAATGGGGTTAGCGTACGAAATTGTTATAAATTCAGACCCCTGCATTGCTTACCTAATGGAAGAAAACACCTTGCCAATGCAAGCTCTCGTGATGGCGCACGCGTGCTATGGCCACAACTCATTTTTTAAAGGTAATTACTTATTTAAAACCTGGACCGATGCAGGTTCTATTATCGACTACTTATTATTTGCGAAAAATTATATTGCGCGCTGTGAAGAGAAGTACGGTATTAATGAGGTAGAAAACCTTATCGACTCTTGTCATGCCTTAATGAACTATGGGGTTGACCGTTATAAGCGCCCGCAAAGAATTTCGCTGTATGAAGAGCAAAAGCGTCAACAAGAACGCGAAGATTATCTGCAATCGCAGGTGAATGAATTATGGCGAACCATTCCAACATCTCAACAAGAGTCGAAAAAACACGAGCGTCGCTTTCCTGAGGAACCACAAGAAAATATTCTGTATTTTATAGAGAAAAATGCCCCGCTACTTGAATCATGGCAACGTGAAGTAATCCGTATTGTGCGAAAAATTTCACAATACTTTTACCCCCAAAAGCAAACGCAGGTGATGAATGAAGGTTGGGCAACGTTTTGGCATTATACGATTTTAAACCACTTGTATGATGAGGGAAAACTCACCGATGCCTTTATGCTCGAGTTTTTACAAAGCCATACCAATGTGGTTTATCAGCCGCCTTATAACAGCAATTATTATTCTGGTATTAATCCCTATGCATTGGGCTTTAATATGATGGTTGATATTCGCCGAATTTGTGAAAATCCCACTGATGAAGATAAAAAGTGGTTCCCTGAATATGCTGGAGCCGATTGGCTAGAAACCCTGCATTTTGCCATGCAAAACTTTAAAGATGAGAGCTTTATTAGCCAGTTTTTATCACCTAAAATTATCCGTGACTTCAAGCTATTTACTATTATTGATCATGAAAAAGAGCCAACCCTTAATGTCGGCGCGATACATGACGAAGTGGGCTATCAACAAGTACGTGAAACGTTATCTGCACAATATAATTTAAGCAATCATGAACCCAATATACAAATCTATAATGTTGATATTAGAGGAGATCGTTCTTTAACCTTACGCTATGTACCTCATAAAAACATTCCGTTAGCTGGCTCAAAAGATGAAGTGCTGAAACACCTTTACAGGTTATGGGGGTTTAAGGTAAAACTGGAACAAGAATCTTCAACCGGTGAAATTTCACTACTTGGTGAATGCCCAAAAAGTGATGCACGACACACAACAGAGTAGGTCACATGGATAAAAAAATACTGGTTATCATCGACGCTATCGCCGATGCCAAAACCTCGATACTTCACGCCAAACAAAAAGCGAAGGGGGTTAGGCATATTGATATCGTCGCATTTAGCTATGAAGATACCAACAGTATTTTATTTTCGATTCCACCCGAAGAAGCACTTGCTATTCAGGATAAAGAATTAGGTAAAATTCGTGACACACTATCACCTTTAATTGACAGCCATTTAGAGCAAGGTAGCTACACATTCCAAACGCTTTGGCATGAAAGTCCTGAGCAGTGGCTTGCTAATGAACTTGATACGTCAGCGTATGAGCTTGTGATTAAAACGCGTCATATTGATGCAGAAACACAGTTTAGTGAGCTTGATTGGCAGCTTATACGCTTCAGCCCCCTACCGCTTTATTTAGCTGCTGATAACAAATGGAAAAACAATACTAATGTGCTCGCTGCGCTCGACTTAGGCAGTGAGAAAGCCACTAAATATCGCCTTAACGAAGCAATGATAAAAATGGGTCTAGCGTATGCCGCTGATTATAAAAGTGATTTTTTTTCTTGTTATACCGTGCATGTATCGCCCTTTTTACGCGATTTGGGGTTAGTTTTTTCTGATGAGCAAGTTATTAATGCTTATGAAAAACTCCCCAGTGCCCAACGCGCTCTGATTGAGTCATATAACCTCAAAGAAAAGCTAGAAATTAAGGCAGGTATCGTCGAGCAAGTGATCCCCAGTATCGCCGCAAAACTCAGTGCAGACCTTGTAATAATGGGTACGGTGGGTAATACAGGAATTAAAGGGCATCTTATTGGTAATACAGCAGAAAAGGTTATGAAATTACTAAAAACGGATATTTTAGTGATCCCTCCTTTCGATAACTAAAGCCAGACTTAATATCAATTAGCTTAATTAGGTGGTCTATTTTGAGGCAATAAAACCGCGTTGATAACACTGCAAAAATGTCGTTATTTAGATGTTCTCGGCAATTGCGCCTACATCCATGCAGTCGTAAATCAGACATTTTTAACACAGGTAGTGACAGGTTTAATGCCTCAAAATGATTTAGTCTTGTTTTGCAATTGGTGTCATAAGTCTGAATAAGCCGTCACTTTATTACGGCCATTTTGTTTAGAGTGGTATAAGGCTTGATCAGCTGCTTCAATCCACTTTTCATAACGCTCAAACTTTTTCTCATCAGAGCACGCAAAGCCTATACTCACCGTGAGTTTAATTTGTTTATCACCAAAATAAATTGACGAATTTTCAATAAGAGCACGTAAACGCTCTGCAAAGATCATTGCACCTTCATGATCCGTATCAAGCAAAGTTACGGCAAACTCTTCACCACCATAACGGCCTGCTAAATCAGTTTCACGTAATGTTTTTCTCAATAAATCAGCAATATGACGCAGTGCTTCATCACCAGCACGATGTCCATGCTCATCGTTAACGGTTTTAAAATGGTCGATATCAAACATTAATAACGTACTGCAGCCACCGCTTCTGGAAATACGCATGTATTCTTTACGTAGTTTTTGCTCCCAGAATCCGCGATTAGTTAGCTGTGTCAATGCATCAGTGCGGCTCATTTGTTCAAGCTTCGCATTAACGTCTTCAAGTTCTTTTTTATTCACCGCCTCATCGGTCACATCGTAAATAATAATACAGATATGTGATACTTCGCCGGTCGTTGTGGTGAGCGGAATAAAGGTAGCATTTTGATACATATGATCCGCTTTACCGGTAATTGGACGGTAGTTTTTAAAACGGAAAATATAGGGTTGCTGCTCCCAAATCGTGAACGAGCGATTATTAAGAATAAACACAGATTCAGACTTACTACGAAACCATTTTTCATCAATTGATGGAAAGAGATCAAATAAGTCTTTGTCTTTTACCGCGCTTGGCAATAAACCCGAATGGTTTTCCATAAAACCATTCCAAATGCAGACTTTATAGTCTCTATCAAGCACCACAAGGCCTACATCAACGGTATTAAACATATCCATTAACCAATGGAGTTCATTCATATTAAAATCGGCTGCAGGCATAGTTTAGTCTTCTAATAAATAAGCTACTTTATATTTTAAAGTTTTTAATGAGTCCTCAGTAAACAGCAACATAAGATCACAATTAATGTTGTGATTTTCAATGCCGTAGCTGATCTCAATGGCGAGAGTTCGTTGCCAACGTGATTTATTGGCTTTAACCAAATCAGACACATCACAATGCTGACCTAACACCACCGGATGACCTTGACTAAAACGCATATCAAGTTGCTTTGACAGCCCACTCAAAATAGCGCCTATTAAGATGTTACTGACATCCATTAACAGTTCAAGCTCAACTTTATTGTTAAGCTCTCCTTCGTAATTCATTAACGAAGCAATTTCTTTAAAACTCGAATCATTTAACAGCAATAACGCTTCACCCGACACGCCACCGCCAATAAAGCCTTGGCACACACCTGACGTTGAGGCATTGGCATCAATCGACCGCAAGGCCATATCAAGCTCATTGACTTCAAGTACATTTACGTTCGGAATTGGAAGCTTTACAAACACATTCAATAAACGTGCTAATAAGTCCCCTGCTTGGCCCATAGCAACATTGGTGAGTTCTTGGTATATGTCACGTACATCGGGGTCTACTTGCTCACCTAGCTTATTTGCTAAGCGCTCCCGCATGGCTTTGTCTTTAATACCATGATGCTCAATAATGTTCGCGAGCTTTTCTGCTGAGCAGGGTTTCTGAATAAAATCGATTGCGCCAAGTTCAAGCACGCGTTGATGCGCATTTGGCTGGATATCGCCCGAGACGACAACGGTTAATACATGTAAGCCTTGATCTTGAATGGCTTGCAACACTTCATAACCATCCATTTCGGGCATATTTAAATCAAGAAATAAAATTTCGGGCTGTAAACGCTTAATTTGTTCAATACAGTGAATGCCGTTTTCAGCAAATTCGACTTTTATATCCCAATCATCAGGTAAAGAGCGCGCTAATTGTCTACGCGCTAATTTTGAATCATCACAAACTAATACCGATGTTGACATATATTCTCTCTAAATACGCACTTTTGAACTGGCTAATACAAAATGCACTAACTTTATTATTATTTTTATAAACAAAAATCGGACTACGCACACATGTTAATCAAACTACAGGTTATTTACAATTTTAAATTGTGGTAAACCTTGGAGCTATTGGTTCAGTATAATACACTGATGTTAAATGCGTTAATTTGAAGGAATGAAGTAATGTTGTTACGCCCTCTTATGTTTGCTCTTGGAGCAGTTTGTACATTCAGTTATGCCAATGATTTAGTAGAAAATAGTTTAGATGCTGGCAAAGTTTCTGTACAATCGAAACCCGTCACATTACTTGGACAAGGTGTTAAAGTAGGTCAGCAAGCCCCTAACTTCAAGGTCGTAGATGGTAATTTCACCCCTGTCACTCTCAACGACTATCAAGGGCAAGCCGTATTATTAAGTGTTGTGCCAAGCCTTGATACGGGCGTTTGCAGTATTCAAACAAAACATTTTAATGAAAAAGTAGCTTCTGAGTTTCCCAGCATTGCAATGCTAACATTAAGTGCTGATTTACCCTTTGCGCAAAAACGCTTTTGTAAAGCCGAAAATATCGATAAGGTCACGGCATTGTCTGACTCTGTTTGGCGTGACTTTGGTCAAAACTATGGTTTGATCATTAAGGATATGGGGTTATTAACCCGTGCAGTGTTCGTTTTAGATAAAGAACACAAAATCGTTTACAAACAACTTGTCGATAACCTCTCTAAAGAGCCCGATTACGACAGCGCAATTGATGCACTGAAAAAGCTATAACCTCAGCGATACTAAAAACAAAAAACCGCCAACTGAAGTGACCCCATAAAGTTGGACTCATTTTTAAGCGGCTGCCAAGGCCTGATTTCGATACTGTATCGGACTCAGGCCTTTTAGTTTCAGCTTAATACGCTCGTTGTTGTAATAGTGGATATATTCTTTGATGTTTTCAATAAGCTCATTCACGTCTTTAAACGTTTCGTTGTGGTACATCTCACTCTTCAATATGCCGAAGAAGTTCTCAGCAACCGCATTATCTAAACAATTTCCTTTTCTAGACATACTTTGTTGCAACCCTTTTTCCTTGAGATGATTTTGATATTGTTTGTTTT
>NZ_LYPI01000021.1:0-92276 GCF_001938575.1 Pseudoalteromonas sp. PAB 2.2
ACATCTTTCGATGTTGAATTGACTGTGCTGAAATAAGTAAACTTATTTCCGTTGGTCACTCAGTTTAAATTGAGACTCTAAATTTGTTTGTCTTACTACCTAAGTAGCTCGACTGTTAGAACTCAATCTGTACGAGTGCCCACACAGATGATTGCTTTATATTGTTAAAGAACGTTGCGATTAAAGCGTTTCACTTTAACTCGCTAGGGCTGCGTATATTACGCTTTCCTATTTTTTTGTCAACACTTAATTTTGAGAAAATTTAATTTTTCGAAACTAAGTTTTACTTAACACTCTGAGTTGCTCTTGCCTCGCTAAGCGTTGCAGTCTGCCGTCTCAGTGGGGTCGCATTATAGGGAGATCCGAATTCAGATCAACTGTTTTTTTTACGTTTTTATGAAAAAAATGACTGTTCGTGCAAAATACGAACGAAACGGGTAAAAACAATACTAAAAAAGGCCCTGAAGGGCCTTTTTTAGTTATTTGATTATGAGCTTCCAACCAACTTTCGCTTGTAACTTGGACTCTAGTTGTAGCTCACTTGCCATTAGTGGGTGATATTTTAACCAATCACTATCAAATGTCAGTATAAGCGCATTTTTATCTACACTTAGACCTAGCGCTGGTAATACATCGTCTTGGCGACGCATCGATAAGATCACTGCGATCCGAATGATACGTGTTAAGCATTCAGCTAATTGCTCATTACACCCTAGATATGCAAAGCTATTTTTTGCAAGATCAGCCCTGTGTCCATTCGCTACTGCTGTAATAAGTTTATGCTCTGACTGTGAAAAGCCAGGCATGTCTGTGTTTTCTAATATATAGGCCGTATGTTTATGGTAAAGCTTATATTCGATTAGCAAACCAATCTCATGCAATTTAGCCACAGTCTTTAACAGTGCAATCGCATTACTATCCATTGATTGCCATTGGTTCATTACACTTATTGCCAGTTGTTCCGCAAGTTGCGCTACTCGGCACGCTTGTTTTTGATCAACATGGTAACGATTCATTAAACCATCAACGGTGCGTTTGCGAATATCATGATTATGTAGCTCAGGCACCATGCTATATAACACACCTTCACGCAATGCACCGCGCGCAAGCCCCATTTGCTTTATTTCTAACGATTCAAATAAAGCAATAAGAATTGCAAGTCCAGATACAAACACCAAACGACGCTCTTCACTAAGACCAGGTAATTCAAGATCAGCAATGGTGTCAAACGTGACTGACTGTTCTTTAATTGCTAACAGTTTATCTAGCGTTAGTAACTCATCCTGGTTTTGCGCAACCATAATCTCTTGAATGGCTTGAACTGTACCGGATGCACCACTGGCAATCTCCCATCCAGCAGCTTTATATTCAGGTACAATATCTTCAACAACATCTCGCGCTGCTTTAATAGCGGTATTGAAATTTTTGTTACTCAGCTTTTGATCTTTGAAATAGCGCTCAAGGAAAGTGACACACCCCATGTTGAGGCTCTTATAATGCAACGCGTCAAAACCTTTTCCAATGACAACCTCAGTGCTTGCTCCACCAATATCAATAACCAGCTGTCGACCACCACATGAAGACGTATGAGCAACCCCTTTATAGATAGTCTTTGCTTCTAACTCGCCACTTATAACATTGATTTTATGGCCAAGGATTTTCTCAGCTTTTTGTTGAAATACATCGGCATTAATAGCAAGGCGCAGTGTTGCGGTTGCAACAATGGTGATATTTTTCTTTGGTATATCTTGTAAACGTTCAGCGAACAAGGCGAGGCATTCCCAGCCTCGTTGCATGGCTTCAGTACTTAGAACATTGTTTTCATCAAGTCCTGCTGCTAGCCTTACTTTGCGTTTGACTCGGCCAATAGTTTGTAGGCCGCCAGCCATCGATTTGGCAATCAGCATATGGAAGCTGTTTGATCCTAAATCGATAACTGCATACACATTTTTTTGCGGTTGAAGTTGCCCCACCGTTCAAAAACCTCTAGTTACTACTACGTCTTAAACAACGGCCAGTTATGATGACCGTGATTTTTGGTAACTATTATTTGGTCGACGTCCGTTGTTATTACGATTACGTGGGCCTGTTGAATAGTTCCGCTTTTTCTGAATAGTAGGCTTTGTTAAATCATCAAGCAATGCACTTTTATCATAATGTGATAATGGAATGCTGTGCTCTATGTATTCTTCGATTTCGTGAAGATTATAAGCATACTGTTCGCAGGCAAAGCTGATTGCATGGCCTGATGCGCCAGCACGTCCTGTACGTCCAATTCGGTGTACATAGTCTTCACAATCATCTGGCAAATCAAAATTAAATACGTGACTTACTTCTGGAATATGTAAACCACGCGCTGCAACATCGGTCGCAACTAAAAAGTCTAAATCACCTTTGGTAAATTGCGCCAGAATTGACTGACGTTTTTTCTGGTTAACATCACCAGTCAATAACCCAACGCGATGCCCATCCGCCTTCATCCACGCATATACGTTTTCACAACTGTGTTTGGTATTTGCAAACACAATGGCTTTTTCAGGCCATTCTTCTTCAATTAAGGTTAACAACAACTTAATTTTATCATCTTGTGATGGATGAAAGAGCTCTTCCTGAATGCGCTTACCTGTTTTCACATCCGGTTCAATTTGTACATGCTCAGGATTAGTCATATGTTCAAATGCTAATTCCTGTACACGATACGATAAGGTCGCTGAAAACAATAAATTTAAACGCTCAGATGCTTCCGGCATACGTCTGAACATATAACGAATGTCTTTAATGAAGCCTAAATCAAACATGCGATCCGCTTCATCAAGCACAACAACCTCAATTTCGTTCAGGGTATAACAGCCCTGCTTATAAAGGTCGATAAGGCGTCCAGTCGTCCCAATTAAAATATCAACGCCTTTTTCTAGTTGTGCACGTTGTTTTTCATAATCTTCGCCACCATATACTAATCCTAAGTTAAGATTACAATGTGGCGCTAAAATTTTTGCATCTTTGTGTATCTGAATCGCCAGCTCCCGCGTAGGGGCCATGATCAGGGCTCTTGGATGTTTACTAGGTGCTTTGCTAGATTGTAATAACCGATGGCACGTGGCCGTTAAAAACGCCAACGTTTTGCCCGTACCTGTTTGTGCTTGACCCGCAATATCACGGCCCTCACAAATAAAAGGTAGGCATTTAGCTTGTATGGGTGTGCAATATTCAAACCCATTTTCGGTTAAACCGGCAACCACTTCCGGTGCGATAGCAAAGTCTGAAAACTTTTTATCGGTCAAATGTGTCTTAGTCATAGCGTTTAAGCATAACGTTTAAACTTGCAATAAGAAACAAGAGTGTTTAAATACGCATTAAATATTTCGCCTAACTTATCGGAGATCGCAATGAGCGAGAAAATTATTCAATTAACTGACGATAGCTTTGAAGCTGACGTACTTCAATCAGACAAACCTGTACTTGTTGATTTTTGGGCAGAATGGTGCGGACCTTGTAAGATGATCGCCCCAATTCTTGACGAAGTAGCAGGCGATTTTGATGGTCGTGTTACCGTTGCAAAACTGAATATTGACCAAAATGCAGGCACACCACCTAAATTTGGTATTCGTGGTATCCCTACACTTCTTCTTTTCAAAGATGGTCAAGTTGCAGCCACTAAAGTAGGTGCCCTTTCTAAGACTCAATTAGTTGAGTTTTTAGAAAACAACATCTAATGAAATAATAAAAAAAGGGCTTTTTGCCCTTTTTTTAGCTTTATTTTGTTTAAAGACTGGACGCCTTGCTAGTGACCTGCTAGTTTATAAAGCCAACTAATCCTTAGTTATACCAACAAACCTCACTCATGTATCAAACGACGATTTTGAGTATGACAATTGTAATAAAGAACCCACCAATATGCATTTACGCGAATTAAAAGACAAGTCTATCAAAGAGCTTGTAAACTTAGCTGAGTCCATGGGGCTCGAAAACGTAGCCCGTTTAAGAAAACAAGACATTATTTTCGCCATTCTTAAAGCACACGCAAAAAGCGGTGAGAACATTTATGGCGGCGGTGTATTAGAAATCTTACAAGATGGTTTTGGTTTCTTGAGATCATCTGAAGCATCTTACTTAGCCGGTCCTGACGATATTTATGTATCTCCGAGTCAAATCCGTCGATTCAGCATGCGTACTGGTGACTCTATTTCCGGTTTGATTCGTCCACCGAAAGATGGTGAACGTTACTTCGCTTTACTGAAAGTAAATGAAGTAAACTTCGATAAACCTGAAAACTCACGCACTAAAATCCTTTTTGAAAACCTTACTCCACTCCACGCAAATGAACGTTTACGTATGGAGCGCGGTAATGGTAGTACAGAAGACATCACAGCGCGTGTACTCGATTTAGCCTCGCCAATTGGTAAAGGTCAGCGCGCACTTATCGTTGCACCACCGAAAGCAGGTAAAACGATGCTTCTGCAAAATATCGCCCAATCGATCAGTTATAACCAACCAGACTGTGAGCTGATGGTATTACTTATCGATGAGCGTCCTGAAGAAGTAACCGAAATGCAGCGCCTTGTAAAAGGTGAAGTGATTGCTTCAACATTCGATGAGCCTGCAAGCCGTCACGTTCAGGTTGCTGAAATGGTAATCGAGAAAGCAAAACGCCTTGTAGAGCACAGAAAAGACGTGGTTATCTTACTTGACTCAATTACACGTCTTGCTCGTGCATACAACACGGTAATTCCTTCATCGGGTAAAGTACTAACCGGTGGTGTTGATGCAAACGCATTACATAAGCCTAAGCGTTTCTTCGGTGCGGCACGTAACGTTGAAGAAGGCGGAAGCCTGACAATCATCGCGACAGCGCTTATTGATACTGGTTCGAAAATGGACGAAGTTATCTACGAAGAGTTTAAGGGCACTGGTAATATGGAATTACACTTAAATCGTAAGATTGCTGAAAGACGTGTATTCCCTGCCATTGACTTTAACCGCTCTGGTACACGTCGCGAAGAGTTGCTGACTAAACCTGATGAGCTACAAAAAATGTGGATCTTACGTAAGATCGTACATGACATGTCAGAAATTGATGCGATGGAATTTTTAATTGATAAACTGTCAATGAGCAAAACCAATGACGAGTTTTTCGATTCAATGAAACGTCAATAATCACATTTGAATGTTTTAAGTAAATGCCTGTATTAAACAGGCATTTTTTTTGCCCAAAAGAAGCCCCTTTGATACCATTCGCTGCATTCAATACTCTATTTGAAGCAAGTAATACCCCTGCCTACTCTTTTGTTATTTTGTTGTTCTAAATAAGAAATATCTATCACTGATAACAACCACTGTCACTTAGCCACGTGGGTAAGTGTTATTTCAGGTTAATATAAGTTCATAATATAAATGGAATTTCATTGAAAGCTGTTCTATAAATAATGAGATGAAATGCTTAGGAACACTCAATGACGCGCATTAAAATAGCAATCGCTCTGTTTTTAACAAGCTTACTGGGGTGTATTGCTAGTTTTGCTGTGTTTGATTTCTCTACTTCGGCTCTACTTATACTCAGTCTCTTTATCTGTGGACCGTGGGCAGTAATGATTTATAGTCTCTATTCGACAGACAAGCAGCAGCTGGACTTCTTAAATGACTTTGCGACGAATATGACCGCAGAGCAAGGTATTAACTTCTCCTTTCGTTTTGATGAAAATAACCCTAATTTACCGCAAGCATGCCATGCATTAAATGAAAGTTTAACCACAGTAGAGCACTTGCTCGGAGAGATTTATTTTTCTTCTGCGCGATTGCTCCCTATGGCGGATGCACTAAGAGACACTTATGCCTCTATGACCCAAAAAGCCACGATTCAAGATGCTCACGGTGTCGATCTCGCCATTACAATAAAGCGTACCATTGACGTATCAAGAGAGCTCGATCGAAGTTTAGAGCAAATTTATCACGCGGTTTCTAATGCCACGAATTCCGTAAAACAAACCCGTTTAGACACTGATAAGAGTCAATCAAGTTTATTAAAACTCGCCGATAATATTAATCAAACAAGCCAACAAATTGTTTTGCTCAAGCAAGATAGCGACGCAATAGGTTCTGTGATTGAGGTCATTAATAGTATTGCCGAACAAACTAACTTATTGGCTCTTAATGCCGCCATTGAAGCAGCCCGAGCAGGCGAGCAAGGAAGAGGGTTTGCAGTAGTGGCTGATGAGGTTCGAAACTTAGCTGCACGCACAAGCAAATCAACACAAGAAGTTCGAAATATGGTTGCTAAAATTCAGCATAATACTGAGCAAGCGAATCAGTTGATGCAAAAGGCATTAAAAGAAACAGAGCACACCGTTAAGCTATCTGACGAATCAACACGTGAAACAAATAAAATAGAACAAGCGATGTTAGCCATCGATGCTTTATCAGAAAGTATTCACGCACAAGTTGCACTGCAAAGCCAAATGTCTGATGAAGCACAAGCAAGTATTGACTCTATGGTTGAAATTAACTCAGATGCATTATCCAGCACACAAATTCAAGCCGTTTCAAGTAAGGATCTCGTTAATCTCGCACATTCAATAGATAATAAGTTGTCGATGTTTAAAGTGACCTACCCTAGCATTGATTTAAAAAAGCGAGTAGACCGCTCACGATTCATCAATGACGAAGAAATAAAACAAGCTCAAGATGGTGATATTGAGCTATTTTGAGCTAAACGTGTGCAGTGCATAAGCTCGAGTAGTTGCGTTACTAAGTGATTAATTTCAAACGCTGTCTTGTTTTTTATGGCCAGCTCGAGTGCTAAAGCACTGTGTGCAATATCATCTAAGGCAAACATTTTTGCAGCCCCTCCAATTCGATGAGCATCTTGTTGTAAGCTCATTAAATCATCCGCTGAGAAATGCTGCTGAATCAAGTCCGCTTCGTAGGCAAAACTATTAATAAAGCTAGTGACAAGATCACGCGTATCGGGCATTGAATTAGCTAGTTGAGAGGTACTTTTACAATGCTTTGCAAGCTGCGTGTAAAACACTTTTTTATCGATTGGCTTAGCAAGATACCCAGTAAAACCCGCTTCTAAATAACCTTCAATTTGGTGGCTAATCGCATTCGCAGTTAATGCGTATACAGGTTGAGTAAAGCCACATTTTTGTAATAGCTTCAATGCGCTTAAACCATCAAGTACTGGCATTTGAATATCGAGTAACACCACATCTGGGAACTCTTTTAAACATTGCTCAACAGCCTGCTCACCATTTTCTGCTGTAATGACTTCTAGCCCCATAGATTCTAAATAACGGCAAATTAAGCGTCTGTTATCTGGGTGATCTTCGGCAAGTAATACTTTGCCTGACAATCCTTTAGAAGCTGAGTGTGTAATCGCTTGATTGTCATCAATATACGCCGCAGGCTCAAGTTCTTTACAGGGTAAGTAAAAAGAGAACTCACTGCCTTTATTCGCCTCGCTCTCAACACTGATGTACCCGCCCATCATCATCGCCAATTGCTGCGACAAGCTAAGTCCAAGCCCAGTACCACCAAAACGACGACTAATACTGTTATCACCCTGACTAAAGCAATCAAAAATTAGTTTCAATTGCTCAGCATTCATGCCAATGCCGGTATCTCTAATGCGAAACACAATGCCTTGCTCGACGCGCGATACATGTAACTCAACTTCTCCTTGCTGAGTAAACTTGATGGCATTCGCGCATAAGTTTATTAATATCTGTTTTACACGCGTAAAATCTAAGTAGCTGAAAAACTGCTCACCAAGTTGATTTTGAAACGCAAATTTTAATCCTTTCTCTTTCGCCTGACCGCTCAGCATAGAATGCACATCTGTCAGTAATTCCACTAAGTTGCCCTCTTCTAAGTTCAACTCAAGTTTATTCGCCTCAATCTTACTAATATCAAGTACATCATTAATAAGCTCTTTTAAGTGATCACTTTGTTTTTGAATAACCGCAAGTTCTTCATTCAACTTCTCAGGCTTATAAAGACCATTCATTAAATGATCGGTTTGACCAAGAATAGCAGTCAGTGGAGTGCGGATTTCATGGCTAATATTGGCAAGAAACTGACTTTTGATATCATTTGCACTACGCAACTGCTCTGCAATTTCTTCAAGTTCTTGGGTGCGCTTAGCCACCATTAAAGAGAGTTGCTCCTTCGCCTCTTTTTCAATCTTGCGTCGGTAAATAGTAATTCCTGTCACAACAATCATTACAAACAAAATGAACAGCATGATCGTTAGCTGGCGTTGTTTAGACATTTCGAGCGCTTGCACATGCTGATGTTGCTTAAGATCGACAATTTCTTGATTTAACTGACTGGCTTGAATTTGGCTTTGTAGTTTACCCAATGATTTTAAAAGCTGTTCATTTTTAGATGCATTCATTTTGCGAACAAAGCTATCAAAGTATGACACTGCACTTTCAAAGTCTCCTTGACCCGCTTTTATCAATGCATGCATACCCAAACCATCGAGTACTCTGAGCTCATCTTTATACTCTTTCGCCATACTAACAGATGTGTTAAGCGTGACTTCTGCTTCAGGTAACTTCCCTTGTAACAGCTCGATTTTCGCTTGTGATAATAATCCCGCTAACTCGAGCCCCTTATTATCAATTTGCTTTGCGAATTTTATCGCTTTTTCCGTGTGACTTAAGGCCATCTCAAGATCACCCGTTCGCAAGTACACGTTAGCAATGTTACCGTGTCGAGAGGACAGGTAGTATGCATCATTCATTTCTTGGTAATGGCGCAAAGCACGCTGGTAGTAATGCAATGACAGTTGATACTCACCAAGCTCTGAGTAAGCCACTCCCATATTGCCATAAGATTGAGCGATACCATCTTCATCATTAAGCTTTTGAAAAATAGCCAGTGCTTCTCGATACATATCCAGTGCAATATCGTAGCTAGACAAACGGATATAAATACCCGCTATATTGTGCAAAATATCCGCTTTATCTTGTGCTGTTCCATATTTATCGTAAATCGTTTTCGCTTGTTTATAATAATCAAGCGCTTGATTCATATTAAACATATTGAAGTAAGCAAGACCAATATTACTCAAAAGATTAGCTTCAGAAATTGGCTGCTCCATATTTCTTGCAACACTCAAGGCTCGCATATACGCACTCACGGCTTGCTGCATTAACCCTTGATAATAATAGGTCACACCTTGCATTTTAAGAGCTTGAAAATAACGTTGTGGATGCTCTTCAAAAGAGGTTGATGTTGCAGCCAGTTGATAGTGTTCCACTGCAGCAGAGAAATTATCTTTCTCCAGTGCAAAGTCAGCTAACTGTAGATAAACCTCTAATTTTTCATCGGATGTGATATTAGGTGCGGCTAGCAGCTTTATTGAAAGTTGTTTTTTCTCATCCCATTGCTGTGATTGCGTAAACTGCTCAAACAATGAGTGAGATGAAAAACTAGGAGACGTAAAAAACAAACAGACACACGCGAGCGTTGAATAAAGCAAGCTGAGGCGCAATGTGATGTACATATGTTTATATCCCTAAAAATCAACCAAGCGTGCATTAGCAGAACTCGCTAAAGCATCGCCAAATGCATTCCTTTAAACCTAAAACATGATCGTAGTTTCAATAACGCAGCTGTGTTAGCGTATATACTTTAAGATTACACTAAACATTGGCCTACGAACAATGGTTAACCCACTGATTGATGAGATTTTTTACCTTCTTCTACGACAGTCTACTTGGAAGGTGCATACGCTAGCCAGCGCGCTGGGAGAGACGAATTATCTTAAGCAACTCGATGAAGACCCGCAAAAAGACCTCTTTAAACGTAATTTTCTAATTATGAACGGATTGTATCAGTTACAAGCACAGCTAGCCCCGACCCAGCGATTAGAGATTGCATCGCTTCATATAGAGCTTATAGATACATACCCTACAGACCGTCCAGAAAAAGACGATCCGCTAAGAGCATATTATTTAGATTGGCAAAACTATGACACGTCACGAGACGCCATTGATGCATTACTTGACCAATTTTGGCAGCGTTTTAGCACACACAATCGCTTCTGTCTTACTCAAGTATCAGCTGAGCAACTTTACCCGATCATACAACACTGGCAACTCCCTGCAGATTATTCATATAGAGAGCTGCAAAAACGGTGGCGACAACTCGCCTTAAAGTATCACCCTGATCGACAAGGTTCTGCTACCAAGTTCAAAAAAATACGGCAAGAATATGAGCAACTCAAGGCGAATTGCTCACATTAATTTTAGCGCGTTAATCGACGAGCTCGTATTTTACGCTTTTTAATATTACCTTCTGTTAATTTACGCAGAGCAGGCTTAACAGCAGCACGCTCAACAGCAATAAAGGCAACATTATCAAGTACATTTATTTTACCAACTTGGTGTCCCGCGACCCCTTCTTTACCCGTTAGCGCCCCTAAAATATCACCCGCACGAATTTTCTGCTTTTTACCTGCATCAATCATAAGCGTTGCCATTGTAGGCTTATAAGCTGGCTTTTCTAATAAACTAAACGGCGGAATAGGCTCTGGTTCAAAATCTTTTTCATAGTGATCACCTATTTGTGCCACTTTAAACTGCTCAGCTTCACCATAAATTGAACAGGCAATCCCTTTTTTACCTGCACGCCCGGTGCGGCCCACACGATGCACATGTGTTTGAGGGTCATGTGCTAAGTGGTAATTCACCACCATATCCATATCATTAATATCAAGCCCGCGTGCAGCAACATCCGTCGCGACTAAAATTGAGGCGCTTTTATTAGAAAAACGAATTAATGTACGTTCTCGTTCTCGCTGTTCTAAATCACCATGTAATGCGACGGCACTAAATCCTTCAGCAAAAAGGTCATCACAAATTTGCTGAGTCTCAACTTTCGTGTTGCAGAACACCACACAACTTTCTGGCTGAAACTTTAACAGTAAAAGTTTTAAAGTATTAAAGCGCTGCTTGTTATTATCAAGTTTGTAAAAGTACTGTTTTATTGTGCTCTTTGCCTGCTCTTCTTCAACTTTGATCGTCTCAGGATTGCTCAATACACGCTCTGCAATTGCTGCTATTGATTTCGGATACGTCGCACTAAACAATAATGTTTGACGCTGGGCTGGAATGCATTCAACAATCGCATCTAAGGTATCTTGAAAACCCATGTCGAGCATTTGATCGGCTTCATCAAGCACTAAAGTTTCAACATCATCTAAGCGCAATGTTCCTTTACGAATATGGTCATCGACCCGCCCTGGTGTACCTACGATAATATGTGCACCATGTTCAAGCGAACCAATTTGCGGTCCAATTGATACGCCACCACACAAAGTAAGTACTTTAATATTGTGAATACTACGCGCTAACTTACGGACTTCTTCTGCAACCTGCTCAGCTAATTCACGCGTTGGGCAGAGAATTAATGATTGGATTCGAAAACGTTTAACATTTAATTTAGCCAGCACGCCTAAACTGAATGCAGCAGTCTTCCCTGAGCCAGTTTTAGCTTGGGCAATAATATCTTTTCCTTGCAAAATGACCGGCAAACTTTGCGCTTGCACTGGCGTCATTTGTGAATAACCTAAGGTCGATAAATTATCGATTAACTCTTGCGGCAAAGCCAACGATGAAAAAGCAGTAGCAGTCACAGTAACATTCCAAACTTGATAGTGGAGGGATATCCTCGAAGATTCAGAGGATCATAGCAGAGAATGGGTTTATTCTCTAAGTGAAAAGCCTTTCATACTGAAATTCATATTTGGTTACAGTTTGCAACTTTATAACTTGCTGCATTTGTTCTAGTTTGTAGTTATTACCAAGGAAGACACTATGCTACTTTTTAATACTGCTGCTGCTGATGTTTTTTACAAACAACCTAAAACATGCCCCCACTGTCAAAGCGAGCATTATTCATTAACCAATCACAGCAAGATACTGCGTTTTACTATTTTGCCAGTTATCCCACTATCAATCAGTTATCAGCGCCAGTGTGATGATTGTGGCTATATGACTCCCGTGTCTTGGTACGCACTTCCTACTTTAGAAATGCTCTCGATTATTAAGTACTTTGCCGGCGTGTTACTTTTAGGCTATTTTTTAATTCAAACTGTGCTTGGTGTTCATCAACAAACTACGAACGAAGTTAGTTATATAAATAAGCCAAAACTGTTCGACACGTATTTTGTCCACGCTGACAAATTTACCGACACCCCAAAACGGATTAATAATTTAAAAGTGGCGCAACTGGTTGAATTTGATAATGACAACATGACCTTTCGTGTCGGTAATTACACCTACAAATATAATAAAGACATTGAAATTGCTATGCGCACAAGCATGTTGGTCCAAGATAATTATTTCTCAAGTAAAACCATGACCTTTCGCAAAGAACAAATACAGCAATTTTATGAAGACAACAGCATTTACAAAATCATGCGCCCTGAGCTTTATAGCTTATTCGGAGGCTTTGTAATGCACCCACCAAAGCCGAAACCCTTATATACCGGCGTAAAACTTGATAAGCACAATCAAGAAGGTATCACTTATTTTAAAGATGGGCTTTACACAGAAGCGCTAGACAGTTTTACGCTTTCTGCAGAGGGGGGTTATTCGTGGGGGCAACTTAACTTAGGGCAAATGTATCGCGATGGTCAAGGCACTCAAAAAAGTCTAGAAAAAGCGGCCGATTGGCTCAATAAAGCCACACAACAAGGCAACCTTAAAGCTAAAATTGAACTTGCTGAATTATGCCTAAGCTACGACTGCAGTAATTTAAACACAGATTAAATCCACTTTTTATAACATCCAATAAAGTAAACCAATGAATAACAAACGCATTGGATATTTACACCAGAAAGGTTATGTTATAACATACTTTAACTAATGCATAATGAAGTGTAGATAGAAAGAGCAAAATAACTCTCCTGCTTTGTTTTAGGGGTTCTATGAGTGCCAGAAGACAAACACCTTTGGGTTTATATAGCTTAAAGGAACACCCTGCACATTAGCACGCTTACGTTCCCGTGCTAACTTCTTGCCGGCGAGGTTTCTCGCCGGCACTTTTTATTTAATTTCTCACTTTGTGCCACAACTCAACCACTAGCACCACCACAATCCCCGCAGCGACGCCAAGCAAACCATCAAATAAAATCGGTGTTACAACTTCCCCTGTTTTACCAAGATAAGTAAGTGCAAACTCACTCGCGCCTTGCTGAGCGTGATGCAACACAGGTATGCCGTGAACGAGTATGCCACCGCCAACCAAAAACATTGCAACTGTACCTGCGAACGCTAAAAAACGCATCAACTGAGGGGCTGCCGCGACTAAAAAGGTGCCTAATAACTGTTTAAATTTCCCGCCTGTTTGCTGGGCTTTTTGCAGCAAATACAAACCGGCATCATCAAGTTTTACAATGCCTGCAACGAGACCATAAACGCCGATAGTCATAATGATTGCAATAACCGTTAACACCAATGCTTGATTAACCAGTGTTGCACCGGCAACAGTGCCCAAGGTTATAACAATAATTTCGGCTGAGAGGATAAAGTCCGTGCGAATAGCCCCTTTCACTTTCTGTTTTTCGTATTCGTGCAAGTCTTGATGTTCGATGGCAGATTCATCTTCAGCTTTTGTGTGATCAAACAGCTTTTCAATAATTTTTTCAGCACCTTCAAAGCACAAAAATAAGCCACCTATCATTAAAAGCGGCGTAATAAGCCAAGGTAACCACACACTAATCAATAATGCGGCAGGCACCAGTATCGCTTTATTGATAAACGATCCCTTTGCAACAGCCCAGACTACGGGTAATTCTCTATCAGCCGTGACCCCAGTTACTTGTTGCGCATTGAGTGCTAGGTCGTCACCCAATACCCCTGCTGTTTTTTTAGTTGCGACTTTACTCATTGTCGCAATATCATCTAAAAGCGTTGTAATATCATCAAGTAAGGTTAATAAGTTAGTCCCAGCCATAGCAGCTCCTTGCCCATTAATTTCAATAACAACATAACTTATCCTGGTATTTTCACCAACGGTTAATTTTTCTTTGTTAGGCTTATAAATCCACACCATCTGAAGAAACACATTTCCAATGGTTTGGGTAGATTCATTAAAACAGGGGTGTTTCCATGATTAAGCCACTTACTTTAGGGCTCGCTTTAGTCACCTTGTGTGCTTGTGCCGAGCAAAGTGCGCCAAACAATTATAAGTGCGATGAAGAAATCGCGAGTATTACCGACATCAATGAAGAGCAAGCAACACTTTCATTTCAACAAGAGTCTTTTTTACTAAGCCGACAAGTCAGCGCCTCGGGTGTAAAGTACAGTAATGACACCGTACTTTTTTGGTCTAAAGGTCCTGAGGCTATGCTCATTTTGAGAGGTAAAAAATACCACTGTGCTCTCGCCCAATAAAACAGCGAATTCTCCCTGCTAAATTAGCTTAAAGATTGATTTTGAGTATAATAGCGACAGTTTTTTCAGCGTTTAAGCGACCAAAATGAAATACAAAGATCTTCGCGAATTTATCGAGTTATTAGAACAAAAGGGTGAACTAAAGCGGATCAAACAAGAGATTGATCCCTACCTAGAAATGACCGAAATAGCCGATCGCACCTTACGTGCTGAAGGCCCTGCCCTATTATTCGAAAATCCAAAAGGCCACTCAATTCCTGTACTTGCCAACTTATTCGGAACACCCAAGCGTGTTGCGATGGGTATGGGGCAAAATGATGTGAGTGAACTGCGCGAAGTCGGTAAGTTACTGGCCTTTTTAAAAGAGCCAGAGCCACCAAAAGGAATTAAAGAGGCGCTAGGTCAAATCCCCGTATTTAAACAAGTGTTAAATATGCCAGCTAAGGAAGTTAAAAAAGCAGCGTGCCAACAAGTGATTCTTGAAGGCGATGACGTTGATTTAACAAAACTGCCTATTCAACACTGTTGGCCGGGTGATGCAGCACCACTTATCACATGGGGTCTGACGGTCACCAAAGGACCTTATAAAAAGCGCCAAAACCTAGGTATCTACCGTCAGCAATTATTAGGTAAGAATAAAATCATTATGCGCTGGTTATCTCACCGTGGTGGCGCGCTTGATTTCCGTGAGTGGTGCAAAGAACACCCGAACGAGCCATACCCAGTGTCGGTAGCCCTTGGCGCAGACCCTGCCACTATTCTTGGCGCGGTAACACCTGTACCAGATACACTCAGTGAATACGCATTCGCAGGCCTGTTACGCGGTAGTAAAACCGAAGTGGTTAAATCTATTTCCAATGACTTGCAAGTGCCTGCAACAGCTGAGTTTATCTTAGAAGGCTATATTATGCCGGGTGAAACAGCCCCAGAGGGCCCCTACGGTGACCATACAGGCTATTACAATGAGGTAGATGAGTTTCCTGTTATGACAGTGACGCACATCACGCATCGTGAAAATCCAATCTACCATAGTACTTATACAGGTCGTCCACCTGATGAACCCGCGGTATTAGGCGTGGCATTAAACGAAGTCTTTGTGCCTATTTTACAAAAGCAATTTCCAGAAATTGTCGACTTCTATTTGCCCCCAGAAGGCTGTTCATATCGTATGGCTGTCGTGACCATGAAAAAACAATACCCAGGCCACGCAAAACGCGTAATGATGGGTGTATGGTCATTTCTTCGCCAGTTCATGTATACAAAGTTTGTCATTGTCTGTGATGACGATGTAAATGCACGTGATTGGAATGACGTGATCTGGGCGATAACCACACGCATGGATCCTGCCCGTGATACCACACTGATTGAAAATACACCGATTGACTATTTAGACTTTGCATCACCCGTCTCTGGCCTAGGCTCAAAAATGGGAATGGATGCGACAAATAAATGGCCTGGAGAAACCGATCGGGAATGGGGTGAGCCCATTGTAATGGACCCAAAAATTAAAGATCGTGTTGATGAAATATGGGACAGCTTAGATATTCTCTAAGCTGTGTCTGTGATAAACTGCTCAAAAATTAACGGTTGTGAGCGCACTCACAATCGGTTATGCGTCTCTGCTTTATAAAGGTAAACTATGCAAACATTACTCGCTGACGTTGTTGCGATCAGCCCGCTTACAGACCACGTACATAAGGTCATTTTGAAACCACAGCAACCTGTGTCATTCGAGGCAGGCCAATATATGCAACTTGTATTAGGCGAAAAAGATAAGCGTGCCTTTTCAATTGCTAGTCGCCCATCGCAAACTGAGCAAATTGAATTACACATAGGCGCATCAGGTGCGGATTCATATGCAATGCAGGCACTTGAACACTTACGTCACGCTCATACAGAACAACAACAGGTTAACGTTGAAGTTGGTTTAGGTGTGTCACAACTTCGCACTGAAGGCGAACGCCCTATCATTTTATTAGCGGGCGGTACGGGCTTTTCGTATGCAAAATCGATGGCTGATCACCTAGCTGAAATAGGCTGTGATCGCCCCGTGTTGTTTTACTGGGGTGTGCGTGAAGAATCGGCTCTTTATGCCCATGACGAAATGCAAGCTTGGGCAGAGAGTAACCCTCACTTTCAATACATTCCCGTTGTTGAAAATGCCCCTGCAAGTTGGTCTGGCAAAACAGGCTTTGTTCACAAAGCGGTCATGGCTGATATAGTGTCTCTTGAGCCATACGATATATATATGGCTGGCCGTTTTGACATGATTGGCATTGTGCGTGATGACTTTATTGCACATGGTGCAGTTCGTGAAAACATGTACGCAGATGCATTTGCATTTATAAAGTAAGTGCTCCTTTCTTGCTATGAAGGCACCCAGTTTACTGGGTGCCTTTTTTATTTGTTTTAACTCACACTTAAATCCATATAACGATTTCACAAACTGCATTTCCTTGACCATACTTTATGTAGAATAATGATGGGGAGAGACCCAAATGCTAAATACAAAAGTACAAGATTTTATGCAACGAAAGTTGCCACATATTACACCCGAAACCGAAATGACCACCGCCATTAGCGAGCTGCAAAAGTTTAAACTATTAGGCGCGCCGGTGTTTGATGATAATAAAGCTTTGGTTGGCTTTATTTCTGAGCAAGAATTACTACAACCACTAATGCAAAACAGTTATTTCTGCGATGGTGTGGTAAAGGTGAAACAGTTAATGCGAACAGATGTCGTCACCGTGAGTATTGATCAAAATATCATTGAGCTTGCCGACGGCATGAAGACCGGCAAACCCAAAAACTACCCAGTTGTTGAAGGTAACAAAGTGGTTGGCATGATCAGCCGTGGCGATGTGCTCAAAGCACTTTATGAGAACTATGTCTCGTGCCAAGAGCATCAAGTGTAAGTTTTGTAGCTAGCTGCTGCTCATTAGCGGTTTGCAGCTAACTCTCTTAAAGTGGCTTTATCGGCATTACTCAAATAAGCAATTTCAAGCGCATTCGCTTGTGCTTTTTCTATGTCTGTTTGGGTTAAGCCCGCGGCGGGCGCAGCGACACGATACTCATGTTCAATTTCAATGCCTTCTACGGCGGGATCATCCGTATTAATTGACGCCAAAATACCGTGATCTAAAAATGTTTTTAAAGGATGACTTGCCAATTCAGCCACTGTGCTGGTTTGAATATTACTGGTTAAACAAGATTCAATTCCGATGCGTTTATCGCGTAAATAGTCCATAAGTTTTGGATCTTCAATGGCTTTTACGCCATGCCCAATACGCGTCGCACCCAGCTGATTTATTGCCTGCCAAATACTGTCACTGCCTCGCGCTTCACCAGCATGAATCGTCGCGGCCAAATAAGCATCGTGTACTTGCTTAAAATGGTTAACAAACAACTCTCCGGGAAACCCCATTTCATCTCCAGCTAAATCAACCGCAACAAGATCGTTTTTAGATGCAAGCAGTGCATCCAGTTCTTGTTGGCAAATTTCAGTCCCGTACGTACGTGACATAATACCAATCAAATTCACTTTAATCGGGGCACCTTGGCAAGCACTTTTTACACCATCAACAACCGCTTCCACAACACCTTGTGGATGTAAGCCTTGGCTTTGCGCCATGTAATAAGGGCTAAAACGCAGCTCAGCATAATCAAGCTTTTGTGCTAATGCATCTTCAACATTTTCGACTGCGATACGACGACACGCATCATAATCTCCCAGCACTTTTACACCCCAATCAAGCTTTTGTAAAAACGCCACTAAATTAGGTTCAGGGTCAATCACCTGTACGTGCGGAATAAGTGCGTCAATATGGTCTGCCGGTAGCGCAAGATTAAACTGTCGACCCAAGTCTAAAATTGTCTGTGGTCGAACATTACCATCTAGGTGGCGATGAATATCAAGCAAAGGAAGTGTGATGTTGATCATAATTGGCACTCAGTTCAGTCAGTTTTCGCGGATCATACGTACCCGCGTTGATATTTCAAGTTTAGATGATTTTATTTACTTTATTGAGGTCAATTGTCTGCATTAATTCACTGATTTATTTTGTAAGTGATACCACAAGGTTTTAAACAGTTTATCGGCATCAATGGGTTTCGTTAAATATCCATCCATGCCACTGGCCAATCCTTTTTTCAAATCATCATCATGCGCATTCGCTGATAAGCCGATAATTGGTAGGTCATTTATTAATAATTCATTACGAATAACTTGCGTTGCTTGCAAGCCATCCATATTCGGCATCTGAATATCCATGAGTACTAAATCATAACTCTTTTCGCTAATCATCTTAATTGCTTCGTGACCGTCTTTGGCAACATCGGGAAGGCACCCTTTTGTTTTTAAAATAGCGCACGCAACATGCTGGTTGAGCGGGTTATCTTCCACTAATAAAATAGCCACATTCGCAAATGATATCGCCGAAATGTCAATTTCTGATAGCACGTCATCCGTGTGGATAACAGCCTCTAAAGGCGACTCAAACGGCACTGTGAATGTAAAGGTAGAGCCTTGCCCTTCAACACTCGTTAGGCTTATGTCTCCGCCCATTAAATCAATAAGCTTCTTACAAATGCTTAAACCGAGTCCCGTACCGCCAAAGCGGCGAGATGTCGAACTATCGGCTTGAGAGAATGGTTGAAATAGCTGCTCCTGCACCTCTTTTTTAATCCCAATGCCCGTATCAATGACGCTAAAATAAGTCATCTTATTTTCTTGCCAAATTCGTAACGTGATCTCGCCTTCAGGGGTGAACTTAACGGCATTATTAAGTAAATTAAGCAGAATTTGTTTCAACCGAATAGCATCTGTTTGAATCACTAATGATTCACTTCGGTCGTAATCAACCACAAAATTAAGTGAGCGTGAGTTCAGTTCAAACTGCATTAAATTACTGATCTCATTAATTAAGCTATTAATATCGACAGGTTCTTGGTGCAGCTCTAATCGCCCAGCTTCGATTTTCGAAAAATCTAGCACATCATTAAGAACGCGCAGTAACACGTTTAGCGCACCATCTGCTTGTTCGATATAAGCGCGGGCTTGCTGCCAATCTTGCTCTTGTAACGCCAAATAATGTAACCCTTTGATACCATTAATTGGGGTGCGGATTTCATGGCTCATATTAGCCAAGAACTCACTTTTAATTTGACTGGCTTTATCGGCTTTTAATTTTTCTTCTCGTAAGCTTTGTGTCTGTTTTGCCACTTGCTGTCGAATTTGAATATTCGTGCCCGTCACCGAGATTAAAAACGTAATCAGCAACCATACGAATAGCATGCCCACTATTTGCGCAAACCAATACACAAGCCATGAGGATTGCTTAACCGGCTCCCACAGCTTTACTTGCCAAACACGCTCACCAACAATGAAATTAAAATGCGCTATTACCTTTGTACCAACCCGCTGCGGACTGAATATTTCGGTGGGATTATCTCCATCCGTCATATCATAAAAACTGGCATCAATATCGGTGTTTTGGTTGTAGTTAAGCGTTTGTGCCAAAACCTCTAAGTTAACGACAGCCACAACATAACCTTTAAAACCAACTTGGTGATGTAAATCCGCATACACAGGGTTGAAAAACAACACTCCCCGTTCATTCCCGCCCCCTTGCATGAGCGAAATAGGTTCACTGACGGTGACACTTTTACTCAAGCGCGAATTGGTCAGCGCCTCAAAGCGGACCGCACTTGAGGCCAAGTCAAAGCCTTTCACTGCTTCATTTCCAATCAAGGGATGAATGTACTGCACTGGAAAATAAATATCGCGTTTGCTGACAGCTTGCCATTCACCTTCAGTATTTTTTTCTTTTACGTAATAGTCGTCACCTAACTCATCGCGCAGTAAGTTTTCGTAATTACTCAACTGTGAGTGAATGACTTTGGGTGCCCACTCAAATGCCGCTATTTCGCTGCTATCTTGCAATTGTCGAGAGGTAAAGCGCTTAAACTCTCTAAAATCAACGTCATCGCTGCTAGCAAAAAATGTCGCCAGTAACGCTAGATGAGACTGTATTTCACCAACACGGTGTTCTAAATTAGTCTTAATGGCACTTACTTTAGTCTGTTGACGTTGCTCGTCCTTGGCTTTTTTTACACTTGATGCACCATAAAAGCTGACACAAATAATCATGTAAATCACCAGGGACGGCACAATAATTTGAACACGTTGCTGAATGTGATTGTAACTAAACGCAGCCAGTACCAATGGAGTAAAAATCAGTACACCAATGCTGTCACCAATCCACCAAGCAACAAAATTGTTTAACGCCATATAATGGGGGATCACATCATTGATAACCAATAATGCAGTGCCTGCAGAGGCAGCTATTAAGCTACACAATGGACCGCCAATAATCAGCCCTTGTACGCTTTGTCTTAGTGAAGAAAGTTCGAGTGGATTTTTTACTAAATGGATAATAATGTAATACGCAAGCCAAGCTTGAAAAGTTGAGGCAAGGGTTACACCGATTGCTTGCAGCATTATCTGCCAATGCAAAATGTCGGATACGTTATCTAAATGAATTAAGTTAACCAGAAATGCACCCAGCAAAACCCCAGGGAGTGCTCGGTTTCGGCTGAGTAAAATACTGGCAAGAGCAATACCCGATGGAGGCCAAGCTGCAACAGCATAGCCATCGATTGCCAGTAAAGAATTGCTTAAATACCCCGTAAAAAAGTAGGCCAGAGCGATACTTATTGTTAGCGTAAACGCATTTTTCAAGCCATCACTCCTTAACTGGCAGTCATAAAATTACTGATACAGAACCAATGCTTTGTCTGGTTGCCCACTCTTACTGTAACTCAATACAGCTTGCTGTAAGTAGTCGTCACGATTCGTTGCGTTCAGTGCTTTATCAAACACACGTGCAGCTAAATCGTATTCGCCATGCGCATTGGCTAAACACGCAAGCGCAAGAAGAAGGTCGGTATTTTCGGTGTCTTTCTTCAATACGTCTTGCAAACTGGCCTGCAGTTTTAGCGCATCACCTGCTGCACTAGTGCGAAGAATACGAGCTAAGTCTTTATGTTGCAGAGGCTTTTTAATCATTTTAATTAAGCTTAGCTCTATTTTATTTAGTTTTCCTGCGCGCGCCATAGCTTTTAAGTAACTTACTTCTGCCATTGGTTTTAAGTTCTTTGTAAGTTGCTCAAAACGCTCGGTTAACGAGGTGTCAGCCTGCGCTGCAAAATAACGGTCAAACACCTGTTGCCATTCTTTTTCTGTGAGCACTTTTTTACGCAGTAATCGTGGCATAAAGTCATCAAGCGCAGACCATTTCTGCTCTTGAACTAAGACCTGAGCATACATTTTGAGCTCTAGGTTTGTTGCTTTTTTGCGCTCGGCTAACGTTTTTAATTCCGCAAAGATCGTGCTGCATTCACCGCTAGCAAGCCATAAATTAGCCACTTTTAATTGATTTGCTTGGTTGATTTTATCAAGATAGCTAATCGCTTTTTCACTGTTATTATTCGCCAGTGCAGCTTTGGCAAGCAGTGCATAACGTATATCGGTCCACGGCTCTGCGACACTGTTGTTATCCAGTGCTAATTCAAGCTCTGCGTAGTCGTTATTAATCAAACTCCATACGCCTTGTTCAATAGCCGCTTGTTTGCGCTCTTCACTGCGGGCAAAAAAACGATGGCGTGTATGGCTATATAACGACCATAAATAACGCACCAACTTATACCCTAAGTAAGCAATACCACACCCCAGCACAATAAGGGCTGCAACCCCCCATATAGTGCCCTCGATGGTCGTTTTATTGAACGCAATCAGTACATAGCCTTTTTGATCTATAAAAAAAGGAGCAATGCCTAAACAGACTGCAATCGCAATTATCAGCAATAAAAAGCGGATCATTGTGCCCACTCCTTCACCTGCTCCGTACTTTGCAATGACACGTTAGGATTAAAATCGAGTTGCTCTTTAGAAAGCTCAGTTAAATTCTTTAATGCAGCTTTAGTCACGGCATCATCTTGCTTAAAGTAGTCTTTCACAAGCGCATGTGCCGCTTCAACCGCTGTAAAGTACACACTACTTTGCTTGGTTAAAATCGCATCCTGTGCTTGTGCTAAATAGAGCCTTAAACGCTGTTTAACTAAATGACGCTCTTGTTCACTTAAAAACGGCGCCACAACCATGTCTTCTCGCGTACGAACCGTGACAAAAAAATCTTTGAATTGCAGCCACGACTTTGCAAGATTCTGACGCCATTCGCTGACATTTTCACTTAATTGATTAGGATCGTCCTGGCTGACTTCTTCAGGTAATGAAATCGCGTTAAATACCAACTCATCGACTTTTTGATTGATGCCATGCAGCTTTAAATAAATCGCTTCAACAGCCACTGGGTCAATGCCGTTCAAAGTTTGTAAGTCCTGATGAATTGCTTGGCGAATAGCCCCCGTACCAGGATGCTCTGCTAATAAGCTGTCTAATCGTGATAAAACAGCAGCCGCTCCCCGAAAGTCATGCTCAGCCCACAACTTAAACTCAGCCATACGCTGCAGACTGGTCACTTCTTGTGGGTTTAACGTATAGCTTTGTTGCTCAGCACGCTTTAAAGCGGCTTGCAGTTGTTGCTGAGTTTGTTCGGCATTTTCACGCAACGTATCCGCGACTTTTTGCTCGCTATTATACAAAGCTTGTTGCAGAGTTTGCTGAGCATTCTTGATGGCATCGAGTTGTTGCTTTAGACGTTGGTTTTCAGTTGTCAGCTCGTTAAATGCCAGAGTAGACTGCTGATCACTATTCAGTTTATGGTAAAACTCATAACCGACCGCTGAAGCAACGATAAGTGAAATCAACAGTGCCAAACTACCGGTTTTACTTATCCCTTTTTTATGCTGAACCACTTGGTTTGATGCAGGCTTAGCCGCTGCTGCCTTTTTTGCTGGTTCAGCCGCAGCAGGTTTGGCTGACTGTTTTAGATCTGATTCACTCATTTTGCTACCTTGCTGATTAATGCAGGCGAACATAGCGCTATCACTAGCCCCTGCAGCAATATGTATATGTGTTCTAATGACATTTTTTTGTTGTAGGTATTCAGCGATACGTTCACTAGCAACATAAAACTGACACCCCTTCAACCATGCCAACTGTGACTCATTTAAGCCATTAAAAATGGCATCAACAGCCGCATTACTTGTAATGACTATACCCTCTACACCCGCTGTTTGCCAGTGGTCCATCCACTTACCTGATTCGCTTTCTATGGCACGTCGCTTATAAACAACAAGTTGATTTAACACGGCACCACGTTGTTTTAATGTTTTTGCTATTGTGGTACGCCCACCTTCTCCTTTCACTAAAACAATATTGCTAAGCTCTACATCTTGCAGTGTTTTTAGTGCAAGTAAGCCCTCGGAGTCGTGTTTTTTAGGAACTGCTGCGCGTCGCCCAAATGCCTCATGTATCGCATCTGCCGTCTGTTGGCCAACCGCATAAAGCTGCGCAGTTTTGTTAATTGTGGGGGTAAGCTTTAATAATGCGTGAACGGCATCTTGTGAGATAAAAATAATTTTGTCGGCATTTTCAAGCGGCGCGAGTGCTTGACTACTTGGCGTAAGATAATCAAGCGTCAATACTGGGCACAGGGTCGTTTGATAACCCGCCTGCTGAAGCTCAAGTGCAAGCTCAGTGCCTTTTCCTTCTGGACGAGTTATCAAAATATGCATATTACGCGTCTCTGTATACGTCAGCTAAAATTTTGTCTGCACCTTGCGCCAATAACTTTTCAGCGAGTTCAATGCCTAACTTCTCAGCATCAGCTACTGGGCCTGTAACGTCGTCGCGCAGCATTTGACTACCATCAACCGCGCCAACTAAACCACGCAAATAAACGTGATCATCATTCACGAGTGCAAAAGCACCAATTGGCACCTGACAACCGCCTTCTAAGCGGCGATTCATAGCGCGTTCGGCATTAACACGAATACGCGTTTCTGTATGCTCAAGCGGAGCCAGTAACGCTTTAGTTACTTCGTCATCAATACGGCATTCGATACCAACTGCACCTTGACCATTTGCAGGTAAAGAGACTTCTGGCTCGATGAACGCAGTGATTCGTTCTGGCATTTCAAGGCGAATTAAACCTGCAGCGGCAAGGATAATTGCATCGTATTGGCCATCATCGAGTTTCGCTAGGCGAGTATTCACATTACCGCGTAAATCACGGATATCTAAGTCTGGTCGCGCTTCTCGAATTTGACATTGACGGCGTAAACTTGACGTACCGACGATTGCACCCTGTGGTAACGCATCTAAACTCTTAAAGTTGTTTGATACAAATGCGTCTCGTGGGTCTTCACGCTCACAAATAGTATGCAACGCTAACCCTTCAGGGAACTCAACCGGTACATCTTTCATTGAATGAACAGCAATATCAGCGCGGCCGTCAAGCATCGCTTGCTCAAGTTCTTTTACAAATAAGCCTTTACCGCCAATTTTAGCCAAAGGGGTATCAAGAATAATATCGCCTTGCGTTGACATTGGAACGAGTTCAACTGTCACATCGTCATGAAAGTGTTCTAGTTGGGCTTTTACAAATTCTGCTTGCCATAGCGCTAGCGCACTTTTACGAGTGGCAATTCGAACGCGTTTGATTGTCTGTGTCATGAAAAATCCAATTATTTATCTGGCTGAACTTAATCAGCTAAAATTCTAAATTCTTTTTGTGCTAGTAAAGTGCCTTGTGCGTCAACGACTTCAACACGCCACTCACCAAGCTGTTCTGGCATAATATTTTTTGTCGAGTAAGTGCGATAACGCGGACTGCTTACTGCTAATTCAATAGAGGCTAGCTGCTCATCTTGGTAATACCATTGATGACGAACCGTTTGCCCTTGCATATTTCTAAGCTCACTAAAGAAGCTCAAACTATGCGTAATGTCCGCTAATCTTACATCGTTTTTTAGAACATTGACTGGTTCTCGATCAACAACATCGGTGGTTAATACCGCACGGCTTACTTTATCTGTATCTATTTTAGCGCCAATGGCCACGCTGGCAACATGAGCTGATTGTGAAAACTGCTGCACTTTATTATTAGGTGCTAAAGCGAGCTGCTGTTCATCGTTATTTTCAGGCTTCGCTTCACTGTCTGTGGTCGTTTTAGCCGGTAATTGAGTGTCTTGAGAAGTAACGGTGTCAAGTGATTGCACGTGTGTTTTGGGCTTGAGAGACTCAGTTTCTGGCTCATTGGCCACACTATTAGGCACAAGGTCAGGGGTATTCACATCGGGCTGCTCTGCACTGTCCTCTGTGTTCTCGTTAACGTGCTCTGCTGCAAGATTATTATCAGGAGCTTGTAATACAGCGGTAGTCAACTCAGTGTGCGGCTCATCTTGTTCACTTTGCTCAGCACTCACAGCACCTACGAAGCTATATATTACAGTCGCCAGGGCCACTAAAATCACGCCACTGAACATAAAAATACGTCGCCAATGCCATTGGTACGTTACCGCTGTGGGTGATGTGCTTGCAGGCTCCGCCGAATTCATATTTGCTGTTATTACAAGTTTGTTTGTCATGTTGGCCTCTTCACAACCAAAAATTAACTTAAGCGAGCAATTAACCACGCTCGAATAGCCATCAGTTCTTCACCACACACCTGATGTGCCATCGGATAGTCTTGCCAGCTAACTTCCATGTTATTTGCGCTCAGTACGTCAAATGCTTGCCTGCCCGCGCTATGCGGTACAACATCATCCATACGCCCATGCGCCATAAATATATTTAACGCCTGTTGCTTAGCTTCGTCAGCCAACTTATCGGGTGCGCACATATACGTTGATAACGCCATGACACCTGCTAACTTATAATCAAGACGTGGAGCCAAATGCAGTGACACGACTCCCCCTTGCGAAAACCCTGCTAAAATAATTTTACTCGCGGGGATGCCTTTCGCTATTTCTTGATCAATGAGCTCAGCCACTTTAGCAGCAGACTCTCGTACGCCTTGTTCGTCGGCACGCTTATCTAAATCCATCGATTTAATGTCGTACCATGAGCGCATCGCCATGCCCCCATTAATGGTGACCGGTTGCACTGGCGCATGAGGAAACACAAACCGCACACCGAGCTCTTTCGGTATCGCTAACTGCGGAGCAACAGGGGCAAACCCCTCCCCCGAGTCACCCAAGCCATGCAACCAAATAACGGTTGCCTTATGCTCACCTTGCGCGGGGTATTCTACAAACCCTAAACTCATAACTCAGAACGCCACTCGATTGGTTGACCCGCTTGGCGCGAAGCCGCATCGCACATAAATTGCCAGAACTCAGCACCAGAACGATTATCAATCCACTTATCGTCTCGCAATTCAAAGTGATGACCATTGAATTTAGTTGCCACCCACACTTGGTGCAATGGCGCTTGTTTATTGATCACTATTTTGCTGCGATCTGGGAAGATGATTTCTAAAATACCTGATGCAGACTCGTAGTCTAAATCAGCATCACATTCATCGATTTGCTCTTCAATTGTTAGCATCAACGCATCGGCTAGTGTGTGGTATTCATGATCAGTCATTTTAGTGTCCTTTAACGGGCTTTAAGCCTAGATCTGGAGGCAGATTGTGTACATCAAGTGTAACAGGAATAAATTCATCCGCGAATAGCTGCATTTTTTAAATATTCTGTTACTCTGCGATTATAAAGCCAGCAACCGTATTAATCTAATGAAAGAGACTCATAGCCAAAAATTTAAAACAATTTTACCTCTTAGTGCCCTACTTATGCTCACTCTGGTGGGCTGTGGACAAAGCGGTGCGCTTTATCTTCCAGATGATACTGCAAAGCCAGCAGAATCTCAGCCACAGGCTGATCCATCCGAACAACCAGAGCAAAAACAGGACCAATAGATGGACTTTTTTAACTACAATAATAATCAGCTGTTCGCTGAAGACATCGCTGTCAAAGAGCTTGCCGACCAATACGGTACGCCCTGCTATATCTATTCACGTAAAACCTTTGAGCGCCATTATCTCGCTTTCGCCGAGGCAGCTAAATCACACAAAAGTTTAGTCTGTTACGCCGTTAAAGCGAATTCAAACATTGCTGTATTAAATATTTTAGCGCGCTTAGGCTCTGGTTTTGACATTGTTTCTAAAGGCGAGTTAGCTCGCGTTATTGCAGCCGGTGGCGATGCCAGTAAAGTGGTATTTTCTGGCGTTGCAAAAACTGCTGACGAAATTGCCTACGCGCTTGAATTGGGGATCAAGTGTTTTAACGTTGAGTCGGTTGCTGAGCTAGACCGTATATCAGAAGTAGCAACTTCACTAAACCGTGTTGCACCTATCTCGATTCGCGTGAACCCGGATATCGATGCCAAAACACACCCGTATATCTCAACCGGTTTAAAAGAAAATAAATTTGGTATTGATATTCAAACAGCGGTCAGCGTTTATCAATATGCAGCATCGCTTCCAGGTTTAAACATTACTGGGGTTGACTGTCACATTGGCTCACAGCTTACAGAAATTAAGCCTTTCTTAGCGGCTCTGGAAAAAGTGCTGACCTTAATCGAAGAATTAAAAGCCGTGAATATCACACTTACCCACCTAGATATTGGTGGAGGATTAGGCGTGCCTTATAATGGTGAAACACCGCCTCACCCAAGTGAATACGTTGATAAAATCACATCTCGCTTAGCTAATTATCAAGACTTAGAGCTTATTTTTGAGCCCGGTCGGGCCATTGCAGCTAATGCGGGTATTTTAGTGACCAAAGTTGAGTTTATTAAACAAAATCAAGACAAATATTTTGCCATTGTTGATGCCGGTATGAACGATATGCTGCGCCCATCTCTTTACCAAGCATGGCAAAAAATTGTGCCTGTCGAACCGCGCGAAGATGGCACGCCACGTCAAAACTACGACATTGTTGGCCCAGTGTGTGAAACGGGTGACTTTTTAGGAAAAGACCGTGAGCTTGCGCTACATGCTGGTGACCTACTGGCGCAACGCAGTGCTGGTGCATACGGCTTTACCATGAGCTCAAATTACAACTCACGTCCACGCGTCGCTGAGATCATGGTCGATGGCAAGCAAAGCCACTTAATCCGCCAACGTGAAACCTTAGAAAGCCTTTGGCAAGGTGAGAAAATTTTACCATAAACGTTTTTATAACCGCCCTGCTCTGTGGCATGATTAGCTCAGAGCAAATCCGAATTAGAGCGCTATGTTAGTTAATTTCTCAAAAATGCACGGCCTAGGTAACGACTTTGTTGTTATTGATAACATCACGCAGAATGTTTTCTTGTCACGTGATCAAATAAAGAAACTGGCAGATCGCCACTTTGGTATCGGCTTCGATCAATTACTTATGGTTGAAGCCCCTTACTCTCCTGATTTAGATTTTCACTATCGTATTTTTAATGCTGACGGCAACGAAGTGGAACAATGTGGCAATGGTGCTCGCTGTTTTGCGCGTTTTGTGCGCATGAAAGGCTTGACCAACAAACATAAAATTACCGTATCAACCAAGTCGGGAAACTTAACCTTATACATTGAAAAAGATGGTCAAGTAACCGTAAACATGGGCCACCCAGTCTTTGAGCCAAACAAAATTCCTCTCAAGGCAAGTAAACGCGAGTTAACTTACATTATTCGCACTGAAGAGCACACTATTTTTAGCGGTGCCGTGTCGATGGGGAATCCGCACTGCGTGTTAGAAGTCGACGACATTCAAACCGCAGAAGTCGCAACCTTAGGTCCACTACTTGAAAACCATGAACGCTTTCCACAGCGCGCAAATGTAGGATTTATGCAGGTTATTTCACAAGACCACATAAAACTAAGAGTGTGGGAGCGAGGCGTAAATGAAACATTAGCCTGTGGTACAGGGGCGTGCGCAGCGGTGGTGATTGGTCAAATACAAAGTAAACTGGCAAGCACTGTACAAGTTGACTTACCAGGAGGAAGCTTACAAGTGCGCTGGCAAGGTGAAGGTCATCCAGTAAGAATGACAGGGCCTGCAGAGCATGTATTCGACGGACAAGTGGCATTATGAGTAAACTAACAGAACAACATGTAGCTGAGTATTTAAAAGCACATCCCGACTTTTTAATAAATAATCCAGATGTTCTTGCGACACTTGAGTTGCAACAGCAAACGGCTGCTGCGACATCATTAGTGCACATTCAGCAGCGTCAGTTGCGTGAACACAACACCTTATTAAAAAATAAAATTGAGCAGTTAGTTGCACAAGCAAAAGAAAATGAATTGATTCATCGTTTGTTTAGCGAATGCCATCGCCAACTGTGGACTAACTACGACTTCAAAACGCTGGCAAATAATCTGCGCAATATTATTTGCACAAACCCGCTAATCAATGAATGTCAGTTAGTAAAGTATGAAAAAAAATACGATGATTTAATTGCTCACCGTTTACAAAATGACGGCATCTACTTAGGACGAGTGAATCAGCAAGAACGCGATTTATTATTTTCAGAATCAACCCAATCAACTGCCTTGTATTTGATTGGAAATAGCAACCACCCTGTCGCTATTTTGGCGTTTGGCAGTGATGATGTTAACCACTTTGAACCTGCTAAAGACAGTTTTTTTGTGCTTGAGTTCGTTCGCTCATTACAGCTACGGTTATTGGAACTTGCATGAGCGACGTAACAACGCCAGACCTCAATGAATTAAGCGATGCATGGCGTACGCCCATCCAGCTTTTTGCTGACTACTTACGTTACGAAAAACAATATTCGATACACACCATAAACCAATACACCAGCCAGCTCGGCTTTGCCGCTTTATATTTTAGTAAGCTCAGTGAGAACTGGTTTACGGTTCAAGGTGAGCATATTCGCCGCTACAGTATGCAGCTGCGCAGTAAACAGTTAAGTGGCCGCACCATTAGTTTAAAGCTCAGCTGTATTCGCAGCTTGTATAAATTTTTAAAAGCAAAGAACATTGCCAATCAGGCACATTACCATAACCCTGCTGAAGCTATTAAAGGGCCTAAATTCTCAAAACCCTTGCCGAAAAATTTAGACGTTGATCAAATGGCAAAATTGCTAGAATTACCCGATGACGATCCTCTCGCTATTCGTGATAAAGCGATGATGGAGTTAATGTACTCATCGGGCTTGCGTATTAGCGAGTTAGTTGGTGCCAACATACAAGATATCAATCCCCGAGAAGGCGAAATTTTAGTACGGGGTAAGGGCAACAAAGAGCGTTTACTGCCCGTGGGGAGTAAAGCGTTAAGTGCGTTAAAAGCATGGCTAAAAATTCGCCCACAATTTGCACACCCTGATGAAATAGCCATATTCGTCAGCAGCCAAAAGAAACGCATTTCAATACGTCATGTACGGTTGCGCATGCAAGAGTGGGGGATCAAGCAAGGTATCAGCTCACAAGTACATCCGCACAAGTTACGTCACTCATTTGCATCACATATCTTAGAATCGTCGGGTGACCTGCGTGCTGTACAAGAGTTATTGGGACACACTAGTTTGTCTGCGACTCAAGTTTATACACACCTTGATTTTCAACATTTAGCCAAAGTATACGACAACACCCACCCACGCGCTAAAAAGCGCTCAACACCCGAGTAATCCTGTAATTATGATCCGATTTAATCGTGCCTTATCGCCCGTTTCTGTTCTAAGTTTTGATTTAGATGACACCTTATACAACAATCATCCAATCATAAAATCAGCCTTACAAGCCCAAGCTGACTACTTAGCAAATATTGAGCAATGGCCTGCCGACAGTATGAACTACTGGCTGACATGTCGCGATAATGCATTAAAACAAGACGCAACCTTGGTTGACGATGTCACTCGTTGGCGACAAGCAGCCCTGTTATATGCAATGCAGGATCTTGGCTTTGAACACGACCTTGCCAAGCACCATGCCGAACAAGCATATCAGGCCTTTGCAGATGCTCGTAGTCAAATAACCGTTGCTGATGATGTGCTTGAATTACTTGAAAAGCTTGGCAGGCATTTTCGCTTAATCGCGATTACTAATGGCAATGTCGAGGTTGAAAAGTTTAATCTAAATGGGGTATTTGAGTTAGTGCTTCAAGCAGGCCCACATGGTAAAGCAAAGCCTCACGCTGCTTTATTTAATAACGCAGCGCAGTTATTAAATGTCGCTCACAGTGAAATTTTGCATATTGGTGATAGCTTAGACACTGATGTACAAGGCGCTAATAATGCGGGCTGTCAGAGTGTTTGGTTAAATAACCAAGCGACTAATTATCAATACAAAGGGCTGGCGGATATTGAAATTGAAGATATTTTTGCATTAAATCACTTAATTAAAGAGTAACTATTTTTACACGGTCTCGGTTGTTGCTAAAGTAACCCTCTAATCGTTGAGATTTTTAGGCAAAATAAATGAATACTCTGCTGAAACTTTTACTACTGTGCTCATTAAGCATTAATGGCTACTTTATTTGGCAGCTCAGTCGTCAAGAGACCACGGTGATAGCAGATAAACAGCAATTTACAGCAACTCAGGTTAATAGCGCTGTTCAACCTAAGCTATTTGAGCACGCCATCACATTGTTTAATAACCAACAATTCGATAAGGCTGTTGCCGCATACACGCAGCTCAAGGACAATTCACCGCAATACGCACAGCAACTTAAACATGCATGGCAACAAACCGTTGAAACATGGCTGCTAGAGCAGCACGAGCATATCAGCGAGCAATTTCTAAGCGCCTTTTTAAACAGTCATCCATACGATGCCGCCATGTTAAAGCTCGATGCAAAACGGTTAATTAATCAAGGTTATGTACAACAGGGTATTGTTAATTTGATGGCGCTAAGTGATCAATTAGACAGTAATCCGCACAGTGACCTCACTCAGCAAATAGAAGAGCTCACTACTTTACACAGCAATCACTTAATTAACACACAACATTGGCAGCAATTGCTCGAACACAGCCAGCAATGGTTAGAATACGCGCCCTATCATGCCTACTACTTATATATTCATGCATTGGCTTACTACCACTTAGGTGACTATGTGGCGAGTCAAATAAGTTTAGAGCAGTTACCTAATAACCATGCCTTTAAAACACAATCCGACCAACTTAGGCAAAAAATACAACATGCTTTGGCAGGCATTGAGAAAATAAAATTAACTCCCCGAGGGGCGCATTACCTTGTTAGTAGCGTTATTAATAATGAGATTGAGGCCACGCTCATGATTGATACGGGAGCAAGCTTTACCGTTATTGACCAAGCGCTATTGAATACACTCAGCGAACCGGCCCGCTATATTGACACCTTACACGTAAATACGGCGAATGGGCTCGTTGAAGCACAACGCTATCGAGTACAATCGTTTCGCATTGGCCAGCAAAAAGTTGATGATTTTGATATTTTGGTCATCAACAATCACACGGGCTTCGGCCTACTTGGTATGAACTTTTTAGAGAAATTTAAGTTTAATATCAATCAGCAACTGGATGAGTTAGAGTTAACAAAGACTATTTATTAAGGACGAAACATGACACTCAATGACTTCTTACAAAAATTAGCTGAAACACCCCATTTAATCGAGTTTACCGATACAATGGCGGTAATTGATCGTCATTATGACTTTACGCCCAGTGGTTTCAATAATCACGGACTCATTAGTTCAGCCAATGAGAATAATGGATCATGTAAAATCTTCGCGTTTGCCAAACTTAATCAACTCAGCAAACAAAACACCCTCGATTGTTTTGGCGCGTTTTACCGTGAAGACGTTGTTAAACACCCTGATGGCCAAGATCACATGAATATACGCACATTTATGCTCGCACCTGAGACTACGCCGTTTTTGGGGATCACCTTTAGCGAAGAAAATGTACTAAAAGCAAAATAATACCATTCCGCTTAATTAAGTGGTCTATTTTGAGGCAATAAAACCGCGTTGATAACAAGGCAAAAATTTAGTTATTTAGTTGTTCTAAATCAGAAATTTTTAACGCAGGTAGCGACTGGTTTGATCACTCAAAATGATTAAGTATTTTTGCGGATTGGTATAACTACAGCTTTTTTTCCATAAAATAACGGCAGCCGTTGAGTGGATAATTTGCCATTTGGTACACCACTTGGTAGCCGTTTTTTTCGTAGAAAGGTTTAGCTTGGAAATCAAGCGTATCGAGTTGAGCGACCGTTGCCCCAAGCGCAATAGCTTTGGTTTCTAACTCATGGAGCAAACGCGTTGCAAGCCCTTTACCTCGTGTAAAGTCGTCGCACCACAGCCAACTTATCAGCAGCCAGTTACCAAATACATAACCATGAATACCCGCAACAGTATCACAATTTTTATTTACGTATTTAAAACCTAACGGCACGCGTTCAGCATTAAAGTGCTGCTTATTAAATGCAACAACATGCGCCCTTAGCTCATCGTTTAGCTCTACCGAGTCATCACTTTTTAATTGATACATAGCATACCTATAAATGTTATGACTCAGTATAAGCGTTTAACGTATTCAGTATAAATGATTTTTTCCGTATGGGACTTCTAGCATGTTGCTCGCAAGTTTTCCTGGCTGGCCACACATTTCATCGTACGCACTGGTATGACGTAACACCATCTCACCATAGCTCAAATGATCAAGTCGCTTTTGAATATGCAGCGGGCTCAAATCACGGATAAACTCGCCTTTCTCGTCAGTAACATAGTACTCCACATTATTGATAACCACAGACACTTGATAAAGTGCCATTTCCAATGAGTGCACAATAACTTTTTGCAGTGGTTGGTGCGCTGCAAGTTCAGATAACTTAATCGCCATGTGAAATCCTCTTTGTGTATAGAGTTATCTATACGTGAATTTGGTATACTGTGATCAAATTAATTGTGCAAAAATCATCCATGGTAGAAAAAGTACGGCTTGCTAAATATATTGCTCATGCTGGCATATGCTCTCGTAAACAAGCCTCACGCTTAATTGACCAAGGCGTTGTAAGGGTTAATGGCCAAGCGGCAAATCATATTGACCATGTAAACGACGAAGATGAAGTGATTGTTGAAGGACAGACGATCACAGGAAAAGCACCAATGGTTTATTTTGCTTACCATAAACCCGTAGGCATTGATTGCAAACTCAATCGTAGCGATGCACAGAGCCTTATCCATTTTTTACCGAGCGAAACCCGCGTTTACCCCATTGGCCGCTTAGATAAAGACTCCCGCGGACTGTTAATACTGACCAATGATGGTGAGTTTTGTAACCAATTAATCCACCCAGACTTTCATCAGCCAAAACGCTACCTGGTCACGGTCGATAAACCGTTAAATCACACTTTCTGCCAAACAATGGCACATGGCGTGCCTGTCGATAAACACATCACTCTTCCGTGTGAAGTAACGCAAGTAAATGAGCAGCAGTTTATGATTATCTTAAGGCAAGGGCTTAACCGTCAAATTCGCAAAATGGCGCACTATTGTGGCTACAAGGTTATTGATCTTTATAGAATTGAAATTGCCAATTTATCTATCGAACAGCTCGGCCTTGCAGAAGGGCAAACAACCCGTATCGAAAAAACAGACATCATCTAACAAAAAAAGTTTGCATTATTTGACTACAGGTGTAATCTTTAATTAAAGATTACATATGTAGGCAATAAAATGATTGAACTTTCAAAAGCAGAATTCGAAGTATTAGATGCCGTGTGGCTCGATTATCCTGCGACAGCCAGCCAAGTTATTGAGCGTTTAAGTGACGATAAAGAGTGGCACGAAAAAACCATAAAAACCTTACTCAGCCGCTTAGTTAAAAAAGGCGCACTCAGCTTTGAAAAACAAGGGCGACTGTATAACTACACGCCTTGCATTGCGCGTGAAGAGTACACACTAAAAGAAAGCCAAAGCTTTGTTGAACGTTTCTTTAATGGCCGTATAGCCCCGCTGGTTAGCGGCTTTGCAAAGTCTGAACAACTTTCTCAAAACGACATTGATGAGCTTAAAAAAGTCATTAATGATTGGGAAAAGCAGCAAAAGTAAGGTGATGTCATGTTCGAAACGTTTTTTAATTGGCTATTAGAGCAGCAACTCTTTATCTCTTGCGCTATTTTATTTCTTATCCTTCTTGAGCGAAAGCTCCTCAGCCACGTATCTGCTCGCCTTGTTTATGCGTTATGGGCATTACTCCCTGCGTGTTTAATGTTGGCAAATTTGCCTGATCATTTAAAACCAATACACAATCAGTTCATTAGTCAGTTTACCATTACCCCATCTAATCCAGTGACGCCACAGCTATCACTGAGCTGGTTCGCTATTTATAGCCTAATAACAATTACACTTATGCTCTGTGCCGTGTACTTTCATTATCAGTTTCTCACTCGCTTAAAATTAAAGCCAATAGCGACCCCTAATGACAACTATAAAGGATTACGTTTTTATCAAAGTGAAAAAGTCAGTTCACCCTTAGTCATTGGGCTGATAAAAACCAAATTAGTCCTGCCATCTAATTACAACATTAATTACGACCAGCATGCTTTAGCCCTTATTTTGGAGCATGAGTGTGTCCACATTCATCGTAAAGATAATTTAATTAACGCGTTGGCGCTCATGGGCACCTTGTTAATTTGGTTTAACCCACTCGCCTGGTTGGGCTATGCCAGCCTGCGTCGATTGCAAGAGCTTTCATGCGATGAACACGTACTAAAAGATAAATCAACGGAACAACGAATTCTATACAGCAAGGCATTAGTGCATTGTGCAAGCTTTAGCACCGTGGGACTCATGGCTTACTCACAATACGGAGATAAAAACACCATGTTACAAAGACTCAACCAAATTAAACAACTCGATAATAGCTCGTTTATTGCAAAAACAGCACTTGTTATTTTTGCGGCCGGTATGCTTAGTAGCTTTGCAATTGCAAAACAGCCTGTGAATGCAGAGAAAGAAAAAGACTACCAAGCTGTGATGCGTGTAGAGCCTATCTATCCAGTGCAGGCAGTAGAGCAAGGAATAAGCGGCTCAGTTGTATTGAAATACGACATTTCACCCAGCGGGGCCACCAGCAATATCAGTGTTGTGAGTGCTGAGCCTGAGGATGTATTTAACCGAGAGGCTAAGCGCGCACTAAAAAAATGGCAATACGCGCCAACTGAATCAGGCTATAAAAATGTCCTCGTGCAGCTCGACTTTGCTTTGGATGAAAACGTTAAAGCGAAGGATTTAATTGAGAAAATTAAAGTGAGCTCTAAGTAATTAACGAGCACCAAAGACCCTAAAGCAAGCGCCTTTTTTAAGCCGCTTGCTTTGTGGTTTTTATAAACAGACTGCAATCATCGCCACGGCACAAACATAACCAACGAGCCAAACCAATGAACGCAGAATATCTTGGTTTATATAGTAAAAAATGCAGTACATAACACGTGAAACAACATGCATAACAGCCAATGTTTCGGTAACGTGATACACATTGTTAGTACTCATAACGACCGCTAAAGCAACACCAAAAACAATCAAAGATTCAAAACTGTTTTGGTGTGCAGCCAACGCGCGAGCGCCAAATCCTGTTAGTTTGCTCTGCTGCTCTCTTGGGTGTTTATTGTCGTATCCCGCAAGCTTATTTTGTGCAAATGCGACGGGCGCTTTCGCTAAATAAGGCAATAATACAGCAATGAGTGCACACAGTATTAATGTTGTCATAACGCTTCCCTATTCTGTTGTATACACCTACCCTAACGTAAACAGAAAAAAGCCGCTACCTTTAACGACACCGTCTAACACAGCTGATTTTTTCTCAAGTTGATCGATAAGCTAATGCGCTTATAACACGGCTTTGTTACTCTAACAGCCTCTCCCCATTAATTTATTTTCAATATGACTTGGATTTTCTTAACCATTTTTGCCGCCTTTATGCAGTCGTGGCGAAATGCATTACAAAGTAAACTCAGCGCACATGTCAGTGTAGCAGGGGTCACTTTGGCACGTTTTATTGTTGCAAGTCCTATTGCAGCGCTGTATTTATTGAGCCTTTATCGTTATCAAGCAACCGCACTCCCCGACTTCAACCCTGCTTTTATTGGTTATATTGTTGGTGCAAGTGTTGTACAAATTGTCGCAACCGGCTTAATGGTTAAACTGTTTAAAATGAACAACTTTGCTGTTGGAGCAGGGCTTGCTAAAAGTGAAGCTTTAATGGCCGCCATTTTAGGAGTGCTATTCTTTGGTTCTGCGCTGTCTTTGTTAGGTTGGTTTGGTGTATTTATTGGTGCCATTGCCGTCTTACTGCTCAGTGGGATTGCCAATGTCAAACACTTCAACTTAGGTACCGCGTTATTGGGATTGGCTTGTGGTACTTCATTTGCGCTTTCATCATCTTGGATCCGCGAAGCAAGTCTTAACTCAGGACTGAGTTTTCCGCATTCTGCAGCATGGGTTTTAGTACTTATTATTAGTCTGCAAACTGTTATGTTGTGTTTTTATATCGCGCTAAAAGAACGCGACACCTTTGCAAAAATGTGGCAACACAAAGGCACGACAACTGCCGTCAGTGTGTGTAGTTGTTTGGGGTCTATAGGGTGGTTTAGTGCCATGAGTTTACAGCATGTTGCGTATGTGAAAACGCTAGGGCAAATTGAGGTGTTCTTTACCATAATGGTATCAATACTGTGGCTTAAACAGCCGCTAAAACGCCAAGACACGGCAGGGCTCGTGTTAATTGCGCTCGCGGCTATACTCGTTATGCTTCCTTAAAAGAGCGGCAATAGCCGCTTTTTTAATGACTGATTTTAAGCGTGATCACACCACTTATAATCAGTAATACACCCGCGATGCGACCAAATGTGGCTGCATCGCCGTAAAACAAAATACCCACTAAAAAAGTACCTGCAGCACCAATGCCTGTCCATACTGCATAAGATGTCCCCATGGGTATTTGTTTTTGTGCAAGCCATAACATGAACCCGCTGGCGACCATAAACGCCACGGCAATCGAAATACCTAACCAGCGGCTTTCTTGATCTTGCGACATTTTAAGCCCAACAGGCCAGCCTATTTCTAATAACCCCGCCACAATTAAGTATAGCCATGCCATTAGTCGTCTCTCTTTTTCAGTATCACATCGTACAAGTCTTCACGACGGTCTTTTAAGTTACGCACGGTTCCTTCGCTGTGAAGAATCTTCAACTTATCCATGTCTAAATCACTGAATAACAGCATTTCGGTATTTGGGGTTGCTTCGTTTAATGTCGCATCGTGTGGAAATGAAAAATCTGACGGCGTTAATACTGCCGATTGTGAATACTGTACATCAAGGCTTTCAACTTCAGGTAAATTACCAACAGAGCCAGCAATAACCACGTAGCACTCATTTTCAATAGCACGCGCTTGTGCACAATGGCGCACACGTAAATAACTGTTTTTAGTGTCTGTCCAAAAAGGCACAAACAAAATATCTAGGCCTTGTTTTGCTAAAATACGCGACAACTCTGGAAATTCAACGTCATAACAAATTTGGATCCCCACACGCCCCGCGTCGGTTTCGAATACCGCAATTTTATCGCCGCCTTGAATAACCCAGTCGTTTTGTTCATGAGGCGTAATATGTATTTTACGCTGCTCATCAATTTTACCGCTTCGATGACACAAGTAGCTGACATTATAAATCTTATCGCCCTCTGCCAGTGGCATTGAACCGGTAATAATATTGGCATTGTATTCAACAGCCATACGTGACATCGCATCGCGAAAAGTTTCGGTGTACTCAGCTAAGTAACGGATCGCTTCTGTTTGATTGCTTTGCTCAGTTAAGCCCATTATTGGCGCATTAAAGAACTCTGGAAATAAAATAAAGTCGCTTTTATAGTCAGACACTGTATCCACAAAATATTCAACTTGTTTTAGCAGTTCTTCTACCGAGTCAACACAGCGCATTTGCCATTGTACAGCCCCTACACGCACTATAGATTTAGTTGATTCAAGCACAGTATCAGTGGGTTCAAACATAATGTTATTCCACTCTAACAACGTAGCGTAGCCCACTGACTCTTGGTCTTCAGGTAGGTATTTTTTTAGCAGTCGCTTTACCTGAAAATCATTCGAAAGCTGGAAACTGAGAATCGGATCATATAATTCTTTGTGATCAACTTTCTCAATGTATTCCATTGGTGACATATCACTGCTGTGATTGTAATAACGTGGAATACGCCCGCCCGCTAAAATAGCGCGTAAGTTATACTGACGACAAAGCTCTTTACGTGCGTCATATAAACGACGACCGAGTCGCATACCTCGGTGGGTCGATGAAATAACCACATCTAATCCGTATAACGCATCGCCTTCTGGATCACTAAAGACACGGTCATGACCATCAACAATATCTTCATAAGTATGGGGGTTAGAAAAACGCGCATAATCAACTTGCACACTCAGTGCTATCCCTACTAAAACGCCATCATCCACAATCCCGATTTGACCTTCAGGAAATTGATCAATCAGTCTGAAAATCGTATGGCTTGGCCACGCGCCCCCCAGCCCAGGATAGGCTTGATCCATTAAAGTTTTTATTTGTGGATACTGCTCTTTCGTTAAATTACAGATCGCTAAATGCGTTTTTTCTGCCGGCATACATACTCCTTTTAGGCACGAGAGGACAAACCAAGCGGCAATGTGCATACTATTCTCTCAACTAATTGATTCTAGTCTGCATCTTTTGCTTGTTATGCTAAACCCTAAGCTTAGCAAATATCAGGTGAACACGTGTTTAATCCTGCGCCCAAATTGTGAACTTTTTTACTGTTATCTATGTGAATAACCTAGAATAGCTGATCACTGCTGAAATTATCATCTATACTTACATTCTCCCTGTCTGTATCTATGAGGTTGGTTTGATAAAACATCTACTTAAACAACCTACGCAGACTGGATTAGAAGAAATTGAACATGTAAAGTTTCTCATCATTTCTAGAATTGCTTATTTTGCGTTAGCAGTTCATGCCTTATTAATACCAGCCTTTGCCCACATTGGAGCCAATACGCTTGCCATAGTAAACGTATTAAGTGTTTTTGCTTGGGGCGGTGGCATCTTTCTTATAAACCAAGGATTAACCTCATTAGCGCTGAGAGTATTTTGCCTCGAAGTGCTCATTCATGCAGTGGTGGTATGTGCAACACTGGGACTCAGCGCAGGGTTTCAATTTTATTTATGGACAATTTCTTGTATTTTAATGATCGACTATCAATTGCCGTTAAAACGCGCTGCTATTTATAGCTTTTTAATGATCATTACCTTTGCTTTGTTATACGTCTTTTTTGCCGAAGTAACCTATACCTTTTCCTACCCTGAACTCATTCCTCATATCAATGTGATCAACATCATTATCGCTGGATTACCCATGGTATATGGCATTGGCTTAATTAGAGAAATAACGATATCACAGCGAATAGAGCTGACAGAAATGGCCTCTCGTGACCCACTTACAAAATTGTATAACCGTCGTTTTGCAAAAAAACTCATCCTAGCAGCCCATAAAAAAAGCATTGAGAACGCTGATAACCTCTGCTTAGTTATGGCTGATATTGATCACTTTAAAAATATAAATGACAGCTACGGCCATGATAAAGGCGACACCATATTGTTGAATATTTCTGCCGCTATTCGTGCTTTTTTAACTGAAAATGATATTGCGGTACGCTGGGGAGGAGAAGAGTTTTTGTTACTACTAGGGCACACCAATCAACAACAAGCCTTTGCCAAAGTCGAAGCATTACGCCAGCAAATTGCAGCCATTAAACCGCATCAAGACTTTCCTGAATTAACCGTCACGATGAGTTTTGGCCTTATTGAATGGCAACCGTTAGCGTCGCTTGAGTGCATGCTGCAACAAGCAGATGCCGCATTGTATAAAAGCAAGCACTCAGGACGAAATAAAACCACCATCGCGACCGGACAAAGTAGCGTATTTAATAACATTGACGCCGTTAGTTAATCGCGTTAATCGTAATACTGTGTACGATATTTTGCGGCAACAGTGGCGTCAACTCGCTAGACACATAATCATTAAACCCTGCACGGTAAAACTCCGATAAAGGATGACCTGACTGACCTCCAGGAATCGCCATAATCGCATTTTCTAGATAACCTGGCTGTACGATAAAGCGCTGTGATGCGCCAAAACTTCGACCTTGTACTGCGGGCATAAAAGTATCGCCAAACCCCGGAGCCGTTGGCATATTCAACAGCTTTTTAAGCACTGGGATCTGCTTAGCGAATGGGTGTTCAATCACCAATTGATTCACTTTTCCCCACTCCCAACTATGTAAATTATTGCCATACTGCTTCGTTAATTTAGCGACGGTGTGATCGAATACTGCCAACATTTGCTGCTGCCAATCGCTGTACTTTGGATTTAACCAGTGTGCCGGTTTTTCCTCAATCAGTTGCCAAAGCGCAGGCTCTAAATCACGCTTTACATATTTCAAGCTACCGCCGTCTAACTTAAGTGTGTTTTCAAGAGGACTAAATAGGCTATTAATAACTTCGTCTCGATAACGTTTCACTAAGGTATAGCCTATTGAATCGCTACAAGCACAGGCTTGCCAGTTGTTAAGCGCTGTTAAGTAAACAGTATATTTATCACCGGCAGCAGTTAATTGATTAACAAGTAAATTATGCCAATCTTTTAAAAAGCGCGCTTCGTTATCGTGTTGTAAGTCATAAAAGTCTTGTTCGTTAAACTGTTGTTTTTCAAATAAGCGATCGCGAATTTGCGCTGAACGAGCCCCCATCGCATACGCTCCATTACCAAAACGCGCATGGTCTGCTGCAGAAACAACACGTGAATTACCCGTCCAAAGGCGACCACTCTCAGGGTTTTTAACAAAGGGGCGATCAGTTTCATTATCATGCCATTTGGGTGAGTAATCTTGCTCCGATACCGCAAGCTGATGAGGCACTTTACGTGCCGGAATAGCCCCCATATTTTTCCATGCCGCACTGCCCTTATCATCAACCACCATGAGGTTTTGCACCGGAATACCAACATACTCTGCAAGCGCTAAAGCGTCATCGACATTGCGCGCTTGCTCAAGCTTTAAAAGCGCCATGTTTACAGCATAATCATGATGGGCAACCCAGCTTAAGGCGTATGGCTTACCGTTAATCTCTGTCACAGGGCCATATTCACTCATCGTTAATGCATAATGCTCAGTGCTGCCATCATTTAAGAGTATGGGTTCGTCGATTTGCCATGTTTTTTCTTTTCCATCCAGTGCAATCCAGTCAGCAGTGTCGAGGTACCCATTGGTAAACCCCCAAGCGATTTTATTATTAGTGCCCACAACAATAGCGGGCGCTCCCGGTAATGATACCCCTGTAATTTGCTGCATTTCTCCCTTTAATGGGTAATTCAATTGCGCGCGATACCAAATGATTGGCACAGCAAACGACAAATGCATATCATCCGATAACATGGCCGACCCTGTGGCGGTTAAATCGCCTGTTACTGCCCAGTTATTACTGCCTACTTCTTGGTTTTCATCAATGTGAGTCATCGCCCACAGCGGCTCATTTAATGCGGGAATCTTGCCTGAATATGGGACTAATTTACTATTATCTAGCGCGGCTTGATAGGGACTCGGTTGAGTTATAAATTCAACCATTGCATTACCGTACCGTTGTTCAATTTCAATCAGTGTTTTATCACGCTCAAAGGTTGCCGTTTGCAAATCTAAGTACATACTAAAAATAATCAGTAAACTGTCTTCACTTTGCCAAGGCTTGGCCTCTGCGCCCGTTAAAATATACTCAAAACTGTCGAAACCAACTTGTGCATGCCCTTCATTGACTCCCGCTGTATAGGCTTTTAATAAAGCCTGATCTTTATCCGGTAACTGTGCGAGCATAATTTGGCTGCGTTGTCGCAATTGATGAAAGCGCATTTTTTTATCAAGGCCTAGAGCTGCTTTTCCAAATAGCTCACTGAGTTCACCCGCAGCATTTCGACGCAATAAATCCATTTGAAAAAAGCGATCTTGCCCATGCGCAAAGCCAAGTGCATAAGCAGCATCTAAACGGTTTTGAGCATGAATTACGGCTTGCCCCAGCTTATCGCGCTCAATTTTTACTGAGTGGGTAATTGCCGAGCTGGTTCCCCGACCATCTAAAGCAGGTAAACTTAAATTCAACACACCATAAGTGATCCCCGTAGCGAGTAGCCCCACTATAAGTAAGCTTATTAGTAACCATTTGATTATCTTAAACATGCCCAAATTCCTTGCGCGAAAGTAACAAATACATGGGTATAGTAACCCGTGCTTTGTGAAAAAATAGTGTTACGATACAAATAATTAAATTTAACGTGGACAGCTCAATTGTCCATTGTTAATTACGACAGAAATTGTCTATAGTAGGAAGATAGTATAATACGCAATAAGACTTATGCCGCTAGCGACTGAAAACGACAATAAAAAGCTAAGAAAACTCAGGCTCGCTTTCTGGTTTTCGCTCGCGCTAATTGTATTCATTGGTTTTGTATTAGATCACATTAATTACAACCGCGGAAAAGACGCCTTTCGCTCTCAAGAACTGGCTAAATTAAGCGCCTACCGTGCTGAACTTGAATCAATCCTCATTTCAAATATCCAGCTTGTTCGTGGCCTTGCGGTCGCGGTTGCTGCCGAGCCCAACCTTGATCAAACACGCTTTGCACAAATTGCAGCCCCTCTATTTGAGACCTCTTCAGAGCTTAGAAATATTGGTGGCGCGCCCGATATGGTTATTCGTATGGCCTACCCATTAGAAGGTAACGAAAAGTCGATTGGCCTTAACTTTTTAGAGAATGCAGCACAGCGCGATGATGCCATTAAAGCACGTGACGAGAATACCATTGTCATGGCGGGCCCATTAGAATTGGTGCAAGGTGGCCACGCATTAGTCGCCCGAATGCCTGTTTTTATGCCACCTGACCATAAATTTTGGGGCTTACTCTCGGTGGTGCTTGATATTAATAAGATCTACACCAACTCTGGCTTGGTCTCATTAGGTAATCATTACGACGTAGCACTACAAGGGCGAAACGGCAAAGGCCAACACGGTGAATTCTTTTATGGTCAAAAGCATATTTTAGAAAACACGCCACTCAGTTTCAGTATTACATTTCCGGGTGGTGAATGGCGCATGTATGCGGCGCCAAAAGCCGGTTGGAGCCCTCCTAGTTCAACAATATGGCCACTTAGGATAGCCATAATTTTGGTTTGTGCGTTATTTGCTAGCGCATCGCTATTTTTCTTAAAAATGCTAGAACGACAATACAAAAGCGAACGAATGCTTGAAACCATGAGCAGTCTTGCCAAAATCGGCGCGTGGTCTTTTAATCTTGAAACCAAAAGCATGTATTGGTCAGATATGACCAAGCAAATATTTAACTATCCGATAAATAAACAACCTGAATGGCCTACCAATTTTAACGGCTTTAAAGCGGGCTTTAGCCGCGACAAAATTCGCCACCTTTACGAGCAGGCGCTTAAACATGGCAAGAGTTTTGAAACACAAATTCAAATTATTAATGCAAAAGGTGATGCGGTTTGGGTTTTAGTCCACTGTGAGGCTGAGCATAAGAATGGTCGATGCATCAAGCTATTTGGCTCAATTCAAGATATAGATGCGCGCAAACTAATTGAACTTGAAAACCAGAAAATAGCACTACACAACGAAATTTTAGCATCTTTAACCGTGAATGATGCAGTCCTGACTGGCAACTTAAACCTGTCTAAGCATGTAATTGTGCAAGCAATTTGCCATGCGCTCAATGTCGACCGTGCAAGCATTTGGTTGTTTAGCGACGATAGGCAGTCACTCAACACTTTTGCTATTCATGATCAGAGCAACCCACAATTTAGTGACCCCATCTGTTTGCAGCAGGTTGAGGTGCAAAACTATTTTGATGCCATTAACAATAATGCCGTTATTAACGCCAGCGATGCTCAACAACATCCCTTTACTAAAGACTTATACACGGATTACCTTGATAAGTTTGATATTCGCTCTCTGCTTACGGTGATTATTCCTACAGGCAGTAAAACTATGGGGGTGGTATGTGCTGAAAAGTGCCATAGTCGCCAGCAATGGAGTAAAAACGAAGAAAGCTTTTTAATTGCCGTGGCTGCACTGATTGGTAGCCTACATGCCAGCCAACGTCGTATAGAAACCGAGCAACAACTGGTGCAAGCGAAAGAAGCCGCAGAGCAGGCTGTTAAAGCTAAAAGTGAGTTTTTAGCCAGTATGAGTCATGAGATACGCACGCCCATGAATGGCGTAATTGGGATGCTTAATATCATCAAGCAAACCAAGTTAGATAGCCAACAAAATCATCATATTCAATTAGCACAATCATCTGCTGAGTCGTTATTGCATATTATCAACGATATTTTAGATTTCTCGAAAATTGAAGCAGGCAAATTAGATATTGAAAATATTAGCTTTAATGTATCAAAACTACTGGGTGACACCGTTGAGTCATTTGCGATTAAAGCAGAGCAAAACAATACCAAGCTTGTGCTTGATGCCACCCAAATTACCCATGAATTTATTGTTAGCGATCCTAATCGTATTCGACAAATTATTAATAACCTACTCGGAAATGCGATTAAATTTACAAAAGATGGCGAAATAATCGTCATTGCGACGGTCAAACAGATTGACGATGCGATGTATTTAGATTGCTCTGTCGTTGATTCTGGGGTTGGTATTAAACCTGAAAAACAAGCCACATTATTTGATTCATTTACCCAAGCCGATGCTTCAACCACGCGCCGATACGGTGGCACGGGCTTGGGTCTTGCTATTGTAAAGCAGCTGTGTAAGTTGATGCAGGGTGATGTCAATGTGGTTAGTTCTTATGGCGAAGGCAGCACCTTTAACTTTTCCATTAAGGTAAAATTAGATTATAAAAAACAGTCCCTCGAGCCTAGCCATATCATTGATAAAAAACAGATATTAATTGCCGACAGCTGTACTCTAAGCAGTAATATTGCCAAAAAGCAGCTGCAATTATGGGGCGCAGAAGTCGAAGAAATAAACGACATGGCCAGTTTATTAAATCGCGCCAAACAACAAAATGGTCAACGTTGCGACGCCATTTTTGTTGATTATCAACTGTATATGCAAGCAAGTGCAGCCGAAAAACAGGCCTTTAAAACACATTTTAATGCAACCCGCTGTAAACGCATTTTAATGGCCCCGATGAGTCTGACAGAAAAACAAACAAGACAAACACTGAAAGTTGAGAGTATTATCTTTAAGCCATTAACGCCCTCTGATTTGTTTAACTCTCTTGCTAACGATAAATATATCGAGCAGCAACAAATCAATAAAGAAACCTTAGTAAAAAAAGTAGCAACGTACACTGTAAATTCGGCATCGCAAATATTGTTAGTTGAAGATAATAAAGTAAATCAGATGGTTGCAGGCGCGCTGCTAAAACAAGCCGGTATTAGCTTTGACATTGCCGAAAATGGCCTTGAGGCAATTGCAAAAATAGCAAACCGAGAACATATGCCCTACGAATTAATTTTAATGGATTGTCAAATGCCTGAAATGGACGGTTACCAAGCGACACGGGCAATTCGTAACGGCGATGCAGGCACAGCACATCGCGAAGTTAGTATTGTTGCGCTTACAGCTAATGCGATGCAAGGCGATAAAGAGCGCTGTTTAAACGCCGGTATGAATGATTATTTAACCAAGCCGCTAAACTTTGATTCACTTAATAAAAAACTATCCGTGTGGTTAGACACCCACCAAGAAAGAGAGTAAAACAATGCAATTATCTCCTAATCAACAACGCGTTATTGGCTGTTTACTCGAAAAACAAAGTACAACACCCGAACATTATCCACTGTCTTTAAATTCATTAACCAATGCCTGTAATCAAAAATCAAATCGGGAGCCTGTGCTCTCTCTTACTGAAGCCGATGTGCAAGACACGCTTGATGAGTTAATTGCATTACGCCTTGTCACTGTTGATGAGGGGCTGTCGGGTCGCGTGAATAAGTACGCGCACCGTTTTTGTAATACTGAATTCGGCAGCTTGCAATTTACCGAGCAGCAACGCGCCATTATTTGCTTGTTATTACTACGCGGCGCACAGACGCCGGGCGAATTAAGAACGCGCAGTAATCGCCTTGCTGAGTTTGCAAGCGTCAATGAGGTCGAAAGCGCTTTAAACTCTCTAATTGAGCAAGAGTATGTTACTCGCTTAGCGCGTGAGCCCGGTAAACGCGAAAGCCGTTATCAACATCTATTTGTTGATCCACAAAGTGTACATGAAATAACGCATTCAGCAGAGCCTGAACACGATCGTGTCGATGAAGTTGAGCAATTACGGGCTGAGATCGACGAACTTAAGCGACATATAGACACTATAAAAGCACATTTAGGGCTTTAATAAAAAGCAGACCCGTAACATAATACCCCTAGATTCAACGCCAAAAATAACATAAATAGGAGCTCTACCATGCGTGCCGATATTCTGGCAGAAATGAAAGTCCAACCCACGATTGACGTAAAAGCGGAGATCACTCGACGCGTCAACTTTCTTAAAAGCCGACTGCTTGCTGCGCACTCGCGCTCGCTAGTATTAGGTATTAGTGGCGGTGTGGACTCTTCAACCTGTGGCCGTTTATGTCAATTAGCCGTGAATGAATTGAACCAAGAGCATAACACCAACGAGTATCAATTTATTGCTGTGCGCTTACCGTACGGTATTCAAGCCGATGAAGACGAAGCGCAAATGGCCGTTGACTTTATTCAACCCAGCAAGCGCATGACCGTTAATATTAAAGCCGCTGTGGATGGCATGCATGAGCAAGCTATGGCGGCTGTCATCGGCGCTGGGGGTGAATTGCCTGAACAAGCAAAAATCGACTTCATTAAAGGTAACGTTAAAGCTCGCCAACGTATGGTCGCGCAATACGAAATTGCTGGTTTTTGCCAAGGCCTCGTTGTAGGCACAGATCACAGTGCTGAAAATATCACAGGGTTTTACACTAAATTTGGTGATGGTGCATGCGACCTTGCGCCATTGTTTGGTCTGTCGAAACGTCAAGTTAGAGCGCTTGCCGAGCACTTAGGTGCCCCAGCACTGCTCGTGCACAAAGCACCAACAGCCGACCTAGAATGTGACCGCCCAGGTTTAACCGACGAAGAGGCGCTCGGCTTAACGTATGAGCAAATTGATGACTTTTTAGAAGGGAGAGATGTGAGCAGTGAAGTAGAGCAAAAACTAACGGCGATTTACCTGCGTACACAGCACAAACGCCAAGCTATCCCCACTGTTTACGACGCGCTTTAAACTGCATTTAACAGCTCATAAACCGTAAATGACACTTCAAGGGCAATTAACAGCAATAAAAAGCCTATTAATTGCCCGCTTTTGACCCGCGCACACACATACGCCCCCAATGGCGCACCAAGCACAACCACAGGGATCGCGGCTAATAAATACGCTTCAATCTGCGCAGTAACTACGTTAAGAAAGAAATAGTTTACACAACTGGCCACCACCGAAGTCAACGCCATTATAATCACCGTGGTTGCTGTCGCACGTTGAATATTCGCATTGTATGCAATGACGAGCAGTGCAAATATGGCAATATCAGCCCCTGAACCAACTAACCCCGATGCAATGCCACCAATAACAGCCACCAGCGCCACTCGCGCTTTATTCACGGTAATATCAGTTTGACTGCAAATATGCTGGGCTCGTCGGTAAATACGCCACGCTAATGTGAGCGCAAAACACAACAGTAGTGAACTAAATACCCCTTTCACGACTAAGCGAGGCACGTAATCTGCAATAAACAGTAAGCTAAAAATAGCGCCCACAATTGCCAAAGGCGCAGCAATCAACACCACGTGCTTGTAATAGGCAATACGACCAAAAATAATTGTTAAAGCCGCGGCTGTCATACCAAAACTTTGAATCGCTAGAGAGAAAACTTTAGCTGTTGCAGGCTCTATTGCTAATACTTTGGTCATCACAGGAAACGCCACCGCCCCGCCCCCTAATGCAGTACCTCCGGCAACAAAGGATCCGAGAGCCATCGTGGCGGCAATACTCACTTGCGCCATAAAGTGACCCATTAGCCCGGTGGCTCCTTGAGAAAATAATAAGGAACAGTACACACTGATAATGAACAGCCATGGCATAAACCGTAACCAATGCCATGACCTTAAAAAAGCAAACATAAGCAGCTAGAAGAACCTCGAGTGCGATTATTATGCCTGACTCTTGAAGTTCAGCAAATGATCTATATAGAGATTAGATACGTAAAAGTTTGCTTACATGATTGCAGTAAAGATGAAATAGTTCTGTAATTTGGTTTATAGTTGTTACAGTAACGTACTCTTAATGCATACCTTATCGCATTAAAAAGTCTAAGGATTTATATTAATTTATGTCATCGCCCATTTTAATTACTGGTGCAGGTCAACGTATAGGACTTGCTTTAGCAGAGCACTTTTTAGCACAAGGGCAAGCAATCATTGTCACTTATCGCACACGTCATGAAGCGATTGATACACTTGCTGGAAAAGGGGCAACCTGCATTCATGCAGATTTTAATAACGACGAAGCAATTGCGCACTTTATTGAACAATTAAAAAGTCACACAAACCAGCTTAAAGCAATTATTCACAATGCTTCAAGCTGGGACTGCGAAGCAAATAATCACGATTATGCTGCCCTGTTCGACAACATGATGCGCATTCACGCGAAAGCCCCCTATTTAATAAATCTCGCTTCGGCAGACTTATTACTTAATTATCAAAAAAACACAGGACACCCTGCCGATATTATTCATCTTACTGATTACGTAGTTGAAAAAGGCAGTCCTAAACACCTTGCTTATTCTGCGAGTAAAGCCGCGCTTGATAACCTAACAAAGTCATTTGCTGCAAAATTTGCCCCAGCAATCAAGGTCAATGCTATCGCCCCTTCACTCATCATTTTTAATGAACACGATAGCGACGAATACAAAGCCAAAACATTGAAAAAATCGTTGATGGGTATTGAGCCCGGCTGCGCCGAAATTATTAACAGTGTAGAGCTACTACTTAACAGTCATTACATCACAGGCCGTTCGATGCCCGTTGATGGTGGCAGACATTTAAAATAACGAATTATTGAGAAACCTATGCACGATGATTTAAAAAAGAGTTACCAAGGCATTATTAGCGCTGTAGGCGAAGACCCTCAACGCGAAGGCTTACTAGATACACCTAAGCGTGCCGCAAAGGCGATGGAATATTTAACAAAAGGCTATCGTCAAACGTTAGATGAAATTACCAACAACGCGGTGTTTACCTCAGATGCTGATGACATGGTATTAATTCAAGATATTGAACTTTACTCAATGTGTGAGCATCACTTGCTACCCTTTGTTGGTCGTTGCCACATTGCTTATATTCCAAATGGTAAAGTACTTGGTTTATCAAAGTTTGCACGTATTGTTGATATGTTTGCGCGTCGCTTTCAAATCCAAGAGCAACTTACTCATCAAATAGCGAAAGCAGTTGAAGAAGTCACTGGAGCAAAAGGCGTGGGGGTGATTGTTGAAGCGAAACACATGTGCATGATGATGCGTGGCGTTGAAAAGCAAAACTCAAGCATGCGCACCTCAGTGATGCTTGGCAACTTTAGGGCTGATCCAAAAACCCGTAACGAGTTTTTACAACTAGTTAGAGGGTAATTATGGCCAATGCAATTATTAATGTAACGAATTTAAGACTGAGAACCTTTATTGGTTTTAACCCAGACGAGCGGGAAAAAAAGCAGGATGTGGTGATCAACTTAGAAATTCACTACCCGGCTGACCAAGCATGTGAAACAGATGCCGTTGATAAAGCGCTCAACTATAAAACCATCACTAAAGAGGTGATCAGTCTTGTGGAGCAAGGGCATTTTTTACTCTTAGAAAAACTCGTTGCAGAGATACTGGCAATTTGCCATGAGCATCAGAGCGTTCATTACGCTAAAGTGCGCGTTGATAAACCTCATGCTCTTCGTTTTGCTGACTCTGTGTCACTCACACTTGACTGGCAAAAAGACTAAAGCAACCCTTCTAGCCCAACCGCAAAGGCAAGCACGGCTAAATAACGTGCGCCTTTGCCAAGGGCAACTAATATCAAAAACACAGAAAATTTAACTCTAAATATTCCCCCAACCACTGTCAGAGGGTCGCCCACAACAGGCAGCCATGCAAACAACAAACTGTATATGCCGTACTTGTTAAATTGCGTTTCTGCTTTTTTAATTGATTTTTCAGACACCGGAAACCATTTACGGTTTTTAAAACGTAAAACTTGTGTTCCTAACCAATAGTTTACACAGCTCCCTAACACATTGCCTAAGGTGGCACTAAGCCACAGTAACCATAAAACGTAGTTGCCTTTGGCTACCATCGCGGTCATGACTAATTCTGAGGAACTCGGTAATAAGGTGGCTGAAATAAAAGCAGTAAAAAAAAGTGATAAATAGGCCATTGCACACCAAAAAAGACAAGCTCAGCACGGTTACTGAGCTTTAACAGTATATTGCAATCCCATTATTTTATAAATTCAATACTCAACGGGTAGTTAACGTCTTTACCATCATTGGCCTTAATTGCACTGACCACCACCATGATAAAAGCAAACACCGCAATCACAGGCAGTAAAATCACGCCAATCACTACAAAGATAAGTAAAAAACTCACGATGTAGGCGATCATCATGGTTAATTGAAAATTAAGTGATTTACGGCCATGCTCGGCGACTAATGGCATTTCATCCTTTTTAGCAAGCCACACTATAAGCGGACCAATCACGGAACCAAAGGGGATCAACAGCCCTGCAAACGAGCTTAAGTGGCATAACATCGCCCAAGTGCGTTGCTCTTTATTACATTCCACTAATTCAACTTTTTGATTATCTTCCATTTTATCTCCTTGTTGTATTGTTTTCGTTTTTCATTTGCCTATATTATGAGGGCAGATTAAAAATTAAACGCTCACGATGCAAATGAAAAAAACACGCATAACACTGATACTCTGTAGTTTTCTAGCAACCGCTTGTTCTTCAAACGGAGCAAAGCAAGCTACGACCCCAGCGTTACCTCAAAACGATTACGTCACGTTTATTAAACCAGGCGGATCATTTAAACATAGCCAATTTACTGATATTGAAAACTATATCGTACAACTTAAGAATAAGAAAAAACTAATTATTTTATTTGCCACCTGGTGCGCTGATTCTCAGCGTACTATTGAGCAATTACAAGCAAGTCCATGGGTCAATAATTCTGAACTGCAAATTATTGCGATTGGCCGTGAAGAAAATTCCACGTCGTTGGCACAGTTTAAACGTGACTACCATCTTAACTATCCGCTTATCAGTGATGAAAATCGCACAATTTATAATGCCTATGCAAACAAAGGGATTCCTCGCCTATTGCTACTCGATGAAGATAACCGACTGATTCAAGAAGAAAATGGCGAAGATGTATACGCCCTTGAACGGCTACTTAATTTGCTGTGATAAAAAAGTGATAACTTCGTGAGGCTTTCTTGATATTGCGCTTTGATACTGTTTTTAAATCATCAAAAACAGGAAAGAACAATGAAAGCTTTACCTTTATCAATGTTAGCAGCCAGCGCTTTGACTAGTTTTTTAGGCCAAGCGGCTGAACTGGACATTAAACTGACCAACCTCACCCAAGGGTTACATTTTACCCCAGTGCTCATTGCAGCCCACAACAGTGAACATAAGTTATTTAACGTAGCAATGCCTGCCTCAACGGCATTACAAACAATGGCTGAAGGCGGAAATTTAGAGCCTTTAATTAATGAAGCGACTGCTGCAAGTAGTGACATGGTTGCGAATCCTGCAGAAGGCTTATTAGCGCCTACCAGTTCCACTATGGCCACATTAACCACCAGCGATGGCAACAATTATTTATCGCTAACTGCAATGTTACTCCCCACCAATGATGGTTTTGTCGGCTTAGATAGCTGGATGATTCCATCGCAAGCAGGAACTTACACCGTGTATTTAAATGCTTATGATGCGGGTACAGAAGCCAATGATGAACGTGTTGTTGAGGGTGCGGGTGCGTTAGGTGTTTTAGGTATTCCTGCGGCACCTGGTGGGAATGCTGGTAGTGGAGCAAGTGGTGTAACAAGTAACGAAAACAATACCATGGTACACATTCATCCAGGTAACTTAGGTGATGACGACCTCGAAGCGGGTATCAGTGATCTTAATAATACAGTACACAGATGGCTTAACCCTGTTGCGATGTTAACTGTAACCGTGAAGTAGGAGGCCGTTATGCGCTTTTCAAAAAGCTTAATTATACTCGCGCTGGGTGTAAGCCTCGCAGCATGCAGTGATTCAGATAACAATGATGTGGAAGTAAAACCTCCCGTGGTTGTCACTCCGACAAGCTACGAATTTACTGTGACAATAACCAATTTAACCGCCGCACAACCTTTTTCTCCTGTTGCCCTTATCGCTCACACAGAGGGTATGCTATGGCAAATAGGAAACTCTGCTTCAGAGGCATTAGAAAGAATGGCCGAGGGCGGTGATAACAGCCAACTATTAACCGTTGATTTTGCAACACACGCTCAGAGTGCTGAAAGCCCACTACCTCCGGGAGAGCAACTTACTCTTACACTCACCACGGAGCAGCTTGAATCATTAAAGATTAGCTTAGCGACAATGTTGGTGAATACAAATGACGCTTTTACCGGTCTTAATGCTATAGACGTGTCTTCGTTAGCTGTTAATGAATCACTTTCTCGCCATAGTCATGCTTATGATGCTGGTACAGAGACCAACTCAGAAGCACATGGTACGATCCCAGGTCCTGCTGACTCAGGAGAAGGTTTTAACGAAAGCCGAGATGATATCAACAGTGTAGCAATGCACCCTGGTGTTGTTAGCCAAGATGATGGTTTACGAAGTTCAGTGCTAACGAACCAACATAAATTTGATAACCCTGTTGCTCAGATAATCATAACGCGGACGCAATAATAATAGCACCCACTTACGCTGAGGGCATAGGGAGGTGCCTTAGCGATTTGGATATGACTATGCGCACAGAAAAAGTATTAATTGTTGAAGATGACCGAACTATACGACACTTGATCGCCACCCAGTTACAAAGCTTAAACCTACACATTGATGAAGCATGCAGTGCTGAATCAGCGATTAAAAAGCTTGCTAGCAATCACTATGGGCTTGTATTACTAGATATAAACTTGCCGCAGATGGATGGATTAAGTTTATGTCGAAAAGTTAAGGAACATTACCCAACTATCGCAGTAATTTTACTAACCGCTCTTAGCAGCGATATGGATAGAGTTATAGGGTTAGAAATGGGAGCAGATGATTATATTTGCAAACCTTTTTTCGCCAGAGAGTTACAGGCACGTATAAAAACCCAACTACGCCATCGCGCACAGCTTCTTATGGCACAATCAAGTAACGAGCAAACTGAGAAACAACCCATAATACAACTAGGCAAACTGCACATAGAATTTGCCAGCCACCAAGCAATTAACTTAACCGCCACCGAGTTTGATTTACTGGTGTATTTTGCCAAGCACCCGAACCACGTATTTAGCCGACAACAATTACTCGACCAAGTGTGGGGTTATCAACACAGTGGTTATGAGCATACAGTGAATTCACATATCAACCGTCTGCGGAGTAAATTTGAGCAATACCATCAAACACCATTTATAGAAACCGTCTGGGGTGTTGGCTATAAACTAAACCCTCGTCAGTTGAGTGCCAATTAATGCACTCGATGACCTTATATCAAAAGCTCGCATGGTCGTTCATATTTATTTTTAGCCTGTTGTGTGCACTGGTATTCAACTGGAGTAAACAGCTGGAGCAAAGCGCCCAAGATCATGCACAACAAAACCTGCATTTACAGTTAGCTGAGCACCTAGTGAATGACAATCCATTAATTAAACAAGGTGTCTATGACTATAAAGCTTTGGAGAACTTATTTCATACCTTGATGATCCTCGGCCCGGCTTTTGAATTCTACTTTGTTGATTCAACCGGTAAGTTACTGACCTATTCGGCTAAACCTGGGCAAGTAATTAAACAAAAAATAAATCTCGTCCCTATCAAAGAACTAATTAATAAAACGAGTACAACACCGATTTACGGTGATGATCCTCGCAGTAATACCCAAAAAATATTCTCTGCCGCGCCGGTTTATAACCAACAACAATTGCAAGGTTATTTGTACGTGATTATTGGTGGTCAAACCTTTGATACTTTACTTAATAATATTAAAAGTAATGACATTCTTAAGATTGGTGCAATAGGGTTTGTAGTTGCAGTCATTACGTTACTTATTATCATGCTTATTCTCTTTCGATTTTTTACCTTACCCCTCACGCAGCTAAATAACGAGATTTGCCAAATTAGAGCGGCAAATTACAGCTTAACAAAAATGACACAAAGCCCACGCTATTCGGGTAACAATGAAATAGGTAACTTAAGCAAAGGAGTTCATGGCATGTTGTCTCGCATTGATGATCAATTAAAATCGTTACAACAGGCAGATAAACAGCGCCGCGAGTTACTCACTCACCTTTCGCATGATTTAAGAACACCGCTTGCTTCATTGCACGGATTTATTGAAGTAATAAAAAAACCCAAAAGTCATTTGAATGAACACGAAAAACAGCACTACTTAAGCCTTGCTATGGATAACTGCCAGCAGTTAAAACTGTTAATAGAACAAATTTTCGAACTAGCGCACTTAGAAAGTGGCCAAGTAAAAATAAACACAGAAACCTTTAATCTAGGAGAGCTTATTTATGATTGCCTGGCCAAGCTAGCATTAACTGCACAAAAAGCCGGCATAACTCTCCAGGTTATCCCTGAAATCTGCGATTTCACCGTGACCACGGATATTGCCAAACTAGAACGTATATTAACCAACCTGATCGAAAATGCTATTCGCCATACTCCGGAAAAGGGCACTGTCTCAATTAGCGTGTCACAGCAAAGTGAGCAACTTTACGTCACAGTATCAGACACGGGTATCGGCATACACGAAGACGAGTTACACGCGATCTTTGAGCCACATTATCAAGCACGAAACAGTATAAAACGAGGAACATTAGGGCTAGGGTTAGCAATATGCAAGCACTTACTAACCCTAATGGACAGTAATATCGAAGTGAAGAGTACCTTAGGGAAAGGCAGCCAGTTTCGCTTTAACTTATCAAAATAGGCATCAATAAAAGCGCATTGATGCCTTTTTGCTTATTGTTGATAACCCGCTAAATCAAGCATAAAGGCATAGTACAAGGCGGTGTCTTGTAAGCTTTTAAAGCGTCCCGACGCCCCTCCATGCCCGGCTTCCATATCTGTTTTAAACAGTACTAAATTGTTATCTGTTTTGTATTCGCGCAGTTTAGCAACCCACTTTGCAGGTTCGAAATATTGCACCTGCGAATCATGTAACCCTGTAGTGACCAACATATGAGGATAGGCTTGTTTTTTTACTTGATCATACGGTGAATATGACAGCATATAATCGTAAAATACTTTTTCATTCGGATTACCCCACTCGTCATATTCGTTGGTTGTTAGTGGTAAACTTGTGTCTAACATCGTGGTGACTACATCAACAAATGGCACTGCAGCAATCACCCCGCTATAAAGCTCTGGCGCTTGATTAACGACCGCCCCCATTAATAACCCTCCGGCACTGCCTCCCATGGCAAATATGCGTTCTTTGTCACCATACTTTTGTGCAACTAAAGATTTAGTTACATCAATAAAGTCATTAAACGTATTTTTCTTATGAAGTAATTTGCCATCTTCATACCAAGGGCGACCAAGCATTTGAGAGCCACGAATATGTGCAATCGCAAACACAAAACCGCGGTCGAGTAAGCTCAAACGCGAGCTCGAAAAACGCGGATCCATCGTCGCACCATACGAACCATATCCGTATTGTAAAAGAGGGTTACTGCCATCTTTTTTAAACTTATCTTTACGATAAACAAGGCTGACCGGTACATCAACACCATCACGGGTTGTTACATAGATACGCTCAGATGCATAGTTACTTGGCGTAAAGTCACCCAAAACGTTGCGCTGCTTAAGCACTGTTTTTTCGCCGCTTATAAGGTCGATATCGTAATGGGTATCTGGGGTTGTCATACTTGAGTAGTAAACACGTAAACGAGGATTATCCAGCTCAAAATTTCCATAGCTATCAACCATATAAGTTGGATCATTAAAAACAATCACTTGTTCATTTTGGTTTCGTAAGTCACGAATAGTTAAACGGGTTTGCCCCATTTCACGTTCCTTGTATACCAAATGATTCTTAAATAACTCGATATCTTCAAGTTTAACGTTATCCCTACCCGCAATCACCGTTTGCCAATGGCCTTTATCATGCGCTTGTGATTGATGTACCTTCATTAATTGAAAATTAACGGCATGTAGATTGGTGACTATGTAGTACCAATCCCCGTGCTTTTTAATACTATATTCAAGTTCTGGTTCACGCTCAATGAACCGCTTCGGCAAAGTACCTGTGTCATTTGCATCAATAACAGAGACACCAGAAGCACTAGTACTTTCATGATAAATATAGATTTTTTGATGGTCTTTACTCTTACCTATGCTGGTGTAATAGCGAGTATCTTTTTCTTCGTAAACCAGTTCATCATCAGCTTGTGGGGTGCCTAATGTATGGCGATAAACCTGATAACCTAATAACGTTTGTGGATCTTTTTTAATGTAGTAAAAAGTGCGGTTGTCATTTGCCCAAACAACATCTCCCTCACTCCCTTCTATCGTATCTTCCAGTCGCTCACCACTGACCAAGTCTTTCACTCTAATGGTATAAATACGCCGACTTAAAGTATCTTCACCGTATGCCAATAAATGCCCATTAGGGCTTACCTCTAAGCCTGTTACAGCAAAGTAGTCATGCTCTTTAGCAAGCTCATTAACATCCAATATGACTTGTTGGTTGTTACCATCACTGGATTTGCTTCGCACATAAATTGGATACTCATCATCACCTCGCGTCTGCGATGAGTAATAATAGTCTCCCTTTTTGGTAGCCACAGAGTTATCGTCTTTCTCTATACGACTTTTAAGCTCATTAAAAAGTGTATCTTGCAGCGCTTTTGTATGCGCCATCGTGCGATCTACGTAAGTATTTTCAGCAGTGAGGTGGGCAATTACCGCCTCATTTTTACGCGCATCATCACGCATCCAGTAATAGTTATCGACACGCGTATCACCATGAATACTCATTTCATGGCGAATTTTTTTTGCAATAGGTGCCGCTATACCTGCATTTTCTGTGATACGTGATTGCTCAATATTATGTGCGGTATCAGGGACTTTATTACACGCCGTTAAAACGGCAAATGAGAGTGCTGCAAAGCAGAGAGAGTAACCAACGTTCATGAGATTCCTGTTGTATTTTTTATTATTCATCCTCCAATATAAGTAAAAACAGAGCAAGATATAAGCATGCTTTGTGAAGCAATGTAAAAAGGGAGCCGAAGCTCCCTTTATTAATTACAAATCAAGTCATTACTTTTGCTTGCGACGGCGCATAAATGCAAACGGTGCAGCTAGTAAAGTTAACCATGCTAATGAACCTGAATCATCTTTATCATCATCGTCATTACTACGAATGTCATTCACTTCAACTTCAACGTTTACTGCGTCTGACATATTGCCGGCAGAATCAACAGCAATTACAGAGAATGTAAATTCACTTTGGAATTCATAATCAAGCTCGCTCGCAACACTAATAACACCATTAGTATTAACAGTAACTAAGTTGCTACCCGATACGATAAATTCAACAACTGGCGTTTCATCTGAATCAGGATCAGAGAACTCTAACGTGCCAATCACAGTACCTAAAGCAACATTCTCATCAACAGAGAAGCGTTGTCCTGAAGCTATAACAGGCTTAGATTCTGCTGGGTCTTCTGTAACTTCAATAGTAACTAGAACAGCCTCAGACATATTTTCAGCACTGTCTATCGCAGTAACCATTAATTCGATAACTGGTGTTGTATCAAAATCAATTTCACCTACAACAGTCAGGCTGCCCATTTCATCAATAGCAATACCATCATGACCTTCTACTGAGTAAGAAACAATTGGCGTAGTTTCAGCGTCTGGATCAGATGCCAAAACAGTACCAATCACTGTTCCTGACACTGCATTTTCTTGAACAGTAAACATTTGACCCGCTTCCACAACTGGCATCATTTCAGCGGCTTCATCTGCTAAGTTATTAACCATTACTGTAACCATAGCCGGTTCAGAAATATTGCCAGCAGAGTCAGTTACCACAACTTCTATCTCTATAGACACAAGTCCTGCGTCGAAATCAAGCATTGCTTCATCCATTACAACAACATCACCTTCAGAAGTTACTGAAACAGCTGTTGAATTGGAACTGAGTACAATAAACTCAGAGATAGGGTTTGCAAGATCTGCACTGTATGTTGCTTCAAGTGTGCCAATAACAGTACCTGTCGATGTATTTTCATCAACGCTAAACATTGCATCAGAAAGAACTGGGGCTGAATTTGCGTCATCACGAGGTGTTGCTACAAATGCTTTAGAACCTGAATCAGACAGGATCATGAAGTCTGCACCTGCGTTTAATAGCGTTGCTGATGCACCAGGCTCAACTGAGCTTACTGCTTCACCAGCTTCATTCACAAGTACAGCATATACATCATTAGAAGCATCAGTAAACGTATATGTTCCCATTGCAACATCGCCTGCACCTGTAGCGATTGGTGTCCATGTTTCTTCCTCTGTACGGAAGCGAACATTTGCTGAGACTTTACCAATATCTTCAGCAGTTAAACCAAAATCACCCAAGCAGCTTTGCATTGTTAAGTGATTATTACCAATGATTTGATAGATATTATTCAGCGCGCCAGAGCTGCTTCCATAACCATGTGTAAAGGTAATTGCAGTACCAGGCTCAACATCATAGAACCACTCAAGTTTACCATTTTGAACTGTTACATCGTATGTACCATCTTGGTCTATATCGAAGTCAGCCATAAAGCCACCCACATAAGAGTGAGTGATACCTTCATTCATCACTACCGTAGTTAAAGTAACAAAACCGCTTGCACAGACTTCTGTTGGCACAGCAAACGTCTCAATTGACGCGCCCACTAAATCAAAGCGTTGGTCTTCATCTATTTCATCAGTCATTACTGTTGGTGCAAATACTGGTTCAAGTGCCACTGCACCAGTATTGGTTAACGTATGAGCAAGGCCATCTTCTGTCATCACAGGGGTAAAGCTCATTGCAGCGTTTGCTTTTGGTAATACGTGATACACAAGGTGGAATGCTCTTTCACTACCATCAGAGAAGACTAACGCACCATCAAGCTCTAAGTTTGTTAAATCAGCAGTGACTGCTTGCGAGCCAATGTTATCATCAGTCAATGTCCACTCTGGTAACGTAGTAGGGTCAATCGTTGCTGTCACATCAAATGATAGCGTTTGACCTGCAGGAACAGTGATTGTCTCTGGGTAATCTAATGAGAATGAACCACGGTCAATATCGTTTTGATAACGCTGTTCTAAAGAAAGCGAATACACTTTGACTTCATTCGAGAAGTTCTTAACTTGTACCGTTTTTGTTAATTTAACTGTTTCTGATGCATTCACTAAACCAAACGAAAGAGCCGCTTGTTTGGTATCTGCTGCCCAAGCAGCAACAGGTAAGTTTGCAGCTTTATTAACATCAACTAAACCCGCACCGATGTAACTAATTGGCGCAAGTTCAGCATCTGGGTTAAGTGCTAATGGCTCCATTGTTACGTTTAAGTTAGCGGTATTCATTAACGTTGCTTTAATTTCAAGTGCATTGCGCTCTGGTAATGCTTCTTTCAGTAAACTCACTGCACCAGCCGTGATAGGACCAGAAAACGAAGTACCTGTAGCGCCTGTTAAACCATCACCAAGACCTGGGTGAGCCGTCATAATGTTCACGCCCGGCGCGGTAATTTCTGGTTTTAATAAACCGCCCATTGATGGACCACGTGATGTAAAGTCTGCAATTGCACCAGACAATACTAAACGCTCAACAGTTAAGTTAAATGTTCCACCCGCTTTAAGCGCAGCACCTGCTGTAAATGTTACACCTACAGAAGGAATTGTGACTGCTGCATCGGCACCGCCCATAGGTGCTGGCGTGCCATCATCTGTATTATTTGCAATGACAACGAACTCTGCACCTTTTGCTTGAGCTGCTAATACTTTAACTGTGAATGCACACGCACCACGGTCAATAATCACACCTTTGCCAGTAAAATCAACGTCATCAGCAAATGCTTCACACGCTGTTTGATTTGCTTCTGGGTAAACTAATTCAATGTTGTCATTTGTGTAACTAAATGCAGTTTGTGGACCGAAGCTAGCTGGTTGAACAATGGTTTCTTCATCGTTAACTGTACCGCTAGCAACTGACTGCTCTTCTGTAGGGTGAGTCATTGCTCCAACAGACAACGCATTCTCTGTTGTACTCGGACCACCAACAATAAATGGGTATGCACCATCATTACCCGCTGAAATAACCACGTTAGTGCCTAGCTTTACAGCCTCATTAATGAAAAGTCCAACCGCGTCGTTAGCAATGTCACCATAGTCACCACCTAAAGACATATTAATGACATCTACACGATCAGAAATATCACCATCACCATCAGGGTCCATCGCATTCTCTAACGCAAGTAATTGCGCCAATCCTGGACAGTTAGCAGCACACACTGAATAAACAAATAAATCAACATTTGGTGCAATGCCATTCACAGAGTGAGATACATGCGTACCATGGTTTGTCGTTACATCTATTGGATCCGCATCATTATTAATGTAATCGAAACCACCAAGCACTTTTCCTTGCGGCCAATCAACAGTTGTAGGGTCTGCAATGGCTGCTTCATAGGCAGCTTCAGTGCCTTCACCACCAAATGCAGTGTGCGTATAATCAATACCTGTATCTAGTACAGCAACACGTACACCTTGACCCGTCGCTAAGCCATTCGCTACAAGTGGAGTCGCTTCAATATAGTCAGCACTATCAGCTACATGTAATTTGTAATCATAGACGGGATAAATACCTTCAACTTGCGAGTTTGAAAGTAATTTTGCGATATCTTGTTTGTTACCATTCAGTACAACCGAGCTTACAAGTGTTGATGTCTTAGCTACAACTTGAACGGGTAAGTCCATACTCTGAATAGCTTGCTCTACACTGGCTTGTGCTAATTTGGCTTGTGCTTGAACTGAGGCAACATCTGCCCCTAAACTTTTTGCATTAATAGTTGCTGGCACATTTAATTTAACTAACCAACTAGTCACTTCACTGCGAGTATTTTGTTCTTTTTTACTTACCGCACTCGGTTTAATTAATTCTTTACCTGCTAGATTATATTTTGAAAAATCATTCGCTTGCGCGCTGGCACATAGTGCACTAGTCACAGCTAAAGCAACGGCTGTTCTTTTTATTAGATTATTAGACATGGGTTCCCCTGGGATATGTTATGTTATCGTCTAAATAGTGATTGAAACTACGTTTCAGTACCAATATAAAACGTAAACACAAACCAGAACAACATCTCGATTACATTATGGTTACATTACAACCTACAAAAGGTGCCAATGTTAGTCTACCCCATTGTTTTAATTGAGCTTTGACATCATAAATTTGATGTAAACGTTTGTAAACGAAAGTAGTATTTTTAGAGTAGAGTAAGGCACAATGAACTCAGAAGTCATTAACATACTAACGATGGCAAAGGTTATACAAACCGCTGTCGCTCCAGTCTTTTTAATCACCGGTATTGCGGCAACCTTAGGTGTTTTATCAAATCGTTTAGCGCGTATTACAGACCGCGCTAGGCAGTTAGAGCGAAAGCTAAAAGTCAGTACCGACGAAGAGTTCAATAAGTCACTGACCACAGAGTTAAGAGCCCTGCTAAAACGTTCTCGCTGTATTCATATTGCATTTAGTGCAAGTGTATTAAGTGCTTTGCTCGTGTGCGCCGTGGTTATGTGTTTATTTTTATCACACATTCACTCTATCAACTTAAGTGTGACCATTGCGAGTTGCTTTGTGGCTGCGATGGCACTGCTCATTTGTGGCTTTTTATCGTTACTTGGCGAAGTTTTCTTAGCAACACGTAGCATGCGACGCGGGATGATCTTCGCTGACATTGATATTAATGATTAAATTAAACTTAAGTTAAGATTAACCGCATTACACTTGAATAAAACACCTAGCTAAGATACAACTCAAACAGTTTATCTTTATGACATCTAAAGGGGCAAAAGGAATGAAATTAAAACACTTAGTATTAGGTACCATGTTATCGACACTGGCACTAGGCGCAACAGCAAGCACCGTATTCGAAGAACCTAGCGACGCGATTGAATACCGCCAAGCTGCGTTTTCTATGATCCGTGTACAAATTGGTGATATGGGCGACATGTTAAAAGGAAAAGTCCCTTTTGATGCTGAGCGCTTCCAAATGCGAGCAAATAATGCTGCCGCTTTATCAAAAATGCCATGGGAAGCATTTGTTGCAGGTTCAGACAAAGGCGAAACATCAGCGCTTCCCGCGGTGTGGAGCGATAACGACACTTTTATGAAAAAAGCAGTCGCTTTCCAGCAATATGCGGATGAACTTGCGGTTGCAGCAAAAAGTGGTGATCAGAAAGTAATTGGTAAAGCATTCGGTGCGTGGGCTAAAGGATGTAAAGACTGTCATAAGTCATTTAAAGACTAGTCAACGACATTAAAAAAGGCGCTGTCTGCGCCTTTTTTAACACTTAACTCACTCAACTCACTTAATTAAACAAATAACTTAATGGCTCAGCACCCCATGTGGTAAAAAGTACCACTAAACACAGCGCAAAAATAACGAATGCAAGCAAGGGTGATTTTGTCACAGGCTCAGTCACAGAAACTTGCTCACTACTGCCCGTCAGCATTGGTTTAACGAGGTTCTTGCCTTTAATGCGATATATCACAATCGCAATTACATGCAGCACAATAGCATACAGCAAAATATCAAAGTTCAGGTGATGTAACCAACCTGCAAACTCAACCGTGTCCGTAGATACATATTTAACAAGCGGTCCATCGGTAAGTATGTCATCGCTGGTCATCAATCCTGAGCCTAGTTGCGCCAAAATTAATATAAAAAACGCAATGACCATATAGCTGCCGGCAGCCCCGTGACCAGCTTTATGCTCATTATTTTTAAATGACTTAATTGCCGCAATCGGTGAATGTATCAATGAGGACAGCTTGGCCGTTTTACTGCCAATAACCCCCCATATAAGACGCGTGATTATGAGCGCTAGCGTGAAATACCCGGTTGCAAAATGTAGCTCCAGCATGCCTTCTTCAGCACTAAAATAAAGCGTTGCAATTGCAACAACTAATAACCAATGAAAGCTTCTTATAAAGCCATCCCATACTTTCACTTTAGACATGATAACGCTCCCTATGAAATATACTCAAAGCACTTAAAAAGACCAGAACCGGTAAGGCATTGGGGTATACATTATTGCAAACTTCGGTTATTTTGACACGCCTCTATTACAGGTGTTTTGATCTGAGCCATAACAACAAGTAAGAGCGATAAAATGCAAAAACCTATTCTCAAAGCGTTATTAAAAGGCTTTTTCGACATGCTCCCGCTATGTTTAGCCGTCATCCCATGGGGCATTCTGTGTGGCTCTTTAGCAATCCAAAATGGTTTTAGTGCGTTTGAAACACAAGCAATGTCACTACTCGTATTTGCCGGTTCTGCGCAGTTAGTCGCGATTGAATTAATGGCTGGCAATACACCCTTACTCACTATTTTATTTACCACGCTTATTATAAGTTCAAGACACTTTTTGTATGGCCTAGCCATCCGCCATAAAGTCATTGATCAACCATTTGGTTGGCGTTTACCTGTCAGCTTTGTTTTAACCGATGAGTTATTTGCTTTTTCGCATCACCCTAAAGCCTACCAAACAAAGCTGCGCCTTATTTATGCTTTAAGTGCTGGCTTTAGTTTTTATATCGCATGGAACATATGGACATTGCTTGGTATTGTTGCTGGCAGCTTATTGCCCGATTTAACAAACCTAGGCCTTGATTTTGCTATTGCCGCCACTTTTATTGCATTAGTGGTGCCAGGGGTGAAAAACCTCGCAACACTTGCCACCGTCGTCACCGCAGGAGTCGTTGCAACCCTCCTTAAAAGCCACGGTTTTCAGTTATGGTTAGTAACAGCAGCATTGATTGCTATGTCGGTTGGTTACGCAATTAGCCGCTGGCAAGCAAAAGAGGAGCATAGTGCATGATGACCACGATTGTATTAATGGCGTGTATTACTTTTTTTACGCGTTACTTGTTTCTACACCGCGCTTTGCCTTTTAAGGTAGGCCCTAAAATGCAGCAGTTTTTGAGTTTTAGTGCTCCTGCCGTGCTCACTGCTATTTGGGTGCCCATTGTATTTATTAATGATGAAGGGATTAATTTAGATTGGCAAAATCCCTACCTAAGTGCTGCGGTACTTGCCGTTATTGTGGCTTACAAAACACACAACATTTACTACACAACACTGGCAGGGATGGGATTATTTATAATCTTGAGCTAACGCAACTTATACGCTGGCGAGCAAAATAGCGCGGCTTTTCTCAAGTGTCACTTGCTCACGCTCACCCAGAGCAGTCATGCCATGGCGCTCTAACTGCGCAACAAGCTTATCTGCCACACTGTCGTCTAAGTTATAATCGCTCAAACGTGTTGGCATTTTAACACTGTGGAAGAAAGCTTCCGTTGCAGCTATCGCGTGTTCAATTGCCGCCTCTTCATTGGTAATATCCAGTCCCAGCACACGTTCTGCATATTGTAGTAACTTACCGCGCTTAGTGTCTTTTTGCTCAGCCATCATGCGTGGTAATACAATCGCTAGGGTTTGCGCATGATCAAGGCCGTACACTGCTGTCATTTCATGCCCTATCATATGTGTTGCCCAATCTTGAGGTACGCCCGCACCAATCAACCCATTTAATGCCATTGTTGCTGACCACATAATATTAGCGCGCACCTGATAATTTTCTGGCTCTGAGAATGCTTTAGGCCCTTCTTCAATGAGGGTCATTAAAATTCCTTCGGCAAAGCGGTCTTGCAACTTTGCACCTACATCATACGTAAGGTATTGCTCCATAGTATGTACAAATGCGTCAACAATCCCGTTAGTCACTTGGCGCTCTGGTAATGAAAACGTTACTGCGGGGTCAAGTACCGCAAAACGAGGGCGCACATACTCACTGGCAAATGGAAGTTTATCGTGAGTTTCAAGGTTTGAGACAACACTAAAGGTATTCGACTCAGACCCCGTTGCAGGCAAGGTCAGTACCACACCGAGTGCAACCGCCGATTTTACTTCTGCGCCGTTTGCTAAAATATCCCAAGGCTCACCCGTGAATTCAGCCGCAGCGGCAATAAACTTACTGCCATCAACCACAGAACCCCCACCTACAGCCAGAATGAAATCAATCTGCTTTTCTTTAACAAGCTCTACGGCTTTCATACAGGTTTGGTAACTTGGGTTTGGCTCAATACCTGCAAACTCAAACCACGTATGCTCACTTAATGCTGCTTTAACCTGATCATAAACGCCATTTTTCTTAATGCTGCCACCACCATAAGTGACGAGTACTTTGGCATTTTTAGGGATTTCTGACTGAATCTCTTTAATCTGTTGCTCACCAAAATGAATCTTGGTTGGGTTTTCAAAACTAAAATTTAACATGTGGCTTCCTCATCGTTGATGTGAGTTTTTATCAGTGAATAAACCATTTTAGTTATTTTTATATAGGGATAAAGCGGTAAAATAGATAATCACTTTTGCAGTAATGCAATAATAATTAACGTAAACTCACACTAGCTAGAAATCTTAGGATATGAATATGTGGCAAGGTTTAGACGAATTTTTATATGTTGTTGAGCAAGGGAGCTTTACCCATGCAGCCAAGGCGATGGAGGTCTCTACTTCACATATTAGTAGGCAAATTCAACAACTTGAAAACCGCTTAGGGTCAGTCCTTTTTCAGCGTACCACGCGAAAAATAAGCCTGACAGAGGCCGGAAAAGAATATGCGATCAAACTTAAAGCAATCCGGCAAGAGCTTATCGATGCGAATAACCAGTTACAGGGTGAGCAACGCCAACCTAAAGGGCTTATTCGTATTACAGGTGCCGGTGAATTTGTTGCCAATCAAGTTGCACCGAAAGTTGCCGAATTTGTCAAACGCTACCCAGAGGTCGAAGTCGAAATCGACTTCAATAGCCGTAATGTCAATTTAGTTGAAGAGGGCTTTGACTTAGCCGTTCGTTTTGGCCGCATGGAAGACTCCAATCTTATCGCCAGACCTCTTTGCAAGCGAATAATGACGCTTGTCGCAAGCCCTGAATACCTAGCCAACCATCCACGCTTAACGCACCCTTATGAGTTGACTGAACACAATTGCCTAATCGCGATGAGAAAACGTTGGCGTTTTAACATTGATGAACACATCAAAGAAGTCCGTATAAATGGCAATTGGCGCAGCAATCACCCTCAAGCCATTTTAAGTGCAGCTATTGCTGGCATCGGAATCGCACATTTGGCACACGACATTGTTGAGCCCTATATTGCAAAAGGGCAACTTGTAACAGTGCTGGATGACTTTCAAGTCAGCGACAACGCCTCTTGGTTGGTGTATCCGCGCAAAGATCTCTTGCCTTACCGCGTACGTTTACTAATTGAGCACCTTACCAATGAATTCGCTGAATAAAATTCACACTTTCAGAAATAAGGCAAGCGGGTTAGAATCAATCAAATAATAATAAAAAGTCACTATTATGAACGAATTTTATCAACTCTCAGCAACCAACTTACAAGGCCAAACGGTTCACTTTTCTGATTTCGAAAATAAAGTCGTTTTAGTCGTCAATACAGCGAGCAAGTGTGGTTTTACACCACAATACGAAGGCCTGCAAAAATTGCACGAAAAATACCATGATCAAGGCCTCATTATTATCGGCTTTCCGTGTAATCAGTTTGGTAAACAAGAGCCCGGTGACGCAAAAGAAATTAAGGAAGGCTGCCTCATCAACTATGGCGTGAGTTTCTTAATGATGAGTAAGGTGGATGTCAATGGTGAACATGCTCACCCTGTCTTTAGGCACCTAAAATCAGAACTACCGGGCTTTATCACCCGTAAAATAAAGTGGAACTTTACAAAGTTTCTGATTGGTAGGGATGGTAAAGCAATTAAACGATTCTCGCCCCTCACTAAACCAGAACACATCGAGTCTGCAATTATTACGGCACTGAGCAAATAAACCTCGAATCAAAAAGCAATAAAGAGGCAATAGCCTCTTTATCTAAATTTATGCTTAGTCGTTCATGTACTCATCAAAGTCGTCTTCGCCTAAGTTTCTGCGCAAGCGTTTTTGCTCAAGATAGTCTTCCAACTTCTTCTTAACGCGTTGCTTTTTCTTGTCGTGTTGATTACGCCCGACCATTTCGTACTCGTCTTCAACAAAATCGTCATCTAGCGCATCATAACTAAATGTCTTACCCACAACCCACTCCATAAAGTGTTTGAGACCAATTCAGGAGATTAAAATTTGCTCTGTGAATTGGCAAAGATTAAAAAGCTCAGTGGTTATTTAGTATGTAAAAAACCACCAAAATAAAGCCACACCGCCATGCTAAAGTGGCGATATGTCAATATTGTGAATAAATAGCGCTAAATTTGATTTCTGAAAAGTGAGAGTTTTTTATCGTTTCGATAAAACACATTTATCCACGTATGTTTTTTAGTTAATTTGACTAAAAAATGGTTAAAAAACCAAACAGATTTCATTTTAAAAAACCACAAAAACAACATAACTCAATGAAAATAAACACAATAAAAACCTTGGCATTAAGTTTGATTATTTATTTTCGTCATTTCAAACAGGAAAGAAAAAAATGAAAAAGTTATTGTTAGTAAGTTCTTTATTTATCGCAACCAGCGCTATGGCTCATAACGATAATGATACGCATATTTCATTCAGTGGTGAGCAATGTGATGTTGAGTTCAAGAACGATGTTCGCATCACGCCAAACGAATTAGAAGTGTTCACTGCTGATAACCGCACAATGAAAATCATTGATCAAAATAACTTATACATTGATGGCGAAAACATCTCGCTGAATGCATCTCAACAACAAGCTATTGCAAATTACTCAGATAGCTTACGTAGCCAACTACCCGAAGTGGCAAACATTGCTCTAGAGGGTGTGAAAATTGCCGGTGTTGCAATTGAAGAAGTGGCAAACGCATTCAACATTAGTGGCTTTGATGACATCTCGGAATTAATGGATGAGATTAGTGTAGAAGTGCAAAATACCTTTTACCAACAAGGTGCATTCACCATGGGTCAGCAAAGTTTTGAAAAGTTTGGTCAAAATTTTGATGAACAATTCGACCAACAAATTGAGTCTGCAGTTGAATCGGCAATGATGCAATCAATGGGCAGTATTTTAGTTGCGCTAGGCTCTGAGCTTCTTGGCTCGGGTGGTGACATGGACACGTTTGAACAGCGCATGGAAAACATGGGTGAACAAATCGAAGCGCGTGTAGAAACACAAGCAGCGCAACTTGAAAAACGTGCCGACGCATTGTGTGGCAGCTTTGCCGATATTGCTCACAAAGAGCAACAGCTCGTTGCTTTAGTGCCACAACTCAAAGAATACCAACTGTTCACGTTCAAACAGAACACCCTGTAATGCATTAACATCCCTGAACCAATCTACTTGGTCTTATGGCGCAGAGCTTGCTCTGCGCTTTTTTTATTTTTTTGCAAGTACGGTTAGTTGTGACAACGTTTTGACTGCGTCTTCCAAACGCTCTGACCAAGGCAAACCATAGCTTAATCGAAAACAGCTGCGGTATTTTTTCCCCGCCGAAAAAATAAGCCCAGGAGTAATACTAATCCCCGCATCTAATGCTAAATGGAATAGTTTAACGGCATCATATTGACTCCCTAAGTCCACCCAAATAACACACCCTCCCTGCGGGTTACTAATACGTGCACAACTTGGCATATATTGCTGCAGGCACCAAATCATTCGCTCTTTGTTGGCACTTAGTCGCTGGCGTAATAAACGAATATTTCTGTCGTATTCACCACTGGCAATAAATTCATACAAGGTCCATTGATTGATCAATGGCGCTGAGCAGCTCAAGGCTCGTTTAAAACGTCTGGCTTGTTCAGCAAACTGGCCCGCAATAATCCAACCAATCCGATAACTCGGTGCAGCCGTTTTTGAAAATGAGGCGCAGGTGATCACCAATCCTTTTTTAGAGTAAGCCTGCGCTGGTGTAGCACGTTTTGCGGTGTAATGTAGGTCACCGTATACATCATCCTCTATCAGCACAACATCACGAGCCTCGAGTAAAGCGACCAGCTGTTCACGCTTACTATCAGGCATAAAACTCCCCACGGGGTTATTCAATGAGGTAGAGAACACGCATGCTCTTATATCATGCTCATCTAGCGCCTGCTGTAAGTCATCTAACCAAATGCCTTCATCTGGGCATAGTGGGATTTCCAGCGCTTTCAATCCTAAACTTTCAATTAACTCAATGATGCCAAAGTAACAAGGTGATTCAATCGCAATCACATCACCAGGTTTTGCCACGCATTTTAGTGCAATGGCAAGCGCTTCTTGTGCCCCATTGGTGATCACCAATTCATCGCTCGCCACACCAATTCCGAAATCTAAATAACGATGAATCAATTGCTTTTTTAACGGAGCAAAGCCATCCATCGGCCCATAATTAATTACCGTAGCTCCGGCCAATGTCATCACTCGGCGCATCGTTCGTGCTAATGCTTTATCGGTGGGTGCCGCAGCAATTGGATTAGCAATACCAAACGGGACAACATTGGCTTTGTGAATTGCGCTATAAACTTGCTCTATCAGCGCTTGCTTGTTGACAGTCATTGGCTCGCGGCTTAATTTCACGCGCTTGGGTCTTGATTGATTTAACTGCGATGATTTTAAAAAGTATCCCGACTTCTCTCTCGCTTCAATCAACCCTTGCCCCTCAAGAAGCTGATAGGCCTGCTTAACGGTAGGAATACTGACATTAAGCTTTTCAGCCATTTTTCGCAATGAAGGGAGTTTTTCACCGGGTAATAACGATCCCTGTGACGATAAATCTCTTACTAACTGAGTCACTTGCTGATACAAGAACTCACTGTTACTGCGACTGATCACTTGTGACATAGCTCACCAAACTGTATAGGTTGCATTTGTAGTTTTCTGTATATGTTAAGTATACAGAATCAACTTAAAATAAACACACTTACCCTATTTAGGCAATAAAGATGAAAAGCGCCGCTCTTTACCTTGCAACTGTATTGATCTGGGGATCAACGTGGCTGGCTATTGAGTTTCAACTAGGTGATGTCGCCGTTGAAATTTCTTTGTTCTATCGTTTTGCGATTGCCGCCATTTTAATGTGGGCATTTGTGTTATTTAAAAACCTGCCGATGCGTTATTCATGGCGTGATCATGGTTTTTTTACCCTACTGGCATTATTTAACTTTGGTTTGAACTACCTAACACTGTATTGGGCACAAAATTACCTTAGTTCTGCCATGGCCTCCATTGCATTCTCAATGCTATTAGTGATGAATATTATTAATACCCGACTGTTTTTTTCGAAACCAATCGCCAAGCGAATTTACGTTGGCGCATTGTTAGGCGTTTTGGGTATCGCCAGCTTGTTTTGGCCACAAATTCAGCAGTTCGACTTGAGTAATGGTACGTTGGTCGGGTTACTACTTGCGCTGTCAGGGACCTTTGTGGCTTCATTAGGTAATATGATCAGCGTCCGCAATTCTCAGCGTGATATTGGCGTTATGCAGGGGAATGCATGGGGCATGCTTTACAGTGCTATTGGCTTAGCCGTGTATGTATTAATAAGCGACGTGCAACTGACATTCACTGCACCTGCAAGTTACTGGGTATCGCTACTTTACTTAGCCATATTTGGCACTGTCATCGCATTTGCTTGTTATTTTGCGCTATTGAAAAATATTGGTCCCGAGCGCGCCAGTTACGTCATTGTATTATTTCCTCTGGTGGCAGTCGTACTGAGTACATTGTTTGAAGGGTTTGAGTGGCAAACCAACACATTTATAGGGTTTAGTTTAGTGCTATTTGGCAATGCCATTGTATTAACGCCCACACAACGAATTAAAGCGTTTTTTGCTACAAGAAATAGCCTGCAAAATCGCTCTGTCCCCAGTTAGAAGTGATTATGTCACCTCTAACACCAAGCGCCTGCTAAAAATAGCAGGCGCTTTTTTATGGTAAATGAAAACGTAATGCTTGGTGATACATGACAACTTTTGCAGGTGTCACACCGACCAACTCGCCATCAGCCTCTATTAGCAAACCGGCAGTGTGTATTTCGGCACGAGACAAACGGCAGTATTGAAGCTCGTTTAAGTTATGATGTTTTACAAAAATGAGATGTAAAAAACTGCGTAAATTCTTCACTAAGTTACCTGCTGGCATGCGATAACACTCAAGCTCTCCATCATTCAATATGGCATGAGGCGCAATTTTTAAGCCTCCACCAAAATAATGATGGTTAGCAAATAAAGTCACTAAATTAGTGAACTCTTCATGCTTGTCGGCAAATATCCCTGATAAAGACTTTGCGTGAAAAGAAAATAACTGTTTAATGCCCTGCCATAGATAACCAAACGCAGTAAACCGCTCCACTTGATTTAATTGACTAACAACATCCGCATCAAAACCGACCCCAGCCACATTAATAAAATACCGCTGATTAATTTTCCCAACATCAATTAACTGAGTATGGCCTGAAAAGACAGCGTCTCGCCATTGTTGCGGCTTAAAAGCAAAGCCTCGCGCAAAGTCATTACCGGTCCCTGCTGGCAATAAGGCAATTGAACAATCACAACCAAACAGTGCATTAATGGCTAAATGCAGTGAACCATCGCCACCAATAACAACAGCCTGATTAACGTGCTTTGCAAGATTCGCAATTGCTTTATGGTCACTTTCAAAGTGTCCCGTGGTAAAGAAAAGTTGCGGCTCAATGTGCCGTAATGTGCATTCGTTTAATAACCATTCGACACTTTGCTTAGTATTTTTTTTGTCACTTGGCTTTATTATTATTAACATCAACTATCACTTCATCTTCTTAGCAAGAAACCTCTTTTTATTCAAATTAAATTAATCTGAATAAATACTCAATTTGAAACTTTAAAAACGCATAAAACAAAGTTTCAAAATCTAAAAACTCTTATAAACAAGGGTTTTAGAGCGAACTCCCTTAGCATAATTATTCAAAAAACAATGAGACACGTAACTTAACCCACCGTTAACAAGGCACATTCAGATGAGAAAAAGTTATCCGGTAGACTCAAATTTTATCGTTTTATTTTTGTTCACTTTGCCTGCAAAATACCCATGTTTTCAACCAAACAAAATCTGGAGCAAAGTAATGAACCCAATTAACACTTTAAATCAAAATGCTGCAACTCATGTTGCCGTAAAACCAACTAACCGCAAAGCAAAAATGTTGGCAAAACTTAATCGCTACGGCAAAAAGCTAGCGCTTGGCGGTGCAGTACAATATAAGTAATCCCCAACCATGGTTACTTTTTAGGTGCAGCAAACACCCAACCACTAACGAAGCATCTTCTTTAGCTCCTCGTTTGCTGCTCCCCTCTTTTTAAAAGCACTAAAACAGCAAAAATTTAAAGCTTTTTACAAAAAACACCGTCTTTACGCTCAAAAAACAAGCAAACGAACTTTTTCCTATTTACACAACCGATTCAGCTAAGTATTATTCTCTCAACACTTTGTGGAGAGATGGCAGAGTGGTCGAATGCACCGGTCTTGAAAACCGGCAGGGGTTTGTAGCCCCTCTAGGGTTCAAATCCCTATCTCTCCACCACTTATTTTTATTTGTTGATAATTATCAGCAAGTTACAATCTGAATTATGCGTTGGAGAGGTGGCCGAGTGGCCGAAGGCGCTCCCCTGCTAAGGGAGTATAGGGTTTGTAGCTCTATCGAGGGTTCGAATCCCTCCTTCTCCACCATTTTATTATTAAAAACCGCTTTTTAGCGGTTTTTTTATGCCCAAAAACTTGCACCTTTTATTGTTAATCATGCATGCTAAGTCTCAGTTAAATTATCGGTGAGACGCCATGATCAGTTCAGCTTTGTTAACTTTAACATTACTGTTAGGCGCGAATAGCAGCCAAGCAACTGTCTATAAATGCATGATAAAGGGTGTTGCCACTTTCTCAGAGCAACCCTGTGGAAAAGACGCCACTATCATAAAAATCAACCTTCCCCCTAAACAACTCACCGATAATACAAAAAAACAGCCTGAGCTAAGCGTTGATGACTACCTACAAGTCCAAGAAATCGATCGCAAAATTCAACAACTAGAATTAGAACGTAAAAACCTAAAGCAACAACAGCGCGAACGAATAGAAAAACTTAAGTTAATGACTCAAGATGCGGCGAACAGATTAGGTGCAGATTCGATTGACGATGCAATAAGTAAACAAAGTAAGCGCATAAATTCATACTATGAAAACCAACTTACGCAATTTGCACAACAGATAAAACAATTAGAAGAGCGTAAAAAGCAACTGAAAGGCACACAAACCCCCTAATTTTCCTAAACTGGTCAGGCATGATATAACAATTGAGACGGGTTAATTAAGGGAGCGAGGGTAATGCACATACACACAATCGAAGGCTATATTCAAAATATTTACTTAGTTGAATATCCCGACAAACTAATGCTACTCGATGGGTGTTGCCGCGCTGATGTCGACACCGTATTTAACTATATTACCGAACAACTCAACCGCCCTCTGACTGATTTAAAACTGATTGTTGTGACTCATATGCACCCCGATCATGCCGGTGGCGCCCATGCCCTAAGAAAACTAAGCGGTGCAAAAATTGCGACATCTAATGCACCGGGGCAATGGTATAAGGGCCTTGATGGTATTTTAATGCACTTGACCGATATCGCTCTTGCATGGTGGGTTGCAGGTCGGCTAAACAAAGAAAGACGCAATCTTTGGTATAGCCGATATCTAGATGCCGACTATTACTTAGCAACCGACTCTACCCTGCCGAATTTTGATGACTGGCAAGCACTGCATACGCCAGGTCATACCGACCGCGATATTAGCCTGTACCATATTCCCACAGAGCGAATTTACATTGCCGACTTACTCGTAAAAGTGAAAGGGCAGCTTATGCCACCCTTTCCTGTGTTTTATCCTAAACTGTATTTAAACTCTTTATTAATGCTAAAAGCCCTTAAACCTCAACGCATTATGTTTGCGCACAGTAATGAAATGCATATTGATGACATCGATTTCGAACACATTTTAGCGCTGGTACCTAAAAAGCCGATGACACACTGGCGTTCTGTAAAGGCAAAAGCGCGACAAGCACTTAATCTAAAACGCTTTTCACAGTCTTAATAAAGTCATTTATATCATTGCCGTCATTATAAACATGGGCTGAGACCCTTAGCCCTAAATGACGTTCATCAACAGCGATATTAGCCTCATGCAACGCCGCTTTAACCGTCTGTTGTTTACGACCAAAATGCATGATTGCCGTGCCGGAGCATTTATCTGCTGCACTTGGCGAACGCATATATTCACTCAGCTCAGCATGCAACGTAGCAAGCATTGCTAAGTTATGGGCGCGTACTTTATCAATGCCTAAATCGGCAAAGTAGCGAATACTATGCGCAGCTAAAATACACGGTGCGACTGATGGCGTTCCTCCCCAAAAACGCAGTGCCGTATGATGATAAGTAAAATGCTTGATATCAAACTCAAATGGATTTTGATGAGAGAACCAACCAACATCTTTTGGCTGACACAATGCAAGTTGATGACGATTGACCCACAAATAAGCAGCACCTGGGCCACCGCACAACCACTTAACACTCGAGCCAAGCATAAAATCGGGGTCAAGTGCTGTTAAATCCACCTCTAAAATACCTGCCGACTGAGCGATATCTATCAGGCTTAGCGTATTGGATTGCTTTGCAATTTGAATGATTTCAGCAATCGGAGCTTGCTGGCCAGTATTTGAATACACATGACTCACAAACACTAAATCGAACGCTTGCTTAGCCAAATATGATTGCCAAACCTGAGCATCGGTTAAATCCTCATCAGCGCCAATAAACACAATTTCAGCGCATTCAGGGAGCGCTTTTTGCATCGCAAATCCCATGCTAGGAAAATCACTTTCTGCCATTAATACTGTGCAGTTTGTCTGTTGCAAACGCGGATGCGACATCACTAACTTTGTTAAGCCACTCGATAAATTCACTTGTGGGCAAAATAGCTCTGCATCCGAATTAAACAGCCGCGCTAAGCTTGATGTAAATGCCTCAACGCCATGTAACCATTGCTGCCAAGGCTCTTTATTTTCATTTTGCCAAGCGGCAAAAAAATGCTCATGAAAATACGGCTCTGCCGATTTTAAAGCGCGGCCCACAGAATGATTTAATAAATAGCTTCCTGGGGCGAGTATAAAGTCATGTTTACGCATTACTTAATCCACTGTTTTAGCTTAGTTAAATCATCGTAGCGAGTGCGGATATCGTCGCGCTTTGCTGCGGCTCGGCGATCACGTAATTGCTCAAGAGAGTTAAGCAACACATGTAACGGTGGCCCACTCGCCGTGACTTTATCCATATGTTGTTGCTGCATTTTTTGTGATGGCTGTGCAATGTACTTACTCACGAGTTGATTATGATGACCGATTGCTGTGTCACCATGCAATTTACAAACTTGAATAAATAACTTTAAGTTTGTTTGCAGCCATTCACTATCTCGTTCAGTTTCTGCGGCTAAAAAGTCATCCATGATACTCGTCATCCGCATGCTTTCACGCAATATTTGCTGATCTTCTGGCATCATGTATAAAAATTTATCCACCAGCATTTGCGAATAGCTTGGCTCGTTAGCAAAACAAAGTCCAAGCAACATATCAATCACATTAATGCCTGCAAAATCACCGGCATTTGCACCACGATAAACCTCTTTCCCTACGCGATAGGGTTTGTAATAAGGGCGCACACAGTAAAAGAAACGATCAGTATCGAGTTTGTTATACAGCGCATTATTTGACTCGATGACATCCAGTAATGCATGTTTGGCTACAGCTAATAAATCGGCGGCAATTGGGTGCGAAATTCCTAATGGTTGAATTTTTAGTAACGCATCTGCCGCACGTTTGTAAGCCAAAATTCCTTTGGTGTTGTAATCAACAAAGACTTTTTCATCTTCAAGATTTGTAAAGCGCTTATAAAGACCATCAACCGCTTTATTGTGGGTGGTTAAATGAGCAGTCGCAAAGCGTGGTGTAACACCAATGGATGCGCCAATGTGCATAGCAAGTGCCGACGCATCAACCAAGGGAGAAGTGGTTTCGCGTGAGGGTTCAGTAATTTCATGGCGACGACATGCAGCCATAAATAAGCCAACATTGCCTAATAAATCAAAGGCATTATCAAAACCTTCGTCGGTATTGCCTTCTGCTAATAAGGCACGAATATGCTCATTCCCTTCCTGCTCTAACTGGTGCTTAAGGTGTTCGCCAACGCCTTCTACATTCGCTTTATCGTCTTGTTGCCAATATAGTTTTTCTAGTTCGCTATTGATCTCAACAAATCGGGTACGCAGCCAGCTATCAAATGCCTTGGTGTTCTCAGTCACAGGCTTACTCCAAAATAAATATATTGCGATAATGTTAACAGAGTTCACTGAGTGCTAATCGCTAAAATATAAGCTAGAATTTGTGATAATTAGTGAAAATCACTCAAATAGAAATGAAACTAGACAAAAAAGACCAACAATTGCTCAACGCACTACAAGATAATGCACGTACATCTGTGTCTGAGCTTGCTCAATCAGTCAGCCTTTCTGATACTCCTTGCCTGCGCCGAATTAAGAAGCTTGAATCAAGTAATGTGATTAGTGGTTATCATGCTGCAATTAACCCCAAAGCGGTTGACTTAAATGTCTCTGTTTATGCGTTTGTACGCTTAAATCAAAACTCAGTTGCTGCTGCAGAGCAGTTTGAACAGCAAGTGGAAAAGCTTGAACACGTACTGGAATGCTCGGTTATTTCAGGCAGCTATGATTATTTATTAAAAATAATTGCCGCTGATTTAGAAAGCTACGAAAGTTTTGTAAAACATAAATTAGGCAGTATCAATTGTATTGCCAATATCGAATCGACGGTGGTATTAAAGCAAGCATTCACTAAACGCCATTTACCTTTAGCGTGACGCTGCGTACTTGCAATACGACAATAACGCGATAAGCTGAATACTTAAAAGGACTCTTATACAATGAAATTCATCAACTTAGTTGCCTTTATTCTCATTCTTTTTGGACTCGGCAGCCCCCCATTACAGGCACAGCAAGAAACGTGTTTAACCCAACTGGAAGATGAAAATCTCATGATGAAAAGTAAGCGCGAAGGGCTTTTCAGAGAACCTCTTCCTCGCTCACACAGCACCTTTAGTTATAACACCGAGCAAGCGTATAGTGACTACCTTACAGCTGCTTACCTTGAAATTAGCAGCGAAAATCCCCGCGCAACGCTGCCTTGCCCAGTCTATACCGACATCTATAAGCTACTCGTTGCGCAAGGATCACGCCCTGCAAATGCAACAGTAGCAGATTTAATCAGCCCTTTTGAGTTAACACAAAAACAGAGCCGTAAGGCAGTGCTATTAATCCATGGCTTAACCGACTCACCTTTTACCTACCATGATTTAGCTCAAGTGTATTATCAACAAGGTTATACGGTACGTACCCTGTTATTACCAGGGCACGGTACAGCACCAGGAGCACTCAAAGAGATTAATGCCGACGACTGGTACAAGGCGAGCACTTACGCTATTGAACGCACGTTAAAAGATTTTGATCAGGTCATTTTAGGGGGGTATTCAACAGGTGCAGCAATGATCATTGATTATTTAACCCAAGGTCCCGTTGATAAACACATTATCGGCGCGATGCTGTTTTCACCCGCGACTGAGCCCCATAATAAAAATGGCTGGCTAGCCAAGTGGGTTAACGCGATACCCTTTATAAACTGGATAGATAAAGATGCCGATCTCGATTTTGCAAAATATGAGTCCTTTCCATTTAATGCCGCATCAGCCAGTTATGAAGCCATGAAGCGCATCAGCTTAGATAAACTAAAACACCGTTCACTACCTGATGTTGCTTTTTTTAGCACCTTTAGCGATGTTGATACCACGATTGATAATCAAGTAACGTTTAAATTATTAGCTAAGCTACACAATCCCAAAACTCATAAAAACAGCCAACTTAATCGCCTTGTTTATTACGGTGATGATAAAAATATACCCAATAGTTTTCCAGCCGATTACCCGATAATTAGCGATGACTGCGACACCGAAGACTGTAAAAATATTCAAGGCATGTCACATATTGGTATCGTTAATAAACCAAGCAATCCACACTATGGCCGCACTGCCCGCTATCGAAATTGTGGCAGTTATTTAGATGACGATACTCTATATAAAGCCTGTAAATATCAGCCTGAAATTGTTATTGGTGAGCGCACAGCAGAGAATTTAGCGAAGTATAAGCCATTTGCAAGACTCACCTTCAATCCATATTTCGATAAGCTCAGCTTGCACATCACAGACTTTATTAAAGACGTTGAAAGAGCCTCTGAACAATGAGCCAATTTAGTCACCGTTGGTTTAATCAAATAACGGATATTGATACGACAATTTGGCAGCATTTTTTTCATGATGCCCCCTTTACCGATCATGCTTTTTTAGCTGCGCTTGAGCACAGTGGCTGCGTGAGTAAAAACACAGGTTGGCAACCAATGCACCTGGCAATTTACCAGCAAAAACATATCGTTGCTCTACTACCTGGGTATATAAAGTATCACTCTTACGGTGAATATGTGTTTGACTGGGCATGGGCAGAGGCGTATCAACAACATGGTTTAGATTACTACCCCAAATGGTTATCTGCCGTGCCTTTTACCCCCATTGAAGGTCAAAGACTGAGCATTAACCACCCCAATCCAGACAGTGTTTATAATTATTTAACGCATGTATTAACGAATACTGCGCACGATAGGCAATGGTCGGGCTGGCATATCAACTTTTGCCACCAGCAACAGGCTGAATCACTAAAAAGCGATGCTGTTATGCTACGTCAAGGCGTCCAGTTTCAATGGTTTAATCAAGCATACTCTCACTTTGATGATTTTTTAGACTCACTGACAGCACGCAAGCGAAAGTCGATAAAAAAAGAGCGTGCCAAAATCACTCAACAACACATAACCATCGAGTGGAGAGAAGGTAACACTATAAGCGCTCAGGACATGCAGCTCTTTAGCCACTTTTATAGCCAAACTTATATTAAACGCTCAGGTCACACAGGTTATTTAAATAATGCGTTTTTTCAACGACTACGAGATACAATGCCCACACAGTTAGTATTAATGCTTGCTAAACAGGCTGATGAAGTTATCGCTGCGACTTTAAGCTTTAAAGATAAACAGTGTCTGTATGGTCGCTACTGGGGCGCAAATGATGAAATCGACAGTCTGCATTTTGAGCTGTGTTATTACCAAGGGATTGAATACTGCATTGCCAATAAGCTAAAACAGTTTCACTCTGGAGCACAAGGTGAGCATAAGATAAGCCGAGGGTTTCAGCCCGTTTACACTTACTCAGTACACCATATTCAACAGCCTGATTTTGCTGCGGCTATCAACGATTTTATCGCCAGAGAGCGCCAACACATGGCACTCTATAAAGCACAGTGCGATACCCTACTGCCGTTTAAACAGCAGTAATTGGTTGTTAGCTGGCATTTGTACATCTTCAACAAACATTAAGCCTGCCTGCTCTGCAAGTTGGCAAATAGCTTCAAAATCACGTATTGCACTGTTTGCATCTTGTTGCTTTAAAAAGGTATCAAATTCAGCGTTACTGGTACTTGTATAATTGCCTTGGTATTTAAATGGCCCATAAATACATAACTTTCCTTGGTGGGCTAAATGCTTTTCAACCCCTTGAAAGAAACGCTCAACCAGCGGCCAGCTAATAATATGCAGTGTATTAGCGGTATAGATTGCGTTCACGCTATCAACAGGCCAAGCATGCTGTAAATCTAGTGACAAAGGGGCATGCAAGTTAGCTAACGATGCTTCCTGATGCCATTGTAAAATACCTAAGTGATTCACCTCACGATCGCTGCATAGCCACTGCAAATGCGTTAAATGCTTGGCAAAGTGCACACTATGTTGCCCTGTACCTGAGCCAATTTCGAGTACATTTTCTACATCGGCAAAAAAGTCTTTTAATACGTGAAGAATGGGTGATTTGTTATTTTCACAGGCTTGAGAGAATGGTTTTTCCATACCAGTTTTTGCACCATGTTTGGTAATTAATGCACAACAGTAAAGCAAAAATCCACAATAATGTCGCGCTCTATTGCATTAAAAATAATTTAAATTCATTTAATTCAAAGGATTATATTTTATAAACATGATTGGTATAGCTTATGCAAATTCAGTAATGAGCAAACCAATAGGAGCAATATAATGTATATCTCACCTTACACTGCTGTCGATGCAGCCATTGCCGCGAGCGAGCGTGCAGAAAGCGAAAAAGCCGCCTTAACAAGTTGTGATGACAGAGCAACCGTGATTGATCTTCTTTCTCAATGCAATAAAGAAAATGTACAGGCGCCGAAAAAACATGAAACAGACCAGATTTTTATTCTTGGTTATAATTAAACTTCTGCAGTTAATCTATTCAGTCTTAACACCGTCATATAAGACTTGCACTAAAACCGATTAGCTGTAATGATAATAGTTATCATTACAGCTAATCGGTTTTCTTATGTACTCTCACAATGCTATGCTCAATTATCAGCGGCAAATGAAATGTGTTTGTCAAAGACCGGGGCTTCATGCTCCAGCGTTGGTTGCGGGCTATATTGAAGCGGGATTAAACATCGCACGCTATTACGAAAAACATCAAAGCTTTATTTTACAAGAATTGTATTTAAGGCGTACGTTTCATGAACTACTTGAGAAAATGTGCGATTCTCTAGTTCACAATGCTATTCGTAAGCAATGTTTAGCTCAACTCTACAAACCGCAGCTCGCGTTAAAGCGTTACTACAAAACTCATAACTGTATTGAAAAATATTTTTGCTTAGAGCGAGAAGCCTGCGTTCTAAGTCAAGAGTTTAACCCTATTTAGGAGTGTTTATGAGCAAATTTAGAACCGAATCAGATAGTATGGGTGAGCTACACGTTCCCGTAAATGCCTTGTATCAAGCTCAAACTCAACGTGCTATCAACAACTTTAAAATTAGCGGCTTGACCATGCCAAAGCAATTTATTACTGCCCTTGCCTACATTAAGCAAGCAGCGGCGCAGAGTAATGCAGCGCTAGGACATTTGAGCCAAGTAAAAGCGAATGCGATTGAACAAGCCTGCCAAGCCATCATTGATGGTAAGCACTTTTCGCAGTTTCCTGTCGATGTATTCCAAACCGGCTCCGGCACCAGCTCGAACATGAATGCTAACGAGGTTATTGCCACACTGGCAACGACCCTTGCTAATGAGCCAGTACACCCGAATGATGACGTCAACATGGGGCAAAGTTCTAATGATGTGATCCCCACTGCAATTGCCGTCAGCAGTGCAATTAATATTATTTACGAGTTATTTCCTAAACTAGACAAGCTGAGCCAACGCTTACAGAGTAAACAAGCTGAAGTGGGTCATATTATTAAAACGGGGCGTACTCACCTAATGGATGCAATGCCCGTCAGTTTTGCGCAAACACTCTCAGCATGGCAATGCCAAATCGATAACGCAATGACAGGCATACGCCAATCACTTGAGCGTGTTTGCGAGCTGGCTCAAGGAGGCACCGCGGTTGGTACTGGTATCAATGCAGACCCTGCATTTTCTGCTACTTTTTGCCAACACCTAAGCGAAAACGTAGGTATCCGTTTCAGTCCAAGTAAAAACTTTTTTTACAACATTGGCTCACAAGATGCCATTGTTTCATTATCTGGACAGCTCAAGGTCTTAGCTGTGGCGCAAATGAAAATAGCCAATGACTTACGCTGGATGAACTCAGGTCCACTTGCTGGTCTAGGTGAAATTGAATTAGAAGCTTTACAGCCCGGTTCATCGATCATGCCTGGTAAAGTGAATCCTGTGATCCCAGAAGCTGCCGCCATGGTCAGTGCGCAAGTCATTGGTAACGATGCCACCATTACAGTAGCAGGTCAGGCCGGTAATTTTGAGCTTAACGTGATGTTACCCGTGATTGCATTAAACATACTGCAAAGCATTGAGCTGTTGGCAAATAGTAGTGAGGCACTTGCCGATAAAGCCATTGCCAGTTTCAGTGTTAATCAAGACAATGTTGATAAAGCATTAGCTAAAAACCCTATTTTAGTCACCGCACTTAATCCGGTGATCGGCTATACGAAAGCCGCTAAAATTGCCAAACTGGCCTATCAAGAAGGTCGCCCTATTATTGATGTTGCCGCTGAGCATACTGACATTTCACGCGAAGAATTGAATACATTGCTCGACCCTGCAAAGCTTACAAAAGGTGGCTTATAGCAATTAAACCTGTACACAACGTAGCTCTGTAATGACAGAGCTACTTACTGAAAGACAACGTTTTTATTGCCCCTCTGAGTGCAAAGTGTATGATGGTGAGTACTTATTCAACGATTTATAGGTCCATTATGCGCTTTTCACTTTTAGCTGTATTATTTCCCGCGCTACTTACCGCGTGCTCTGATGCAGCAACAACCAAACAAACCGAATTACAAGCAACAACCAGTAAACTTGAAAATGCACCTCAAGCAGTTGAAATAAGCAAGTCGGCACCCGAAAAAACAACAATTACTGCTGCCCATCAACAGCTCAAACAACTCATTCAAGACCCAAGCTGCGATAACAGTAGCCAGTGTAAAGTACTTCCTGTTGGTAGCCGTGCATGCGGCGGCCCAAGCAGCTATGTTGTGTATTCAACTAAAACAGCCAATAGCAGTGAAGTTGAGAAAATAGCCCAAAAAATCACGAGCCTTGAAAGCCAATACAATGCTGCCAATGACGTTATGAGTATTTGTCAGCATCTAACGGCACCAGGCACACAGTGTTCTGCAAATACTTGTGTTAAAATCGATGGCTCAGCGGCAAGTGTATACTAAGGAATAAGCAATAATGGTTCGTTCATCGACTTTCAATAAACTTTTCATCACCACAACGATGTTGGCAGCGCTTGCATTAACAGGCTGTGAGAGCACCTCTGTTGGCGGCTCTACAGGTGTTGATTTAAGTGATTTAAATGAACAACTGGACGAGATCGTAAGTAACAATAGTTGCAGTGCAAGCTTCCAGTGTAAGGTGTTAGAAGTAGGTGAGCGCGCATGTGGTGGCCCAAGCCGCTATGTGGTTTATTCAACGCAAAACACCCCACAAGAGCAGGCCGAGCAGCTGGCTGAGCAGATCACTTCATTAGAAAAAGATTCAGAGCAACCGTTAAGTGTTAACGACTGCTCGCCGGTTTTGCCTGTACAATCTTTGTGTATTTCAGAGCAATGCCAAGCAATCGAAGTTAAGTAAATAATGTCATAAGGCCGGATACAATCACCACACTGATGATACACACTCCGGCCTTATAAATGTAGTGCACATGCATCGTGTTGTGCACCCAGTAAGCATAAATGTAACGCACAAAGTAACTTGCGGCGGTGCCAAATAATGCAAAAATAACTAAATACGCAATTAAAATAATATCCACAACACGCCACTTCTTTAAAACATCTCCCCCTCAGTGTAAGGGCTTAATGTCACAAAGGCAAAACTACCCCCCTTATTTACGTTGGCTGTGGGCAATCAATAGCTCTGCAACTCGCTGCTTTACCGCACGTTTATCATCTGCATCAACACCAAAACGCGCAGCTAAAAGAGCAATTTCTTCATCATTTAAATTAAACGATAAGCGTTGTCTGGTTTTTTTAGACTTAACGTCGAGCTCAAGAATTTTCCGAATCATATCTGATGGGGTCAGTTCTTGATCAATTGCTTGCTTTTTAATTGATTTTTGTACTTCACTGCTTAGATCAAACGCCATTTGCGTGGCGCGAACCGCTTGCTCCTGACGCTGCCATTTTGCTTTTGCATCACTCACTTGGCATCCCCAGGAAATAAATCAACAATATCACTGATCGGGCGTGTTAACGTGAGTGATACCTCGGTTTCACCACCTTCCCAAATTTCTATGTTCAAGCCATAACTCTCGTCATCCGAGCTTAAACAAATCATTTCGCATGGTTCACCGCCTTCATCTTCGTAGTGAGGTAATGGTTTATTGCGATAATCTTTATTATGAAAATAACATACATAGGGCGCTTCAGTTTGCTTGTAGCTCTTAGCTAAAAAGTGGCTAAAACGTTCAGGGGTGTTTTGCACGCTAATTGTGGTTAACTCATCTTCATCGAAGATACGTGCAAACTCATCAAGCGTAAAGATTTCGTCTACATCATCGCGTTGAATTTTAATCGCAAAGTTTGCCCATTGCTCACCATCATCAGATTCAATTTGCAAGAACACCACTTGGCCCGATTCACTCTCAAGAACGAGCTCATACTCAGCACTGCGTTGGTACTGATACGTTTGTACATCAATAACACGTAATGTCTGCCCCTTTAACCAGTTTGGATAAGCAAACGAATCAATCACGCTCAGCATATCACCTACTTGTAATTGGCTAGGTTCAGTTAATTGGCGCTCTGGGGCTTTTTTAGATTTGAAAAAGTTAAACATTGGCTGACTCCTTGTTGAAGCAAAAAAGGTAACCCTGTGCATGGGTTACCTTTTGTCTTTCCGCTAATAAAATTAGCTGTTTTGCTTAGCTTTAATGCGCGCCAAAATGTCTGCACTTTTAGGGTTAGTATCACCAATACCCGCTTCAGCCATTTTCGCTTTTAAATCATCGCCATTCGTATCCGCTTCTAACTGCTTAGCTGCACCAAGTTGATCTTGACGGTCTTGTTGGCGCTGTTTAATGCGCTCTAATGACTCACGCGCTGATGTCATTGATGAGCTGTTTGTATTCAGTGTGCTGTTTACTGCCATCGTTGCTTGTTGCACGCTTTCAGTTGTCTTAACCATCGTTAATTGACGTTGGTTCTCTTTAATCGACTTTTCAGCTTCTTTTACTTGCTGTTTTAGTGTCACAATGTGATTACTAAAACCGGCTAACACGCCTTCATGCTCTGCTTTTTCTGTTTCAAAGTCACCGATTTTCTCAGCAATCTCAAGCGCTAATGCTTCATTGCCTTTTTCAAGCGCTTGGCCTGCATAGGCTTCATGTTCAGCAATAGAGGCATCTAACGCACTAATTTTGCGCTTTGTTTGCATCTCTTTTGCCATCACTTCTGTTAGGCTTTTTTTAGCACGTTGTAACGCGTTTTGTGCATCAGCAATTTCTTGTTCGAAGATACGGATACCGTTTGCATCAACAATCGCTTGCCCTGCTTCACGAGCGCCACCACGTACAGCTGTAAATAGTTTCTTTAAAATACTCATAATCTTAACTCCGGAAATTGCTAATTAATCGTTTAAATAAATCGTCACGGCTTCAAGTGCATCAATCGCATTATCAGCGAGTGTTACCAGCTCATGGGTAATATCATCAAACGATGAATTAACCGACAATGCACCAAAAATAGCGTACTTATCATCAATCTTTGCAAATGCGCTTAATGGAATAGGCACGTTCAAACGTAATAAGGTTTCGTTTAACTTATCACGCATATCTGCTTTTACTTCGTCCTCTGCAAACAAGTAGCTAATACACAGTAGCTGCTCCTCGGTTTGCGTAACAAAGATAGGTAACTCATCATTCCCATCGACGATAACTTGCAATACATCTTGTTCGCCTGGGTTGGCAATCAAGAAAGACTCAAAGCTCACACCTTCTGTTTCAAAAGAAGCCAGTTTGATTGATAGTTCATTTAATTCCATGTCTCACCTTTTTACGTTTTGACATATTATGTCTGAGTTAAGATTTGCATAGCCGACATATTATGTCAACTATAAAATATCAATTTTTGTACAATTCGGTTTCAACTTGCCACGCTTGACGATAATAATCATACAGAGTTCCAGAACCTAATCTATTGACTTCAATTGTATTTACTTGTTCAAAATAATGATTCGGAAAAACAAAAGATGCCAATAAATACTCTTTACTTACCCAGCGAGAAGGTACTGGTAATTTGTCTGTTTCGCGAATTCGGCTACTCGCAGGCTTGCCTGTGGTGGTAGCAATAGTCCATCCCCATTGGCCAAATGAAGGGATATTTTGCTGGTATTGCTCTACGTAATTAAAACCGGCAGCCCTGACTGTTTTGGCAATGCTTAAGAACGCCTTTTTGGCGTGATAAGGAGACGTTGACTGCACTGCCATTGCACCATCTGGGGCTAATAACTGACGAACATGATTATAGAAATAATCACTGTACAATTTGTTTAAGTCAGGATGATTAGGGTCTGGTAAGTCAATTAAAATGGTGTCGAAACGCTCTCCTTTCGCAAGCATAGCTTCAACTTCCAAAAAGGCATCTGCAATACGGATTTGTGCTCGAGGATCGCTCATCGAGTGATTATTCAGCTCAATTAAGCGTTTTCTGATAGTCTCTGGCGCATCATAGTCGCCCACATCATTACCAAATAAGTTTAACAGCTGACCATCTAAGTCAACCAAGGTGACATGCTTTACTGGCCACTTTAAAACATCGCGAAGTGCCAACCCATCACCGCCGCCTATAATTAACACACGGTCATGGCGATTTGAAGCTAGCATCGCAGGATACACCAGCATCGAATGATAAATTTGCTCATCAACGCTTGAAAATTGCAAACGACCATTGAGGTATAAATCTGTGATCGCAGTTGGTTGATTGCGACTCAAACGCTCGGTTAACACCAAGTGCTGATACTTAGTTGCTTGCGAGTAGATGACTTTATCTTTATATAAAACGTTACTAAGATTTTTCATCCAGCTCGTACCAAGCACTAACACAAAAGCGAAAAATACTAATAGCAACACGTGACACATTAATAACACCTTCGCAAAACGCACGTGTTGATGGTAACGCCATAAAAAGATCAGCCCGGCAATAATATTAAACAATGCCGTCCAAGCAGCAGCCTGCATGATTGGCATTGCCAGCATAATACTCACCCAAATTGCAGCACCGACCCCAGCGCCAATATAATCAGCACCGTAAATTGTACCCGCGTTATTCTCTAAAAAACGGCCATAAACTTGCTGACGAATACGTGCTATTAACGGGATTTCCATACCGATTAAAAGCCCAAGCAACAGACCAAACACATAAGGTAAAAAACGAGACCACTCTTGTAGCTTTTCAAATACATAGCCATCCAGTACGGTATCTGCTGGTAAGTTAAAGATGCTAGAGAAGAGATGAGGTAATGAATAACTAACAGCTATCACACTGGCAATTGCTAAAATACACCCCATACCGACTAAGGCAATGATACTTTCAAGCCATGCAAATGCAGTAAATGCGTCTTTAAACCAACGCGCTAAAAATGCCCCGATCCCCATTGCCACGATCATTGTGCCTATCATGGCATAAATGGCGCTCTCAACAGAGCCAAGAACACGCCCTGCATAATGCGATAGTAGATATTCATAAATTAGGCCGCACCCAGCGAGTACGGCCATCACAGTAATTAATAAAAAATCATGCCCAAGTAGAGAGGCTCTACTTGGCGAAGCCGCTGTATGTGACACTTAATTAAGCACCTAACAACGTGGCCATGGTAGAGCCTATAGCAAATGATACCGCAGCAGAAATTGCCGCTACACCGACATTCTTCTGGCGATTAACTTCATCGGAAATATCACACCCTGCTAAAATGATTTTAATCGTTAGTAAGTGCAATAAAATAAAGGCTACGATACTTAGCGCGGCACTCAATGCCCAATACCCTAAGCTTGCTCCAATATTATCCGCAGCGTACGGGGCTATGCCTGATGCTGCTGTAAGCGCTAATGCACTGCCCACTAAGAAGCCTGCATAACGAATTCCCACTGCTAAGTTACCGTCAATCACCGCTTGCTGTAAGCAATCACCACTGCGATTTGTACGTTTGAACAGCTGAACTCGGTATTGGCTCACCAACAACATGGCGATACTGCCAATCACAAATGCGGCTATTACTATCGGAAGACCATGCCACCCCTCAGTAGCAACCCAAAATAAAGCTGAACGAATAACAATGGCAACACTAACAACATGTCCAAAATCAATAAGTGCAGCTGTTGCATTACCTTTGACGATTTCGTCATGCAAACTCACTTTACGCAGCGCCACTTTATCTTGGAAGAAATGACCAAGCTTAATGAGCGCAATCGCCATTACACCATAGCCCAGCATTTGTAGTGCTTCTTGTTGTAAACTGACTGCAAATGCACCACTGCTCACACCGCTAAGTACAATGGCTAACGCAACAAGCCCTGCTGCAAAACTAATACCAAACGCAAAGTTGTCACGTTCCGTAATCTCATCATTGGCATGTAGATTAGATACCCAGCCTTTAATAAACTTTAAGCTTACAAATAAGGCGATAATGATTGCAAAGTCGATTGCTAAAGCTTGCAATGACCACGTTGTTATTCCATTAAATTCATACATGTGTTGTAACTCCGATGGTTATTCTTTTCACTACTTACCGCGGCTAATGCCACGTGATGTTCTGCTCGAGCTATTGCGTAATGACCCGGAGCTTTTACTGTAACTACTACTAGAAGCATAGCTACTACGTGTGCGTGGCGGCGTATAGCTGCTACGGCTTAACCCTGATGCACCGCTTCGCTTGGTTGCATACGGGCTAGTGAATTGTTTACCTTGACGTTGATAAGACTGGCGTGTTCGTGTCTCAACAGTTTGTTGTGCCTTAATTTGTTTAGGGCTCGAATAACGATAACGGCCATAGTCATTGTAATAGCTGTATTTTCTGTTGCGGCTCCAACGACCATATTCAACACGATCAAACACATCACCGAGCATGCGATACATACCATACCAAACCCAAAAGCTAGTGCCGCTACTATTGGTTTGCCATTGGCCGTAATTAGGGTTGCCAACAAGCTGATTTCCTACGCTTTCACCTTCTGCAGCCTCACTAATTGCCCCAACACGCGCAAGCGCACCGTTTGACATATCGGCGAGCATATTTATTGGGTCAGTTAAAGCGTCTTGGAATAAAGACGGTTTTGCGGCGTCACGAATTAAATCAAGTTGATGAAGGGTGTCTTCATAAGGCGGAATTAAGCTCGTTGCTTTGACATCCGCTAAACGCTGTTTAAGCCCACTGTAAATAGCACCTTCTCGGGTTGCATCAAGGCTAATAACACGCGCAATTTCAGAAAGTTGTGGTTGCTGCTCCGTGAGGACCTTTGCATACTGTTTAAGTAAAGTCGCATTACGAAGAGAGCCATTATCAAGCGCAGTACCCAACTGATTTAACTCTACTTCAGCTTTTTCTATGGATTGTTGTATTGTTTGTTTCAGCTGCTCTTCCTTCGACTCACAGCCCATAAGCAAGCTTACCAAACAAAACAGGCTAATAAGTTTCCAAGCTTTTATTTGAGACATTCATGTCACCTGATTGTGGTTAAAAACCCAATTAGTTTTACATAGCTCAGGTACTAAACCAAGATGAAAATTGCAACAAAGGGTAAATAGGGTGGTAATTCGTCAGGCAGCTTGCCAAGTGAAGACTCATTATTAATAGATGAGAATGAATGCTTGATAAAGTAGGCCTATTTTAAAGATTTGAGCCCACGACTCCATTCACTTTTGATTTGTACATCGTGATTAAACATCTGATTATAAAGCATGGAAACGGCTTTAGCAGTGAATATCAGTGGTTATGCATGAAGAGCATATCAGACTCTTTCGGCACTCAAGTACCTCCTACTACGCGCTAATTTGGTTAGCGTAAAGTGAAGTAGCCAATTTTAGAGCCTTCAACCTTGTCATCATGATTAAACATCGTTATTAAGAAGTGTAGGAACGGCTTTAGCCGTGAATGTCAGTGGTTATGTATGAAGGGCATATCAGGTACTTCGGCACTAAAGTGCCTCCTACGTCTCTTCACCTTGCGCTTATGCGTCTTTTATCTCTGTATGCTATCTCAGTATGATACTGGACGATTATCTCTGTATGGTACTGGACGATTTAGCCCTGAACGCAAAAAACCCGCTGCATTGCTGCAACGGGTTTCTCTAATTAGGAGCCTGGCGATGTCCTACTTTCACATGGCAAATGCCACACTATCATCGGCGCTGTTTCGTTTCACTACTGAGTTCGGCATGGGGTCAGGTGGGTCCAAAACGCTATTGTCACCAAGCAAAATGCGTGGAAAGGATTCTCGACAAAGCGCATCGCGCTTACGAGTCCTTTGCGCAAGGTGAACTGATTTCGCATTAAGCGCTGCGGTTCACCCTACATAAAATTCGGAAATCTGATAATCGTAAATCTACTTTAGTATACTAACTTCTGTCTGTTACGCTGTCATAAAACGC
>NZ_LYPI01000022.1:0-90212 GCF_001938575.1 Pseudoalteromonas sp. PAB 2.2
CTTTCTTTTAAAGTCTCTGAAGGGCCGTTGAAGACTACAACGTTGATAGGCAGGATGTGGAAGTGGTGTGAGCCATTAAGCTAACCTGTACTAATTACCCGTGAGGCTTAACCATACAACGCCAAACGCGTTTTATGACAGCGTAACAGACAGAAGTTAGTATACTAAAGTAGATTTTACGATTATCAGATTTCCGAATTTTATGTAGGGTGAACCGCAGCGCTTAATGCGAAATCAGTTCACCTTGCGCAAAGGACTYGTAAGCGCGATGCGCTTTGTCGAGAATCCTTTCCACGCATTTTGCTTGGTGACAATAGCGTTTTGGACCCACCTGACCCCATGCCGAACTCAGTAGTGAAACGAAACAGCGCCGATGATAGTGTGGCATTTGCCATGTGAAAGTAGGACATCGCCAGGCTCCTAATTCAGTCGAAAGACTTTAAATTTAAAAATTAATAATAAGAAAATTGAAAAGAATTTTCTTGGTGACAATAGCGTTTTGGACCCACCTGACCCCATGCCGAACTCAGTAGTGAAACGAAACAGCGCCGATGATAGTGTGGCATTTGCCATGTGAAAGTAGGACATCGCCAGGATCCTAATTAAAGAAAGCCCGACTCGAAAGAATCGGGCTTTTTTGTGTTTAATGCTTTCTACTATATCGGATGTCAGAAAATAGATGTCTGATCACACAGATTGAAAGGTTCTCTTAAATCGCTTATTTCACCTCACGCTGAGATAATTAGGACGTAAAAGGCACTTTAGTGCTGAAAAGTCTCTGAATTGCCACTGTAGTGTATCTTTCAGATTAAGACATTGTTGAGTTTTTAGCGCTTGCTACTCTACTTTAAACTCCTTGCTTCCCTATCTTTGTTATGCGATAAAGCGCTTTATATTTGTAATACAATTAAGGTGTTTTGTGTCTCGTAAGAAAACAACAAAATCGAAAGGCTCATCAGGTTTAAACCGTAAGAATAGTGAAGCATTTATCAGCAAATTTTCAGCTCATCCAGATACACAAGTGTGCCCATCGGGTTTGATGTATAAAGTTGTAGAGGATGCGGCAGGTGACAAGCTCACAGAGTTTGATACTGTTGTTATTAATCAACGAATTATGCTCGCTGACGGTCATGTTATTGCCGATAGCTATAAAGCGGGTATGCCGGAGGTGTTTGCTTTATCGGAAGCGATTGAAGGCCTAAGAGAGGGGCTTTTGTTGATGAATATAGGATCTCGCTATGAATTTGTGATCCCTCCTGCGCTTGCGTGGGGTAAAAAGGGGAATGGTGGTAAAATTGGTGCAAATGCAGTGCTGCATTTTGATGTTCGCTTAATTCGTTTAGCCTAACTCGACACTGAGCTAGAAACGCGTTACCGTCTTGTATGGCTGATTAAGGATATTTATGGACGCATTTACTTCACGGGTTTACTTACTACGTCATGGCGAAATTGCAACTCCGGGCATTCTTTGTGGGCACGTTGATGTTGCTTTGTCAGATGTAGGCTATGAACAGATGCGTCTAGCAAGCGCAAAATTATCTCGCTTCGATGCTATTTATAGCTCTCCGCTAAAACGTTGTTCAACGCATGCAGAATTCTTAGCTCGTCAGCATACAATCAATGTGCAATATAACAATGCATTGAAAGAGTTTAATTTTGGTGACTGGGATGGCCAAGATTACCAACAACTTTGGCAACAAAATGGTAAACCTCATGTCGGTGATTTTTGGCAACATCCGTGGCAGGTTAAAGTGCCAAATGGTGAATTAATGGCTGACTTTTACGCGCGAGTCGAAGCATGGTGGCAGGCATTTTTAGTTTCGCTTACAGAGTCCAAACATACGCAATCATTAGTGATTAGCCACGCCGGTGTAATTAAACAAATCCTCGCTATTATTTGTCATATGCCTAAACAAACGAATACTCACCTTAATGTTTTTCATTTACCTTATGCAGGGTTAATAACGTTAGATGTATATATAGATGAACAAGGGCAAGTGTGGCCTAAAATAGTTTTTTAGCCATCTAGAGTGATATTCATTGAATTATTTACTTAGCCCGCCATAATATACCGAACTACCTCAAAATTTAGATTTCGGCGTTTTACAGGGGCTTTATATCAAGGCGTTACTTTGCAGCACGTTTATAAGTAACAACTTAGAAAGTAAGTTTTTGAACAACGCTCTGCGGGTTGGTATAAAGCGATTAATTCCGCGTTATTGATTTTAGGAAGGGAATAACCATTCTGTGTAATCAATTTCTTTTGCCTATATTGCTTTAATTCCAACAGAAACTCGCATCATGAGGTCGTTTAGGTATATCTATATGCTATGGAATGGGGTGAGATTCTCCAGCTGTTCCCGCAACTGTAATCCATGATGAACATGGTCAGCCAGATACTTAGCAACAACAATTAGTCTTATTATGCTAATACAGTAGAGTGTTTATCGATTTGAGCGATTTAATATTCAAACTAATTAGTATCATTGAGCGGGTCAACTCACGTTATCTACTGATATAGGTCAGTGCTTTCTGGTGCGTTGATAAAACTCGCCAAGAGAGTGTAATTTGCAATTAAAAAGCCAAGGCACAACCCCTTTAATTTCAGTATCTGATTTAAGCTGGGGAATTGCTGATAAAACAATTCTTAAATCAATCAATTTGCAGTTAAATGCAGGTCAATTCATTGGTTTGCTGGGGCCTAATGGTGCCGGTAAATCAAGTTTATTGCGTTGCTTATATCGCTATTTAAAACCACAACAAGGTGCAGTCTTTTTAGCTGGCGATAACATTTGGCAAATCAGTGCTGATGAATTCGCTAAAAATGTTGCTGTGGTTTTACAAGAGTCTCCTTCGCAATTTAATTTATCTGTTTTCGATGTAGTTAGTTTAGGTCTCACCCCACATAAAACCCTGTTTAGTGCGACTAATGCCGATGATAAAAAGCGTATTTATCAAGCAATCGAGCAGGTTGGTTTAAGTCATCACACACAGCAAAGCTTTGATTCACTTTCGGGTGGAGAAAAACAGCGTGCACTTATAGCCCGCTCAATTGTTCAGCAACCAAAGTTATTGATTATGGATGAGCCAACCAGCCATCTTGACGTTAAGTATCAAATTCAAATTATGGAGCTTGCTAAGTCACTTGATGTCACTGTGCTCGCTTCATTTCATGATTTAAATCTAGCTGCTAGCGTATGTGATGAGTTACTTGTTATCGATGAAGGTCAATTAATTACGCAAGGCACACCAAAAGAGGTGCTTACAGAGCAGCTGTTAAGTGATGTTTTTGGTGTTTGTGCAAGAGTGTCTGCTCATCCTCAGTCAACCTCGTTTGATGAGTTCGTGCCACATATTACCTACTATTACGGCTATAACAGACAGGAGCATCAAGATGACTGATAGGGTGCGTTTTAGTCTCTGTGTATGCGTTGCACTTGTCAGTTGCTTTTTAGCACTCAGTTTTGGTGCCGCGAGTACATCAATGAGTGATGTGCTGCATAGTTTAATCAGCCAGGGCAGTGATGAATTTATCCAGCGTATTATTTTGCAACTGCGCATGCCACGTATGATATTGGCGTTTTTAGCTGGAGCTGGGCTCGCGCTTGCTGGGCTTATATTACAAACCGTAACGCGAAACCCGTTGGCAGACCCTTACTTATTTGGTATTTCTTCAGGTGCCTCATTTGGTGTGGTTTGCTTTATATCGCTTACCGGTGTGAGTTTTGGCTTTAGTATGTCGATTGCTGCATTTTTGGGCAGCTTACTCTCTATGTTTTTGTTGATTGGCATTGCTGGGCGTCGCCATGTAGGGCAAGTTGAAGCGATGTTATTGGCGGGGGTCGCACTGTCATTTCTGTTTAGTGCTTTAACCAGTTTATTACTTTATTTTAGCGATCCTCAAGCGATTACAGCTATCTTATTTTGGACTATGGGAAGTTTTTCACGTGCTGAGTGGGGAACGCTCTGGATCCCGCTCACCGTAATCATTGCGTGTATGACGTTAATGATCGCTTTTCGTCGTCAGTTAAACGCTATGTTACTTGGTGATGAAAGCGCGGCAACACTGGGGATTCATGCTCAACGTTTTCGTATTTTAATGTTACTGCTTAGTTCGTTAATTACTGCTGTTTTGGTCGCTATGTGTGGGGGGGTTGGCTTTGTTGGGCTTATGATCCCGCATATTGTCCGCTACTTTACGTCGCAAGGCTCAAGCCACAACCTTTTAATGACGAGCCTTGTTGGTGGTACATTTATGGTATGGGTCGATGTGCTTTGTCGTACTTTACTGACTAATCAAGAATTGCCTGTGGGTGTGATCACTGCGGCTATAGGCAGTGTGTTCTTTTTATCTTTACTTTATTTTCGTAAACAGCGCAGGTAGCCCATGTTTAATATCGCACCTCTTAACTCGCAGTATGCATCTGTAATTCAACAAAAAATAGATCTTAAAACCAAACCCTTAGGAGCGCTTGGTCAATTAGAAGAGTGCGCAAAAACGTTGACACTCATTTTAAGTCAATCTCTTAACTCAGAGCACGCTGTAGATGAATTTAAACCCGTTATTAACGCGCCGACACTCGTCGTTTTTGCAGGTGACCATGGTGTTGCTAGCCAAGGGGTTTCGATTGCGCCAAGCAGTGTGACTTCACAAATGATTGCGAATTTTGCGCATGGTGGAGCGGCAATTAATGTATTTTGTCGTCAACTTGGATGGCAGCTTGAGGTCGTTGATGCAGGCACTTTGTCAGAACAGCATCATATTAGTGTTCATAATCAACGTTTAGGGCATATTACTGAGTCAATAAATACCTCAATGGCGATGTCGCCAGCGCAAGTTGAACAAGGCTTTAAGTTTGCTAAGCAGCGTGTGAATGCAATAAAAAATACAGGGTGTAATACCGTAGCATTCGGTGAAATGGGGATTGGTAACACAACCAGTGCGGCAGCACTAATGGCTGCTCTATTATCATTACCTGCCGCTCAATGTGTAGGTAAGGGCACGGGCGTAACGGATGAGGTGGTAGCTAAAAAAATTGCGGTTGTTGAACAAGCCGTTAATTTGCATCAGGCACATCTAAACGATCCATTAATGACATTAGCGGCGCTGGGTGGCTTTGAAATAGTTCAAATAACAGGTGCTATTTTAGCCGCGGCGGAATTAGGCATGGTGGTGGTTATTGATGGCTTTATTTGCAGTGCCGCAGCATTGGTTGCGACACGTATAAACGCGCATGCACGTGATTATATGATTTTTGCTCACGCCTCAGATGAGCAAGGACATAAAGCCATGCTGGCAGCGTTAGACGCATTGCCATTATTAAACCTTAATTTGCGCTTGGGAGAGGGCAGTGGTGCCGCCTTGGCGTTACCATTATTACAATCATCGCTTGCATTTTATAACGAAATGGCAAGTTTTGCAGATGCACATGTTGAGCAGGTTGTTTAAGCAATGAATACACACAACCCATCGCCTTCTCAAAAGCAGCTATTATTGCTAGCTGTTAGTTTTTTAACACGTATACCTGTGACGCTTAATTTTGAGGTATCAACGACGGCATTGAACCAAGCCAGTCGCTATTTTGCTTTGGTAGGGGTTCTACTTGCGGGGATTTTAAGTTTAGGTTATCTCGTGTTTAGTTACTTTTTTCCTGCTTCAATTTCCGTGGCACTTGTTATGGCCTTAGGGTTAATTTTGACGGGGGCATTTCATGAAGATGGGTTAGCAGATGTATGGGATGGCTTTGGTGGTGGCTGGAAAGTTGAAGATAAGCTGACCATTATGAAAGACAGCCGTTTAGGAACTTACGGAGCGGCTGCACTTATTATTGTGCTGCTTATTAAGTTTCAAAGTTTAGTTGTGTTGTCTGAGTCACTAAATTTGCTACTCATTGCGTTGCTATTAGGGCAGAGCTTAAGCCGAATTGTCGCAACGAGTTTAATTGCTGACATGGATTATGTTAGTCACGATGCAACCAGCAAAGTAAAACCCGTTGCGATGTATTTAAGCACCGAAAGTTACCAAATACTGCTTGTGACAGGCGGGGCAGTGATACTTTTCGCATGGTTATTTTCAGTGTTCAGTATTTGGCACATCTTCACTGTAATCCTTGTACTTACTATAACGCGTTTTATATTGATTCACTGGTTTAAAAAACAGTTATCAGGTTATACCGGAGACTGCCTAGGTGCCGCACAACAAATTGCTGAGCTGGCTGTATATTTAACCTTAGTGAGCATGTTATGAAGCAACCACATACCTTGATTTTAGGTGGCGCACGCAGTGGTAAAAGCCGCTTTGCAGAGCAACTAGCTAGCAATTCAGGCAAATCGATTATTTATCTTGCGACAGCCAATGCGGGTGATAGTGAAATGGCTGAACGCATTGCACGTCATCAATTAGAGCGCGATGGGCGTTGGCAAGTTATCGAAGAGCCACTGCAATTGGCTAAAGTGCTCAAAGAGCATGGCAAAGCAGACCGCTGTATTTTGGTTGATTGCTTAACACTTTGGCTGAGTAATTGTTTATGTCAGCACGGTGAAGCATATTGGCTAGAGCAAAAAGCAGCACTACTTGATGTGCTTAAAGAGCTTCCCTGCGAGGTTATTTTTGTTAGCAATGAAGTAGGCCATGGTATTGTGCCATTGGGTGAATTGAGCCGCCAGTTTGTTGATCATTCGGGTTGGTTACACCAATCACTTGCCAAGCAGGTTGCTCGGGTTGAGTTTATTATTGCTGGCCTTGCACAAACATTAAAGAGGGAGCAATGATGAAAACCCTTATGGTGCAAGGCACGACATCTGATGCAGGTAAAAGCACTTTAGTGGCGGCATTGTGTCGCATTTTTGCTAAACGCGGCATTAAGGTTGCGCCTTTTAAGCCGCAAAACATGGCACTTAATAGTGCTGTAACCGCCGATGGAGGCGAGATAGGGCGTGCACAAGCACTGCAAGCAGTGGCAGCTAATGTGCCCGCTGAGGTTGATTTTAACCCTATTTTACTAAAACCAAATAGCGATACAGGTGCACAAGTTATTGTGCATGGAAAAGCGCTTTCGAATATGGAAGCCGGCAGTTACCACGATTATAAAAAGGTCGCTATGGACGCTGTACTCACCTCTCAAAAGCGCTTAAGCGAACGGTTTGAGCTATTAGTTGTTGAAGGCGCAGGCAGTCCAGCAGAAATTAATCTCAGAGAAAATGATATTGCTAACATGGGTTATGCTGAGGCTGTCGATTGCCCAGTGATCATTATTGCCGATATTGATAAAGGCGGGGTTTTTGCTCACCTGGTTGGGACGTTAGCGTTGTTATCTGAATCAGAGCAAGCGCGCGTAAAAGGGTTTGTAATAAATCGTTTTCGTGGTGATATAGCACTGTTACAAAGTGGTTTAGATTGGCTTGAGCAATACACGAATAAACCTGTATTGGGGGTTTTGCCATACTTACATGATTTAGCCTTAGATGCCGAAGATGCCGTGGCTATTGCTAATAAAGTTGCTGAGCCACAGTTACACATTGCTGTTCTTCTTTTACCTCATATTAGTAATCACACTGATTTCGATGTCCTCAGACTGCAACCAGAAATAGACCTTCACTATGTCCGTCATACACAATCGATTCCTGATGTTGATCTAATTATTATTCCAGGTAGTAAGAATGTGTTAAGCGATTTAGCCTTTCTAAAAAATGAAGGGTGGGACAAACAAATACACCGCCATCTTCGTTATTCAGGCAAAGTGCTGGGGATTTGTGGTGGCCTACAAATGTTAGGGATGCGAATTGCCGATCCTCATTCTGTCGAGTCTAGACTTGGGGAAGCAAAAGGGTTGGGAATCGCTAATTTTGAAACTCAGTTAGGCCAACAAAAAGTGCTGACACAAGTAACTGGAATATTGCATTTAAACAGCAGCGAACAGCAAGTTTGTGGTTATGAAATACATGCCGGAATAAGTGAGGGGCCAGCGCTTGAACAGCCTTTTATAACGTTTGAACAGCATCCGAATGGCTTTACCCATGACGGCTTTATTAGCGATGATAACCAAGTAGCAGGTACTTACTTACATGGGCTTTTTGATACACCTGATGCAGTAAATCAGTTGGTCAGATGGCTAGAGCCTGAGACGAAATTGACACCTATCGATCTTAATCAACACCGCGAACAGCAGTTAAATAGACTCGCAGACGTAGTGGAAAAACATATGGATATTGAGCAAATTATCAATATTTATGACACCTTTAGTAAGGAAAAATAATGAGCGAAAACAACCAAGATAAGCACCAACAGCGCCAACAAAAAGTAAAACAAAAAGTAGACGAGCGCATCGCCGCGGCTCAAAAAGAGCAAGGTATTTTTCAGGTCATTACAGGTAACGGGAAAGGAAAATCAACCTCAGGCTTTGGTACTGTAGCGCGTGCTGTGGGTCATGGCATGAAAGCAGCTGTTTGTCAGTTTATTAAAGGCACTTGGGAGTGCGGTGAACGTAATTTACTCGAAAAAGCAGGCGTCGAATTTGTCATTATGAATACGGGTTTCACTTGGGAGACTCAAAATAAAGACTCTGACACAGCGGCAGCGCAAGTAACATGGCAAGAAGCAAAACGAATGCTAAAAGATGAGTCTATTAATTTAGTGATGCTCGATGAAATCACTTATATGATTACCTATGGCTACATTGATTTAGATGAAGTCATTGCTGCAATTAGTTCGCGACCTGCAATGCAATCAGTGATTATTACAGGGCGAGGCGCGCACCGAAAACTCACAGAACTTGCAGACACAGTGAGTGAAGTACGTAACGTGAAGCATGCATTTGATGCTGGCATAAAGGCACAAAAAGGGTTTGATTACTAATATGAAAGCACTGACCTTTAGTTGCTTATGGGCATTGATGTGGTTGGCTCAGTTTTCTTACGCACATGAAATTAAAGAGCCTCAGCGTATCGTTGCTTTGGCTCCGCATATAGTCGAAAACCTGTTTGCAATTGGTGCTGGAGATCGCATCGTTGGAACCGTCGATTATGCCGATTACCCTGCACAAGCCAATGAAATTGAACGAGTGGGAGGTTACTATGGCATCAATATGGAAAGGCTCTTATCGCTGAAACCTGATCTTGTTCTTGCATGGAAGACCGGTAATAAAGCTGAAGATCTTGCTTACATTGAGAAATTAGGTATTCCGGTTGCTTACAGTAACCCAGACCAAGTGGATAATGTGGCTGATGAGTTACGTAAATTAGGTGAGTTAACCCATTTAAAAACGCGAGCCGATAGAGTCGCCACTGAGTTTGAAGTAAAGCTTGCTGCCATCCGCGCTTCACAGCAGGATAAACCCCCAGTGAGTGTGTTTTATCAGTTATGGCCAGAGCCGATGATGACGGTGGGTGGTAACACATGGATTAATCAGTTACTAACGATTTGCCATGCTGACAATGTATTTGCAAACAGTGAAACCGATTATCCGCGTATCAGTATTGAAAATGTGCTGGTAAGTAAACCCGAGGTGATTATTATCCCCGATGAAAAATCGAAAAAGCCGCAACCTCAAATAGATTGGCGACAATGGCCTGAATTACCGGCCGTTCAGCATAACCAATTTATAAGTGTTAACGCTGATTTATTACATCGCTTTACAACCCGCATGCTTGATGGCTTGAGCGAGATGTGTGGTAAAATAGACATTTCAAGAAAGCAAATACAGGCTTCAAAATGACCAACTGGCAAGATTTTTTAAAGGCTGAATTAGCCAAGCCCTATATGCAAGACACACTAACCTATGTTGCTGATAAACGCGCTGCGGGTGTTGTTGTATTCCCACCTGAAGAACAGGTTTTCTCAGCCTTTAACGCCACTCCTTTAAACGATGTGAAAGTGGTTATTTTAGGGCAAGACCCTTATCACGGTGAAGGGCAGGCACATGGATTATGCTTTTCAGTGCAACCTGAGGTTAAAAAACTGCCACCTTCACTTAAAAACATCTATAAAGAACTGGCCACAGATATCGACGGATTCGAAATACCTGAGCATGGTTACTTACAAAGCTGGGCAGAGCAGGGCGTGTTTTTATTGAATACAGTACTGACCGTTGAGCAGGGAAACGCGCATTCACATAAGCACTTGGGATGGGAGCAGTTTACAGACCAAGTTATCGCACTGATCAATCAGCAATGTGAGGGAGTTGTGTTTGTTTTGTGGGGGGCACATGCACAAAAGAAAGGTAAACACATCGATACATCGCGTCATCATGTGATCCAAGGCCCTCATCCCTCACCTTTGTCTGCACATCGAGGTTTTTTTGGGTGTAAGCACTTTTCAACGATCAATCAGCGACTGAGCGAACAGCATAAAACACCGATTAATTGGCACCTTCCTAAAATTTAATGCAAACAAAAGGCCCTTGCGGGCCTTGGTTTAAAAGTCTAGCTCATCAATCGCTATACTGTCTGTAAAGTAGTCTAACTCCTGTAGTTCTTTACGTAATCTGTGCTTATCTTTCAAAGCTTCGATTTCGCGCCATTTTCTCTTTTTATTTTTTGTAGAGGTCTTTTTTGTTGTACTAGGACCTTCTAATATTTCTAAAATATCGTCTAGGCTATCCATGAACTTCTCCTATTGATTATTTTGAACCTCGGAAATACCTATACCACAGGCTAGACAAAAATAGAATAAAAAAGTGACGATATTGTTACAGAAATGTGATTGCTAGATGAATAGATCAAAATTTTGTATGGTATATAAACAAAAACGCCACCGAGAGCGGTGGCGTTTATTTATAATGATTTTTGCAGATTACATTGCTTTAAAGCGTGCTTCTAATTCAAGCTGCGCTTCGGCAAAAGAGCGAATGCCCTCAGCTAGTTTTTCTGTCGCCATGGCATCTTGATTATGTAACCAACGGAACTCACTTTCAGTCAGTGGTGCTGGTTTTGGTTCAACGGTAAAGTCGCTTTCAAGTAAGTACTCTTGTGCGTCTGTAAGCTCACCAAGCTCTTCAAGTAATGCAGGGCTGATTGTTAATTTATCACAACCAGTAAGCGCGATGATTTCACCCGTGTTACGGAAGCTTGCACCCATCACGACTGTTTTATAGTCATGGCGTTTGTAGAATTCATAAATACTACGAACAGACTGTACACCAGGGTCTTGCATTGGATCAGTCGGTTTTTCCATACCATTCGCTACATGCCAGTCAAGAATACGGCCAACAAACGGTGAAATTAGAAATACATTTGCGTCGGCACAGGCACGTGCTTGTGCTTCTGAGAATAACAGCGTTAAGTTACACTTAGTGCCTTCTTTTTCTAATTGCTCGGCAGCTTTGATGCCTTCCCACGTTGATGCAACTTTAATAAGAATTTTATCTTTGCTTACCCCTTCTTTTTCGTAAAGGCTAAGTAAAGTATGTGCTTTATCAATCGTCGCTTGTGTATCGAAAGATAAACGCGCATCGACTTCTGTCGAGATATAACCCGGTACAATTTCGCTGATTTCTTTACCAATTAATACGGCAAAATAATCGCAAGCAAGTTCAAGTTGCTTGGCTGCATCTTGCTCTGTTTCTTTTGCGTATTGCCATGCCTTGTCTAGATAAGGTTTATACGCTTCAATTTCACTGGCTTTTAAAAGTAAAGATGGGTTAGTTGTTGCATCTTCTGGTTGGTGCTTTTTGATAGCTTCAATATCACCTGTATCTGCAACAATAGATGAATGCTGTTTAAGCCTTTGTAGTGCTGAAGTCATTTGCTTTCCTCATTCCAAGCAAGTTAAAAGAAAATCCATTATAGCCACCTTAATGCTGCAACACTATGACAGTGTTTAATAGGTCAAATGTCCTTAACTAAGAAAACTAAGGCATTAGATGTGAAAATGCAGCGAATTAAGGCGGGGCGAAACAAAACGTGCATTTTGATTCATTTAATGTTGAAATTGACATCAAACAAATTACAAGTCAATAGCTATCTATGATCACAGTTATTTCACCTGCAAAAAATTTAGATTATGAAACACCAGCCACGACCGACAAATTCACTCAGCCTGAATTACTCGAGCACAGCGAAGAGTTAATGTCAGTTTGCCGTGATTTAACCCCTGCCCAAATTGGCAGTTTAATGAAAATCAGTGATAAACTAGCCGGTTTAAATGCAGCGCGATTCGCACAGTGGTCACAGCCGTTTACAACAGAAAACGCAAAACAAGCCGTCCTTGCATTTAATGGTGATGTGTATGGTGGTTTAGATGCACAGTCGTTAACACATTCTGACTTAGATTATGCACAGTCTCACTTACGAATTTTATCTGGCCTTTACGGTGTGCTTAAGCCGCTCGATTTAATGCAAGCTTACCGCCTAGAAATGGGCACCAAGCTTGAAAATCCACGCGGTAAAAACTTGTATGAGTTTTGGGGGAGTGTGATAGCCGAAAAACTCAATACAGTCTTGGCAGAGCAAGACAGTAAGTACTTAGTAAACCTTGCTTCAAATGAGTATTTTAAAGCAGTTGATAAAAAAGCCTTAAATGCACAAATTATTACACCTCATTTTAAAGATTGTAAAAACGGCCAGTATAAAGTGATCAGCTTTTACGCGAAAAAAGCCCGCGGCATGATGGCGCGTTACATTATTGAGAATAAAATTACTCAATTGAGTGATTTAAAAGATTTCACAGTAGCGGGTTATTACTTCAGTAGCGATGCAACCGCGAAAGAGCTCGAACCTGTTTTTCTGCGAGAAGAACAGCACTAGAAAAAAGAGCCTACTTTAGTGTGTTAAAAGCCGTGCGATGCACGGCTTTTTTTATGGTTTTTATTTGTCTGATTAAACATGGCGTTCATTTTGCAAATTACCGAGTTAGTTAATATAAGATAACAAGGTATAAACATGCTAAAAATTCCATCCGTTAGTGAAGCTGAAAAGCTCATTGAAGAGAAGCTTGGTGGTTGGATTGATATTGTTATAAGTCATATTCCTAACTTCATCGTCGCAATCATAATAACCATTTTATTTTCGCTTTTAGCGCGAGTGTGTGGCTCAATGCTGCGTAAAATCTTACGTCGCTCTTTGGAATCAACGCAAATTGCTGATTTGATGTCGTCTATTGCAAAAGTGGTTATTCTTTGTGTAGGGCTGTTTGTTGCGCTCGATTTTTTAGGCCTCAGAGGCACCGTGACTTCATTACTCGCAGGTGCTGGTATTGTTGGTCTTGCTATCGGTTTTGCTTTTCAGGATATGACCGAAAACTTAATCGCAGGTATTGCCATGGGTATCCGTAAACCCTTTAAAGCAGGTGATGTCATTCGAACGGAAAGTGTATTTGGTACAGTGAGCGCGATTAACCTAAGAAACACCCTTATCGAGAATTTTTATGGACAACTAATTCTCGTACCTAATAAAATTTTATTTAGAAACATACTTAGTAATTACAGTACGTTAGGCGTTCGCCGTATTGAGGTGCCTGTGGGTATTTCGTATGCCGATGACCCAGAGCAAGCTGCAGAGGTTATCGTTAAAAAAATCAATGAATTTGATTTTGTGATCAAGCAAGAAGAGACCGCCGTGTACGCCGAAAGCTTTGGCGATAGCAGCATTAATTTACTGGTGTGGTTTTGGATTAAGTACCCCGGTGAAGCTGACTTTATGACTGTACGCCACAAAGCTGTTGTGGCTGTTAGAAACGCCTTAAGCGAAGCTAATATGACCATTCCATTCCCAATCCGCACGTTAGATTTTGGTATTAAAGGCGGCGAGAAATTAAACACCATGATCAGCGAAAAACAGCCAGATAAGGCCGCGGATGCAAAGCCAGCCGATAAGTAAAATTTACTGACTCACCGGCGTGATTTACACAGGGAAGTGTACGTGAGCTGGTGGTTGTTTCCGTTTTATTTTCAGTCTAACCAAGCCAAACCGATTCTGCCCCAAAACAAGTTAGGGTAAATCCTTTAATGATTGCTTTGAGCAATCAAGAGAGGGTCCAAGTCGTTTAATACTATTGGCTCTATTTTGCAAAACGAATGTTCCGCTAACGCATTTTCTTTTTCTGAATATTCTAAGTGATAATAAAAATATTATAGTTGGCAATGCATTACGTTATTTGTTAGAAATAGATTTATTAATACATGAGCGTGACATTGGCAGAAAGATGCGCGAAGCGCGCACTATAAAATTGTTAGGCATATATGATCGACTTTAGGAGCTTAATCGGAAAAAGTCTTGTGGCTGTTCAAACTGGTCACAATCACGAAAAAGTTCATCCGGCATGGCGTGATGAGACTAATGAAGGCTTTTTAATTTGCTATGACATAAACTTAGTGTTTCAAGGCCAAGAATCTTACTCAATCAAACCGTGTGAAGTAGATATTACCGATCGTTTTCCTGGTTTAGGGTTAATGCTAGAAAAGGTAGATACGATAGAGTCATCCATACCTTTTAATATTACTGACCTGCCATTGCGAATAAGTGAAATGTACCAGAGTGATCATCTAGGTGAGGATGTTATAAACCAATACGTTTTTGTTTTAGAGAATGGATCAAGCCTCGTTATCAGGCATATTTTTCCACCAATGACGCTGGGTATTAATGTAGTGTCAATAAATGCCTAACAAAAACAAGCACAGGAGCGGTTTTAAGCTGCTTTCGCTCCGCTCTTATCTTCACACAAAATTAACTGAGAGAGGGTGGCTTAAGCTCAACATCAAAAAAGCGCAATCAGTCAAACTGGTTGCGCTTTTTGCTTATTCGCTGTGTGAGCGATTAGTGTAAGATACGAGCTCTGATTGTACCTTCAACTGCACTTAGTTCTTTAAGTGCGACTTCTGAATGGTCTGTGTCTACATCAATTACTACGTAACCAATCGCTTCGTCAGTTTGTAAGTACTGTGCTGCGATATTGATACCGTGCTGTGCAAACGCTTGGTTAATTTGCGTTAACACGCCGGGTCTATTTTGGTGTACGTGCAATAAGCGACTGCGGTTAGCGAGTTCAGGCAGTGATACTTCAGGGAAGTTCACGGCTGTAATTGTTGACCCATTATCTGAATATTTAGCAAGTTTACCCGCAACTTCAATACCAATGTTCTCTTGTGCTTCTTGCGTTGAGCCACCAATGTGTGGGGTCAAAATAACGTTATCAAAACCACGCAGAGGTGAAACAAATTCTTCGTCATTCGATTTTGGTTCAACAGGGAATACGTCGATAGCAGCACCGCTTAGCTTTTTCTCGCGCAGTGCTTCTGCAAGCGCATCAATATCAACCACTGTACCGCGTGAGGCATTGATTAAAATCGCGCCTTGCTTCATGACTTCAAGCTCAGCCATACCAATTAGGTTTTTAGTTTGCGGCGTTTCTGGTACGTGTAAGCTAATTACATCGGCACGTTGCAATAACTGGGTAAGGTTATGTACTTGTGTCGCATTACCAAGCGATAGTTTGTCTTCGATATCAAAGAACTCTACGTTCATACCGATGTTTTCAGCCATGATACCGAGTTGTGTACCAATGTGGCCGTAACCAACAATACCTAACGTTTTACCACGGGCTTCAAATGAACCGTTGGCTGATTTTAACCAACCACCGCGATGAGCGAGGGCGTTACGCTGTGGAATACCACGAAGAAGTAATAAGATTTCACCAAGCACTAACTCTGCAACAGAGCGCGTGTTTGAGAATGGTGCGTTGAATACAGCAATACCACGCTCACGTGCAGCTTGCAGATCAACTTGGTTTGTACCGATACAGAAGCAGCCTACTGCAACAAGCTTTTCAGCTGCTTCTAATACCGCTTGATTAATATGAGTACGAGAACGAAGGCCAACAAAGTGCACATCTTTAATGCGCTCAATGAGCTCGTCTTCAGGTAAGGACGTTTTCACGTAGTCAATGTTACTGTAACCATTACGCTTTAGCGTTTCTACAGCACTTTGGTGCACGCCTTCCAGCAAGAGAATTTTAATTTTGTCTTTTGCTAACGATACCTTACTCATATCCTCATTCCTATTTACTTGATTTGCGGCCCATTTTTGGTGCCGATAATAACTTTGTCTGCACCGCGATGGGCAAACAAGCCGTTTGTAACTACCCCAACAATCTGATTGATTGTTAGCTCTAATTCTTTGGCATTGCTGATATCAAGATTATGCACATCTAAAATGATGTTGCCGTTGTCTGTCACTACACCTTGGCGGTACACTGGATCACCCCCAAGTTTTACGAGTTCACGAGCAACGTAGCTGCGAGCCATTGGGATTACTTCAACTGGCAGTGGGAATGCCCCTAATGTCTCAACTTCTTTTGATTCATCAACAATACATACAAATTGTTTTGCTACCGCAGAGACTATTTTCTCGCGTGTTAGCGCAGCGCCACCGCCTTTAATCATTTCGTTGTGTGGGTTGATTTCATCAGCGCCATCAACATAAACATCAAGGCTTTGCACATCATTAAGCTCAAATACTTCAATACCAAGTGCTTTTAACTTTTCAGTTGAAGCTTCTGAACTTGAAACAGCACCCACAAGGGTGTCTTTTACCGTGTCTAGTGCATCAATAAAATGATTTACTGTTGAACCTGTGCCAACACCAACAATGGTGTTTTCTTTTACAAATTCGAGTGCTGCCCAGGCAGCGGCTTTTTTTAATTCATCTTGCGTCATAATTATGTGCTCAGTTGGCTGTCAGAGAGATACTTATTCAAGTGTTCATAGTATACAGAGAGAAGTGCTACCATTGGTAGATTTTCTCTGGGGTGATGATGTGTTTTAGCGGAACATCCCAAGATTCTATTGGTAAAGAAGGCACATGCTGACATTGATGCGCCAGACCGATTAATATCGGCTTTTGCCAGTTCTCTTGGTAGTATCGTGCTAATGTTTTGTCATAAAACCCACCGCCCATACCTAAACGGTTACCTTGATCATCAAATGCCACGAGTGGCATTAATAAAATATCAAGCTTGTCTAAAGGACATATTTGACTGCAATTCAACTTGGGCTCCAAGATACCATAGCGATTTGCAGTCATGGGTGAATTTTCTTCATACCTTTGAAAGTACAAAGTAGTGCCATTAAACGGGTGGATTATAGGCAAGTAAAGGGGCGCTTTTTTTTGCCATAATTCTTTAATTAACAATGAGGTATCTAGTTCTCCATCATTGCTAAAATAAATGCCTATACGGGGGTTTTGGGATGTATTTAATGATTTTAGGTGTTGAGTAAAATTCATTTTCAGCGCAATCGCTGCATTTTTTTGTTGCTCTTTGCTAAGAGAATTACGCTTTTTGCGAATAGATTGTCTTATTTCTGCTCGTATGTTGCTCATGTCAATATGTATATTAACTTTCTAAAAATGAGAATAGGTCAGGAAACAGTTCCACAATACCCAGCGCAATTAACAACACAACCACCATGGCAATCAATGAATAGAGCAGGGTGTTTGAACGCTTTTTAACAGGTTCGCAATATGCTTCTTCATCAAGCAAATCTTCTTCTTGCCAGTTATCGGTGCTGCTTAGTTCACTGCTGTTTTCAAGTTCAGGGAGCCGTTGTTCAAGGTCGTCTAGCTTTTCTTCTAAGCGAATAAGACTACTGGTTATGTAGTCAAGCGCATCAAAAATACGCTCATCACGTTGCTTTGCGTCAAGGCCAATACTCGCAGGCTGCTGACTAACTGGTTGTAATTTAGCTTTTATGCCAACACTGGCCAGTAGTTTAGCTTGCTTAAGTGCTTTTTCTTGATCGCTCGGAGCAAACAAAGGTTTGTGCTCAAAAAGCCCTGCAACTTTGTCTGTGCTGGTTTTTAATTTTGCGGCAAGTTGCTCAGTCGCTTGTGTTTGATCTATGCCTGATTCAAGCCCGGCAAACATCACACGAAATTTTTCTGCCATGCTGTGATTTCCAAATCTCTAGAGTGTATGGCTGAAAGTATAAACCTAAATAGATCAATGGATAAACAAAAGCCCGTAAAAACGGGCTTTTTTCTTTTTGGAATTTACTTTGCGTGATTAGTATTTGGCGGCTTTGCCTTCTGCTGGCAGCGATTTCAAAATAAATTCACGTAAGTCATTGTTTGATGATTTAAGGTCGGCATGACGTAAATACATCATGTGACCACTGCGGTAGCCTTTAAAGCTTAAGCGATCTTTCATTTTGCCACTTGGATCTAACTGCCACATTGTGTATTTAGCGTCAAAGTAGTTTGTTGCACCATCATAGTAACCAGATTGGATCATGACATTCAGGTACGGGTTTTGTGCCATTGCTAAACGCAGGTTTTCGCCAGTGTTATTACCTGAGCGGTCCCAAGGGTGAACATTACCAAATAAGTTGTATTTGATATCAGTTTTGTAATTTAACTCTTCACGTAGGTAGTAGTTAATTGCGGGTGTGAATGAGTGTAACCATGACGTGAGCTCTGCCCAGTAGTCTGGTGATTCACCCGCATCGCGTTTATCGATACCTAAGTAGCGTGAATCTAAACGACCCACCGTTTGACCGCGGTCACGTAGCAGCTCTTTCCAGAAAAAATCAGTTGGAATATCAAGGTTGTTTTGCTCAACAAATTTCTCTGATAAGCCAGCGTATTTAGCTGCTTGCTTGATAATAGCGCGTTTTTCATCAGCCGCTAAAAAGCCCCCTTTAGCAATCGCTGGAAGGAACTTATTTACCGTGAAGTCTTCAACTTCTGGTAGTAGCTCATCTAAGTCTTTAGCTTGTAAATCAGCACTTAAAGCTTTGTGATACCACGCAGTTGCTGCAAAGTAAGGTAAGCGATTAGCGGCTTCTACAGGGCCTTCGCGCTTAATGCCAATTTCAGTTGGTGAGACTAAAATAACGCCGTTGATATACATCCATTGACGGTTTTGTAATTCGTGAGCTAGGCCTGAAACACGGGTTGTACCATAGCTTTCACCAATTAAGAATTTGGGTGAGCGCCAGCGTTCATTACGCGATACAAAGGTGTTTAACCACTCCGCTAAGTATTTTATGTCGGCATTAACACCAAAGAACATTTTTTGTTGATCAGATTTACTTGGTAGTTCGCCTTTTTCGTTCTCTAATACGCGAGAGTACCCTGTATTCACGGGATTGATGTAAACAATATCTGCAACATCTAAAATTGAATATGGGTTATCTTTAACGCCATAAGGTTGCACAGGGTAACCTTCGTCATCAATTTTTAATACGCGTGGTCCAGTATAAGCAAGGTGCATCCACACTGACGCAGAGCCCGGTCCACCATTAAACGAAAACACCAGCGGGCGCTTTGTACGATCGTCTACTTTATCGCGCTGATAATAGGTGTATTGTAACGTGGCGACGGCATTTCCTTGTTCATCCCAAACAGGCTGGGTCCCAGTGGTTGCAGTGTAAGAGAAGCGCTCACCGTTTATACGTGCTTTGTGTTCAGTCACGACATTGCTGTCTACGTCGATACGACGTTCGTTCTCAGCAAAACTAGGCGTACTAAAGGTCAATGTTAGGGCGGTCACAGACAAACCAATAAAACTAACGAGTTTCATGTTGATTCCTTATTATTCGAATTGCAGTCATTAAAAAGAAAAGCGCGCGCGATGACAAACTATTGAGACTAGTCACCAATATTAGTCGTTAAACAGAGAAATAATGAGAATGGCTGAGAAAATACCAAAAAGCGCGTTTTTTATTAAAGATAGTTTGGTTAAATATTTAGCTAAATTGAAAAATAACGTATATTTAGCAAGTTTTATGATTTGTAATACATGCTTATAAAAGAGAAGTTGCGATGCAAAGAGTGTTAGTGGTTGAAGACAGTAAAGTAGTACAGCAGGTGTTACGTCACTTGGCTGCCCACTATTTAGATGTGGATGTCGACTTTGCGTGGTCTCTAAAAGAAGGCATTTCCTTAATTGCTAAGCATGAATATACCTTGGCGCTTGTAGATTTAACCTTGCCCGACGCGATGAATGGTGAGGTGGCTAAATACACACTATCAAAAAATATCCCAACAGTGGTTTTAACCTCAAAGATTGACGAATACATTCGCCAACAAATGTTAGAGCTGGGTGTGGTTGATTACGTTGTGAAAGATAATAGAGACTCTTATCACTACGCTATTAAACTCGTTGCGCAGTTACTGCGTAATCATGGTTGTAAGGCGTTGGTTGCTGATGACTCTGTACTTAGCCGCACGTTAATGAAACAAATGCTCGAAAAACAGTTGTTTGAAGTAAGTGATGCCCACGACGGTGAACAAGCATTGCAAATGCTCAAAGACGATCCTGAAATTAAATTGTTGCTCACAGATTATGCCATGCCAACAATGGACGGTTTTGAACTTGTTAAAGCGGTACGTAATTTTAGAGGCCGTGATGATTTAGCCATTATTGGGTTATCGGGGGCGGGCAAACACGGCTTATCTGCACGCTTTATCAAATATGGTGCAAATGACTTCTTAACAAAACCTTTTATGAACGAAGAGTTCCATTGCCGTGTTATGCAAACCATGGAGCAACTCGCTTTAATTGCCGACATAAAAGAAAGCGCATACCGAGATCACTTAACGGGTTTGTATAATCGTCGTTATTTTTATCAATATGCAGAAAAAGTACTGAAACATGTTGAGCAAGACAATGTGCTTGCCTTATTAGACATCGACTTTTTCAAAAATATTAATGATCAGTTTGGTCATGAGGCGGGCGATCAAGCATTAAAACAGGTCACTTCATTCTTAAAAACAAAATTTGATGACTTTACGATTGCACGTATTGGCGGCGAAGAATTTGCGGTTGTGCTGGACAATATGGGGCTTGAAAAAGCAGAGCTGAGGTTGAATACCTTTAGAGAGCAACTGGCCGAGCACGCGTTTTCTATCAATGGCGAGCCTTATTCATTAACCATGAGTATAGGGATTACGCCATTTTCTAAAGTATCACTGACTGGTGCTATGCGCTTAGCAGATAAAGCGTTATATCAGGCAAAACAGCAACAACGTAATTGCGTGGTTAGCTTACAGTCCAATTAAGTGCACCAGTGCTGGTAAATTGTTAAAAAAATGCACCATGAGGGTGCATTTTTTTTGTTTGAACGTCGTGGCTATCTCTTAACTTATTGAAATTATTTAATAAAAAATAGTGGCACAAAGGTTGGATTACATAAACCAACAGGATAACAATAAGCGTCCGAAGGGGGCCACTATGAAAATGATTAGTGCAATAATAAAGCCATTCAAACTTGATGATGTACGTGAAGCGTTGGCTGATTTAGGCATTGAGGGGATGACAGTTGTCGACGTTAAAGGCTTTGGCCGTCAACGTGGTCATACTGAACTATATCGTGGAGCTGAATACCAAGTCGATTTTATTCCAAAGATCAAACTTGAAATTGCAACGCGTAGCGAAAATTGTCAACGCGTCGTTGATACCATCACAAAAATTGCTTCAACAGGCAAAATCGGTGACGGCAAAATTTTCGTTTACGACCTAGACCAAATTGTTCGTATCCGAACGGGCGAACTAGACGAAGAAGCAATTTAAGGGGGATTTATGGAAAACACGATAGTAGAGTTGAAGTTCTCGCTCGACACATTTTACTTTTTAATGTCGGGTGTATTAGTCATGTGGATGGCAGCTGGTTTTGCCATGTTAGAAGCAGGTTTAGTTCGTGCAAAAAATACAACAGAAATACTAACTAAAAACGTTGCACTGTTCTCTATTGCTTGCACTATGTTCTTACTGGTGGGTTACAACATTATGTATGTTGATAACGCAGAAGGGGGTTTTGTTCCTTCGTTTGGTGCTTTAATTGGCACGCAGGCGTCAGATGCTAATCACTCTTTAGAATCTGATTTTTTCTTCCAAGTGGTATTTGTTGCAACGGCGATGTCTATTGTATCGGGTGCCGTAGCTGAGCGTATGAAGCTATGGGCATTCTTAATCTTCGCGGTTATTCTAACTGGTTTTATCTACCCAATTGAAGGTTATTGGACATGGGGTGCCGGGTTCTTATCAGAAATGGGCTTTGTTGATTTCGCAGGTTCGGCCATTGTACATGGTGCAGGCGCTGCAGCAGCATTAGCAGGGGTTCTTTTCTTAGGCGCTCGTAAAGGTAAATACGGTAAAAACGGTGAAATTTACCCAATTCCAGGTTCAAACCTACCACTGGCAACACTGGGTACATTAATTCTGTGGATGGGTTGGTTTGGTTTTAACGGTGGTTCACAACTGCTGATCTCTGATGCTGAAAACGCCACCGCTGTAGGTAAAATTTTCCTTAATACAAATGCTGCCGCTGCCTGTGGTGCAATTGCCGCATTGGTTGTCTGTAAAGTGTTATGGGGTAAAGCCGATTTAACAATGGTGCTAAATGGTGCATTAGCAGGTCTTGTAACGATTACAGCTGAGCCAGCGTCACCTTCTCCATTGCTAGCATGTTTACTTGGTTTATTAGGTGGCTCACTTGTGGTGTTTAGCATTGTTGCACTTGATAAAGCGAAAATTGATGACCCAGTTGGCGCTATCTCGGTTCATGGTGTGTGTGGTGCATTAGGTATCATGTTAGTGCCTTTATCAAACTCAGATGCAACCTTTGTTAATCAGTTAATTGGTTTAGTGTGTATCTTAGGTTTTGTGTTCATCACGTCATCAATCGTATGGGCAATTCTGAAAAATACCATGGGTATCCGTGTTACCGAAGAAGAAGAACTAAGCGGTATGGATCAACATGACTGTGGTATTGATGCTTACCCTGAGTTTGTATCAGTTCGCAGTAACTAATTTTAATGCGTGTGCCCAGCGCACACGCTAAATAATATCATTGTGTGTTCAAATCAAAGCTCTACTATTGGTAGAGCTTTTTTGCGTTAAAAATAAGTGTTTTCTTATAGGCGAGAGGTGGTTTTATTGACTATGCTGATAACACTTAACTAAAAAGGGAAAAACATGGATAACAAACTGTTACTAATCATTTTATCGTTATTTTTACCGCCTGTTGCGGTATTTCTGAAAGCGGGCGTAGGTAAAGATTTAATCATCAATATTATTTTGTGTTTTATCTTTTTCATCCCCGCTGTCATTCACTCACTTTGGTTGTGTACACGCTAACCGAGTTTAAGTGACTGTTAATTTTGCAGGTGTTAGTATTGCGCTGTTATGCAAAATATAACCCTGTAAAATTAACTGACCAATAGCGAACTCAATGGCTGATAAAAAAACTCCTGCAAAAAAGTCGTCAGGTAAAAAAACGACGGCAACGAAACGTTCAACTGCAAAGCGTTCAAACGCATCTCAACCGACAACTAAAGTACGCGTGCTTCGAAAAATGTGGTCAATTTTTTGGAAGCTTTCGTTGGCTGTGGTCATTACCATGGTGCTTTATCTTATTTATTTAGATGCCAAAATTACCCGTCAGTTTGAAGGCAACAAATGGCAACTTCCCGCCCAAGTCTATGCGCGCGCAATGAGCTTTTACCCAGGACAGTTCTTGTCTCAACAAGAGGTTGTTTGGGAGTTAAATCGTTTAAATTATTCGTCAGTAAATAAACTAAGTCGTACAGGTCAGTATGTAAAATCAGCTAACACCATTAAAGTATATCGCCGTGAATTTGAGTTTTACGATGGCCTTGAAGAGGCTCATGTTATTGAGCTGCGTTTTTCTGGGCAAAAGTTAGCAACCATTAAAGATAAATTCGGTCGTCGTTTAAACACCGCGCGCCTAGAGCCGGTGCAAATTGCGCGCATTGGTAACGACTCAAAACAAGACCGTGAATTTGTCCCGCTAGATAAGTTTCCAGCGATGTTAAAAGACACGCTGCTGGTGGTCGAAGATCGTAATTTTTATCAACATCACGGTGTGTCTGTTTGGTCAATAATGCGCGCTTTATACAGTAATATTAAAGCGGGTAGAACCGTGCAGGGTGGCAGTACGCTGACTCAGCAATTAGCAAAAAATATATATTTAACGCGTGAGCGTTCATTAGTGCGTAAATTTAATGAAGCATTAATAGCACTGATTTTAGATTACCGTTACAGCAAAGATGAAATTCTCGAAGCGTATTTAAACGAAGTGTACTTAGGTCAGTCTTATAACCAAGGTGTACACGGTATGGGGCTTGCCGCTGATTTTTATTTTTCAAAGCCTGTCGATGAACTTGAGTACGACCAAATAGCGCTACTTGTTGCCATGGTAAAAGGCCCATCGTATTACAACCCTCGTCGTTACAGTGAACGCGCCATGGAAAGACGAGATTTAGTATTGCGCTTAATGGTGGAGAACAAACTCATTGATACGCGTGAATATCGCGCCGCTTTAAAGCGTCCAATCGACATTGCACCTATGAAAGACAGCCTGCAAAAGTCGTATCCAGGTTATTTAGAACTGGTTAATCGTGAACTAAAACGATTACTGCCCGATCAACAGGTATTAGATGCGGGTGTGCGAGTTTTTACCTATTTTGACCTTCAAAAACAAACGGCGATGGAAGAGTCGATAGAAGCAAGTCTACCTTACTTAGAAAAACGCCCTAAAACAGAAGAACTTGAAGCAGCCATGATCTCTGTAAATGTTGAGAAGGGGGGGGTATCGGCACTCGTAGCAGGCCGAGATGTGCGTTACTTTGGCTTTAACCGTGTACTTGATACAAAACGTAACATTGGCTCGTTAGTGAAACCCGCCGTTTATTTAACGGCCTTTGAAAGCGGAAAATTTAATGTAGCAACTTTAGTGGATGATTCACCACTACAAGTAACAAATGAACAAGGAAAAGTGTGGCAGCCTGAAAACTTCGATAAGCAATTCCGAGGCCCAATGCCACTCTATAAAGCGTTTAGTAACAGTGTAAATATCCCAGCGGTCAATACGGGGTTAGATGTAGGTGTTGATAAAGTGGCTGATACACTGAAGCGCTTAGGCGTTGATGAACGTATCGAACAATACCCGTCACTGTTATTAGGGGCGTTAGAGCTTTCAAGTTTTGAAGTGGCTCAGCTTTACACAACGCTTGCGGCAGATGGGCAATATCGTGAGCTTACGTCTATCTCAGCGTTAACAGACTCGGTTGGTAAAGTACTTTATAAACATGATGTTGAATCGCAGAAGCGTTTTGATGATGCCTCTGTATACATGACAAAATATGCCATGAAGCGGGTAACAAAAGATGGCACTGCTAAACGTTTGAATGCCCACTTTCCATCTATTCAACTGGCTGGTAAAACGGGTACAAGTAACGATTTACGTGATAGCTGGTTTGCAGGCTTCGATCAAAATACAGTGACGGTGGCATGGATTGGTCGCGATGATAACAAGAGCACGGGGTTAACGGGCAGTGTTGGCGCACTTGAAGCCTATATTCGTTATCTTAAACCGCTCAATCCTGAAGCGATAGCTGACACGCGTCCAGCATCAGTTCGCTGGGCATTCATTAATGAAGAAACCGGACTACAAGCACCGCCAGGCTGCGGCAAAGTAGTGCAGTTACCAATTCGCGCCAGTGAGTTTGAACCACGGCCGAACTGCCAGCGTTAAAAGTTTTTCATTGGTGGCTAAATGGAGGCAGAGCAACTGCCAAGAGTAACTAATTACTGGAACTTGGCTTAAAATAGCTCTTTTAATTAAGCAAATTGGTATACAGCATTTTAAAGAGTACTTGCAGAGTTTTAAGAATTTCGTATGAATGCTGTTTTACCTAAATTAGTTTTTAAAGACGAGTAATTTGAAGTAGAGAAAAGTTTAATAGAGTTAAATAGTTAAACTTAGATACGCTTATCACCAGCCTCTTTGTAAAAGTACTAGCTTAAAACTATATAGAGTAGTTAATTCATACTCATAATAGAGAGGGAAAATCATATTTTTATTGAATACAGAGTCACTTAAAACATTAAAAATGAAATAAAAGCCTCATTGAGAGGCTTTTAGGTTATCTACTTATCTTGTTCAATTAACTGAGGTTAAAAGTCGTAAGAAGCAGATATTTGGACTCGACGAGGAGATTGATAACTTTGCGGTAGACCGAATGTTGCACTGTCATCACCAGCCGCTATTTCAGCGACTTCGTCGTAACGAGTTGCTGTAGCTGCATCAAATACATTGAAAATATCTAATGCGAAGCGCACTTTTTGGTCATTGAAATGCAAGTTGTACGTAAAGTTAAGATCTAATCGAGCTGTCCAGGGAGTTGTTCCCATGCTGCCGCGAGGGTAGCGTTTATCACCTACATAATAGGTATCGCCATAATCATATAAGTCTGGGTTTGGTGTATAGCCCGCACCTAATGCTGTCCAAGGGCGACCAGAAGAAACATTTAAGTTTGCGCCTACTAAGAAGTCTTCAGTAACTGCGAATGCACCGTAAACTTTAATATTGTGACGACGGTCTGCAGGTAAGTTACCGTTAGCACCATCCATAAGGTAAGGGTAATCCCAATCTTGTGTTAAACCAGCATCATCTTGACCATTATCAGATTTAACAAAACCTTCAGTGTTACCGTAGTTATGTGACCAAGTGTATAGTGCTTTTAAAGACCAAACACTGTCCCAGCTTTTCTCAATAGATAGGTCAACGGCAGCGTATCGACGTTTAGCTTCAGGATAACCTAGCTCTTCGGCGGTGAAACTGTATTCTTCAGTTACTCCATCACCATCTAGGTCAAAGTTAAATGTTGCACCATTTCCTGGGTTAAATAAGAACCAATTTTCACCAAGTTTTTCACCATCTTCATCAGTGAAGATATATGAGCCATCATCAATTTGATTGCCAAGTGTGCGGTATGTCCCTTTGATGCTCCAAGACCAGTCATCATTTATAGCCGCTTGATAACCTACAATAATTTCATCATTGTACATTGGCTCAAGATCTTTATCTGCTAAGGTATTTGATGGTTTTGCAGTACCATCACCCCCGTTTGAAATCGCAGGTTCACCTAACTGGTTACTTAGACCAATTGGAGTACCGTCAGCATTTAAACCTTCATATTCATACCAAGTTTGAATATAGGTTTCTGCGCCAGCTAAACGAATGTTCGTGTTTGCTGCAACAGGTAAATAATAACGTCCAGCAGTAATAAATAACTTACTGTCACCATCACCGTTGATATCCCAAGATGCACCTAATCTTGGTGCAATTTGGTTATCAATAGAAACAAACTCGTCACCATCAGCATTATAGTTTGTGAAGCTGTCATTACGAAGCCCTAAGGTAAGCGTTAAGTTTTCAGTAACGGCCCATTGATCTTCAAGGTAAATAGCCCAGTTTTCAACTTCAAATTCACCGCCATTACTATAATTACGTACGCGGGTTGTCTTCATATCCTCAGTAAGAACATAACCATTTGGGAGACGAGCACCTTCTTCGTATGTTCTGTAGTAGTAGTAAATACCGCCTGAGTTGATTGTCGTTGCATTCGATGAATTGGTTTCTGAGTCATAACCAAATCTTAGCGTATGCTCATCATTTAAGTACCAATCAAAGTCGACGCGCAATTGCTCGCGCTTATCTTCGTTAGCACCAACAGTGAAGTTTACATAACAAGTAGTATCAACACCTAAGTCTGCATCATAGCCAGTAGGGCAGTCATCAAAATCTGAATAATCAGTTTCTGAAAATTTAACTTCACCGTACATTGCAGACATGCTTAAGTCATCAGTCAAGTTACCTGTATAACGTACTGCAAAACTTTCACCACCGCGCTTGTGATAAGCTGTACCGCCGTCTAAAGTGTAGTTACCAGTGCCATTAGGATCTTCGATTGTGCTTTCTGAGTATGTGCGTTCATCACTAAATCCCCAGAGCATTAATTGATGATCCTCATTAATGTTCCAGTCAATACGCGCTAGATAATAAGGGTCATCATCTTTCTCTTTTGTTAGAGAGGTTTGAGAAGCGTTACCGTACTCTGTTTCATTATCACGGAATGTATAAATACCATAGAAGAAAAGTGTATCTTCAATCAACGCACCTGATGCATAAATATTTGTTTCAAATGAGTTTGCATAGTCATCTTGGTTGTTAACAAATAAGTCACCGATACAGTGGCCATCAGCATCCTCACAACGCTCATTTTGTAAGTAAACCGAATTTGGTGCTTGTTCTCTTAATGAATCAGGCGAATAAATTGATTCAACACCAAAGTGAAAGTCATTAGTACCTGATTTTGTAACTGCAGAGATTAAGCCACCCGTTGTTCGACCAAATTCAGAAGAATAGCCGCCAGTTTTTATCTGAAAACTATCGTAGGCTGAGAATGGGATGGTTGCACCGCCTAAGCCATTACGAAAGTTAGTCATGTTCAAGCCATTTACGTAATAAGCATTTTCGGCGACAGATGAGCCACCAAATGATGCTTGATCACCAAAGCGACTATCACCTTCAGTTGCACCTGGCGCTAGTAAAGCAACCGATGTTAATGAGCGAGCAACTGGTAATAATTCAAGTTCTTCTGAGCTAATGTTTAATGATGATTCAGTAACAGAAACATCAACGGCACGAACTGCACCACCTACAACGGCGATACGTTCAATATTACCTTCGACTAATGGAATTTCGAGAAGGGCTGTTTTACCTACACCGATGATTACATCATTTATCTGTGCTTTTTCAAACCCAGCTTGTGACACCACTACATCATATTTACCAACAGGTACTTGGTTAAGGTTAAACTGGCCATTTGCATCTGCAGTAAGTGTTTTTTCATAACCTTTGCTTTTATCACTAATAGTAATTGTTGCGCCAGCTAAAGAAACACCTGATTGAGTTGTAATATTACCTTTTATTGCCCCATTAACATTATCAGCCATAGCAGGCATAGCTGCACTTAAGGTCATCGCAACGGCTGCAGCCGTGAACGAACGCTTAAATGTTTTTGAAAAGTTGTTTTTCATTGAGATTTCCCTGTGAAAATTTAATTGTAAATTGTTGTTATTTGTTAATAACTTTCACGCCTTGTATTTTTTTATTTGTGTTTTTCACTTTAAATAAAAGGGTGAAACAAATTGGTAACATGGCGGGAACATACAGATCAATCTTTTATATTATAAATACGATAAACCAACAAAAAAACGCCTTGGAACGATCTAATTTTTATTTATAATGTTTATTTACACATAAAATAAACATATGTAACTATATGTAATTGCTTTAATTTTTTCTTAATTATACTTTAAGTTATTTTAAAGTAAGGTTTTAGGTTCAAGTTTGCGAGTAGATTCTTTTATAAAGATAACAATCAGGAAGGAGAAGGTTTTTATGTATAAAATATGTTTTATTTGTAATTTATAATGTGTTTTTATCTGATTTTTTTGTATTGCTTATCTGATTATTAAGCGGATCATGATGTGACAAAAGAGATGAAGTTACTATTAGGATTAAGACCACCTTAAATAAGGTGGTCTGTTCAGATATTATAATTTAGCGAAAGCTCGCTCTGCTGCTGCAATGGTGTCTGCAATTTCTTTTTCAGAATGCTCTGCACATACAAAGCCTGCCTCAAATGCAGAAGGTGCTAGGTATACGCCTTCATCAAGCATTAAGTGGAAGAACTTTTTAAAGCGCTCTAAATCACACTCTGTTGCTTGTTGGTAGCTGGTTACTTTCTCTTTATCAGTAAAGAAGAAACCATACATGCCGCCAGCATAATTGGTTGTTAGGGGAATGCCTGCTTTTTTCGCTGCTGCTTCAAAGCCGTCACATAACGCTTTGCTCTTAGCTTCAAGTTCATCATGTAAACCATCAACACTTAATAGCTCAAGCGATTTTAAGCCGGCAGCCATGGCTATTGGGTTACCTGATAAAGTACCTGCTTGGTAAACCGGACCAACGGGCGCGATATAATCCATGATTTCTTTTTTACCGCCAAAAGCACCCACTGGCATACCGCCACCAATAACTTTACCAAGGCAAGTAAGGTCTGGTTTGATGTTGTAATATGCTTGTGCGCCCCCTAAAGCAACACGGAAACCTGTCATCACTTCATCAAAAATAAGCACTGACTTGTACTCATCACACACCTCACGTAGACCTTCTAAAAAGCCTGGTACTGGTGGGATACAGTTCATGTTGCCAGCAACTGGTTCAACGATGATACAGGCAATCTCGTCGGCGTATTTGGCAAAAATGGCTTTTACTTCGTCTAAGTTATTAAACGACACCGTTAATGTGTGTTTAGCAAAATCCTCTGGAATGCCCGGTGAGTTAGGCACGCCCATAGTCAATGCACCTGAACCTGCTTTAACAAGCAGTGAATCAGCGTGACCGTGGTAACAGCCTTCAAACTTTAATATTTTGTCACGGCCAGTGAAGCCACGAGCAAGGCGAATCGCACTCATTGTTGCTTCAGTGCCTGAGCTCACCATACGTACTTTTTCGATTGATGGAACAAGCTCTTTTACTTTTTCGGCCATTAAAATTTCGGCTTCAGTGGGGGCACCATAGCTTAAGCCATTTTCAACTGCCTCGAGTACTGCCTGTTTAATAGCTGGGTGATTATGCCCCATGATCATTGGGCCCCAAGAACCGACATAGTCAATGTAGCGGTTACCATCGGCGTCGAACGTAAACGGACCTTCGGCTTTGGTGATAAAAAGAGGGGTGCCGCCTACGCCATTAAATGCACGAACGGGTGAGTTAACACCGCCTGGGATTGATTCTTGCGCGCGATTAAAAAGATCTTGGCTAATTGTCATGAATAGTCCTATTTGGTTGTCACGTTAAATGAGAGGTTTGCAAGGGCTCAAGCGAGCCCTAAACGTAGATTATTAGCTGTTACGTTTACGGCTAAACCACGGTACGTTGACTTCATATTGCTCAACTTTGTCAGCAACATCTAAGGTCAGAGCAAACAAGGCCATGCGAATTAATACGCCGTTTTGAACTTGGCGGAAAATTGCAAGGTTATCGTTGCTGTTTAAATCGTTATCAAGCTCGTTTGCTTCTAAACGGCTGTCACGTGGGAGTGGGTGCATCAGTACTGAATTTGGCTTACAGTGTGTGTTGTAAATTGCTTGGCTGATACGGAAACCACCACGGTATTTGTTTGCTTCTTCTTGCGAAGGAAAGCGTTCTTCTTGGATGCGGGTTTGATAAACAATATCTGCCGCAAGGTTGCCTTCCATTTTGTCAACCAGTTGAATTTTATGACCCGCATTATCAACAGCATCTAAAACATAGTCTGGCATTTGTAAGCCGTCAGGCGCGACCATTGAAAATTTAATGTCTTTATAGTGGCACAGTAATTTAGATAACGAGTGAACAGTACGGCCATATTTTAAATCACCAACAAGGGCAATGTGCATACCGTCTATTGGTTGATTAAAACGCCCCAGTTCACGTTCGATAGTTAATAAATCGAGTAGTGCTTGAGTGGGGTGTTCATTAGGACCGTCACCGCCGTTAATGACAGGTACATCACAGCCTGTTGCAAACTCGGCTACCGAGCCTGCATCTGGGTGACGCATTGCAACGGCATCAGCATAAGCTGAAATAACACGTGCTGTGTCGTACAGTGATTCACCTTTGGCTAACGCTGAGCTTTGCATGCCCGTAGTTTCACGCACTAAACCACCGAGTAGATTAAAGGCGGTGCCAAAGCTGACACGTGTTCGCGTGCTTGGCTCGAAGAATAAATTAGCTAATATAGCGCCTTCTAACACATTGGTGCGCTTTTGCTTTTTAGCATAGGGCTCCATTTTCTTAGCAACTGCAAAAATACGTTCAATACAATCGCGATCAAGTTGATTGACCGACAGGATATTTTCACCTTGGAAACTTAACATGGGGCTTGTTCCTAATCACATTTATAAAGGCGCTGACACTCTGTATGGGAGGTCGCATAAATTTGCGCCGTACTATAGCAAATTTTTAGCGTACACAGCAGCAAATTATAAGCTAGGTTTAATAATTGCTAATGCGACAATCGCCAATAGAATCAGCACCGGAATTTCATTAAAAATGCGATAAAAACGATCGCTACGTGTGTTGCGATCATGCTTAAAATCAGCCAATAACTTAAAACAGTAGGCATGGTAGATATATAAGATAATAACGAGCACTAACTTATAGTGAAGCCACATGCTGTATTTGAACCATTCACGGCCATATTCAACAATTGTCAGTACCCCAAAAACCAGTGTTAATACCGCAAAAGGGGTAACGAATAACAGTAAGCGTCGCTCCATTACTTTTAACATTGAGTTACAGGCTTTTTCTTCGCTCATGGCGTGGTAAACAAATAATCGTGGTAAGTAGAAAATACCAGCGAACCAAGCAATCATAAAAAATACATGAAACGTTTTGTAAATTAATAGCGCACTCATTTATTGATCCATTTTAATTGTTATAACAGGCTATTGCGTATGGTCAGAATATGTCTAATTTGGTCCCAACGCAAAAGCCCCATAATTTGCTGATTATCAAGTAAGTTATATATATACACCGCACCGCTTCGTTTATCTTTAAGCAAGTCAAAGGCATCCGCGAGTGTGGCTTGGCTACTTAAACCTGCGAGACTGACATATTTAATATTACTGTTTTGATCTGACATCAAGCTCAAGTCATATTCTGCTAGGCGATAGCCATTTTCGTCATCGTGAACAATTAATGGTGTTTGACTGTCAATGGCATCGAGAGATGCTTTTATTTGTTCTTTATCATCGCTGTATAGCAGTTTGAAATGCTCATCCATTTCTTCCATCACACCCACTTTTTGCAACGCCTCGGTTGCTGGCGAAATTTGATATTCAAGTCCTTGGAAATCCAGTTGTTGCATAAAGATAGAGCGGTTACCAAAGAATTGCAGCGCGGTAACATACGCTGTTGAGATAACGAGCATGGCAGGCACAATAATCTCAGGACTTGAAGTTAGCTCCATCACGGTTGTAAGTGCGGCAAGCGGCGCATGTAAGGTGGCCGCAAGTAAGCCTGCCATTCCAAGCATGCTGTAAGTACCTGCAATATCAACCCCTGGGCTAATAAACTGCGCAAAAAATGCCATTAACGTGCCCATAAGTACGCCTAATCCAATCACGGGGCCAATAATACCGCCGGGTATCCCCAAGCCAATAGCAAATAAAGTTGCTAATAGCTTGGCAATTAAAATGGTCGTCAAAAACTGCACATCATCGGGTGATTCAATGGCAATGGTAATTGCACTCATACCAGAGCCCATCGCATGCGGCACCATGTAGGCAATTAAACCTGCAATTAACCCTGCAAGTAATAAACGTGGAAACATGCTTAATGGTTTAAAAGTGCGAATGATCAACATTAAGTTTTGATTAAACGCATACGCAACTGCTCCCAGCGCCATACCAAATAAGATTAAAAATGGGTAATGCCAGCCACTGAGTGGGTTCATGGTAATAAGCGCCAGTTCAGATGCATCACCAAACACAAATTGGGTGGCGAGTGCGCCTGTCACCGCGGCAAGCATAATTGGCACAAATATGTGTACTTTGTATTCCCTAAGTACGACTTCCATTACAAAGATTACCGCAGCAAGTGGGGTATTGAATGAGGCTGCGATACCCGCTGCAACACCGCAGCCAGTCAGGGTTCTCATGGCATTGTGGGGTAAATGCAATTTATCGGCAAGCAAACTTGCACCCGTTGCTCCCATGTGGACAGAAGGACCTTCACGACCCACTGAAAAACCACTAATTAACGCCAACGCTCCACCAACAAATTGGTTAACGGTGTTGTACAGTGGCATTTGGCCATAATGCTTTTTGATTCGGTGAATTACAAAGGGGATCCCTAAACGGTAGTGTTTAAAACCCGTTAATGCGGCAAATAAAGCAATTAATAAGGCAGCGCCGACAGGGAGTAATACACGTTCAAGTGTGGGAAGAGTCGTAAAGTCGTCAGGTTTTTCTAAAAATAAGCTTTGGAAAAACATGATCGTGAGGCGAAATAATATGATCAACACTGCCGCAATTAGTCCCGCACTTACACCAAGTAAGCACAATTGCACAGATGTTTTAGGCTTTGCTAATCGACGCCTTAGCCTTTCAAGCCACATGCATTCTTCCTCACAGCACTTTTGAGCCTGAAGTTTAGCAAATCAAACTCGCTAAGTCGTTGGGATTTTATAAATTTATCTAGTTTTTGGGTAAATTTGACTGTTTTATGTTGTCTTTGTCTAGTTGCCTTTTTAATTCGGGTAGCCGTGCTTTAATTGCTTTTGATAGTTCAGGTATCAGCGCTGCGTGTTTTTTATTTATCACGGTATTGACTGCTAACTGACGTAATACGATTACGTGAAATTCTTTTTTTAAAGAGGCTAGTTCATTTTCAAGTGCGGGATACAGAATATAATTTATTCGTTTTTTTCTTAATAAATCAAGGCTGTGATTGAGCGCTTCGTTGTGCGTAATACGCGCTTTAATATCAAACTCACTTAAAAGCTCAGTATTGCCAGTGGTGCTGATAATATTCTTGCTAGGATCGTACAATATTTCTCGACTGCAAGGTAACGCTTGTCGGCATAATAATACAATGTTTATCACGCTGAGACTTGGCTCTACGACAACGACATTTTCAAACTCTTTAATAATACTTTTAGCTCTGACAACGTCTGCATCAATGATCCCCGCGTTGAGCAACAAAAGCCCTCTTCGTGCAGGCGTTGCTTGTATTTGGGTTTTAATGCCAATGTCATCATATATTTGGCTAATGAACTCATTAAACGGTGAGATACTCGGTATGTCTATATAGGTTAATAGCAGCTTTTTTGGTTTTGTGTAGACCATCGTTTCGAGGTTATTGATGCTAAATAACGATTGTAAACGCGTGGCTTTTTCGCGGTTTTCAGGCGCATTACGAATGCCTATCACTAAAGGGGAATCGACAAACTGGCTAACAATATGGGGTTTAGACACATTTTTCTGCGTGGCAAAGTAGTTGAATACTTCAGGGGCTGCAATGGCAAAGTTTATTTGGTTTGTCTGAAGTAAGTGAAAAAGCTCTTCATCATTTGCGGCGCGAATAATACTGCTTTCGTAAGCTTGAATGACCTTTTCAACTTCATCAGGGTAAATATAAGCACCAACGATACCCACTTTACTTTTACTAAATAGTTGCTCAATGCTTTCATAGTGTTGCACGCTACTTTGGCTGGTCATCACAGCAAGTTGTGAAGTTAAAATGGGGGATGAAGCAATAAACCCTGCTTGTATCTCAGAAAGCCACGCGGGATAGTAACCTAGATACCCCGGTTGCTCTGCTTTTTTTAGTGCATCTTGCCACGGTAAATATTCCACGCTTAGCGCTATCCCTTCTGCGGCAAGTGAGTCTCTTAATAAGGCGATTGCATCTCCGCCATTGGCCATTTTACTGCTCGCATAAGGCGGCCATTCTAACGAGATTATTTTCCATGTTTGTTGCTCATTAGCGCTCGTGAAAGCAGCATGAAATATGCAAAGCAGAAATAGAATGACGGATAAATAGGGTGCGCGCATGGAAAATATTTTTTATTAATCGTTTAATAAGTATACGCAAAAAAACACGTTGCAGACATTTTATCTTTTTAATTATTCATTTGTACTGGGGTATGCTTTCATGGCTACTGCGTTTTTGTTTATACATGCGCTCATCGGCTTTATGAAGTAGTTCATCAAGTGATTTAGCATCATCAGGATAGATGGCATAGCCAACGCTCGTGGCAATATTTAAATAGCCAACTTCAGAGGCGATAGGAGCCGAAATAGCATTGATAAACCGTGTAAGTGCCCGTTTCACTTGGCTAAGGTTTTCGATATCGGTTATGACAACAACAAACTCATCGCCACCAATACGCGCGACACAATCTGTTTTACGAGCCGTATCTTGTAATCGTTTGGCTACTTCAACAAGAACAAAGTCACCCATTAAATGGCCGTGGGTATCATTAATAGGTTTAAACTTATCTAAGTCAAAGTATAAACATCCCACCTTTGCCCCGGTGCGTTCACTGCGATCAAATTCGTGTTTTATGAACTTACTGAGTGCATTTCGATTAGCAAGGCCTGTTAAATGATCTGTTTGTGCTAACTGCCTTATTTTCTTCTCTGCCATTACCCGTTTAGTAATGTCAAAGTTAACCCCAATCATACGGTTGCCATAAATACGTCCATCGGCATTTAGGTAACGAGTTTGCCCAGAGGGTAATACTATTTGAAATTCAGCATGAAACTCTTCGTTGTTTAATAGAGCAATCTTGAGTTTATTGGTAACTCGCTCATATTCATCAGGGTGCAGAGTATTAGCCCATGTTGCGTAATCGCCTTTAAACTGTGACTTGGGTATTTCGAACAGGGTATGCATCCAGTCATCCCAAATTAATTCGTTGGTTTCAAAGTTCCACTCCCAAATACCAATGTGCGCTGCATCGGCAGCCATCGACATGCGTTGATGCAAGTTTTCAAGTTCTGTTTTGGCTTGTTTTAGCTCTGTCACGTCTTCTGATACATCGAGTAAATATCGTGCTTTTCCATTACTGTCTTTAATAGCCAGTTTACGAGTACGTAAGTAATGTGTTTTACCGTCAACCGTTACTGGCTTTTCATCTAATGTGATTATTCCGTCTTTATTAAGCACGTCTCGGTCTGTTTGGGCAAAGTTTGCAGCTTCGTCATTACTAAAAATATCAAAATCATTCAGACCTATTAATTGCTCTTTACGTCTGCCAAGCAGTTCTTCGCCAGCTTTATTTACATGGCTAAAACTTAAATGCTCAGCTTCTTTTACAAACAGCATGATGGGCAAGTTATCAAAAATGGTTTGTGTGAATGCTTCCTGATTTTGGATGTCACTTAAATCTTTAATCGTGGCGACATAGGGGCCTTTTTCTTGTTTGCCTATCGAGCTGATTGTGAGTGTGATGGGAAACAACTGTTTATTTGCTCTTTGTCCTTTTAACAGTCGACTTTTACTTTTTTTTGCGTTTGGTATGTTAAGTTGAGAGCCGTTAAATATATCGCTGAGTTCAGCTGATTTTTCAGGGATAAGAAGGTGAATATGTTTACCAATTAAATCATCGGACCGGTAGCCAAATACAGGTAACACGGCTGGATTCGCAAATTCTATAATTCCCGTGCTATTAAAGCTTATAACGACATCTTGAACAGTGTTAAGCACGGCTTTGAGTTTGGCGGATAATAAACTTCGGGCTCTTAATTCAACAATCCCCAGCACAAGAAGGCTCAGCGCCAATAAAACAGTCATCACAAGTTGTGCAAGGGTGGAGTTGTCGTGTGTGTTTATATATACGGTGTGCTCTGTTTCAAATACAGACATCGAAATCATACCAATATAATGCATGCCCGATATAGCACTGCCCATTATAATTGCGCCAAGCAGATTAATGCGGGTGTGATGAATGCCTCGAGATTGTCTCAAATCGTTAATTTTTAACGCAATACCCGAAAGAACAATGGCAACCAAAATAGACAAAGAGAATAACCAAGGCTCATAAGCCATATGAGCTGGCATCATCATGGCCATCATGCCAACAAAATGCATACAGCCGATCCCAGCCCCCATTAAAATACTTCTGAATATGAGTCTTCGACCGTGGCTAAGTGCCGGTGACAATACAATGTAGCTTGCAAATACACTGGGTAGTACCGAGAGTAAAGTAATGGTGGTGTTGTATTCAATGGCAATGGGGAGGGTATAAGCCAGCATACCAACAAAGTGCATGCCCCAAATGCCAATCCCTAAAAAGCAGGAAGCCAGTATTGTCCATATTAAGCTTTCGTTTTTTAAGTGTGAGCTTTTAATGCGACTAGATAGTAAAAAAGACACATACGATGCGAACACCGCAGTAATTATCGAGGCAAAAACCAATAAACCATCATAGCTTGCGGGGATAACCGGTGCGCTATCTATATTGGCATTAATAAAATGGAGCCTTAAATGATCTATCACTATGATGATCCCTCATCGTTAAATTTTGCTTAATTCAAAAGTAGTACAAATAAACATTAGCTCAATGCTAATGGGTTGGCCAATTCGGTCTCGTAAAATATGATGACTTTGTGGCGATACTTGATTAAAACACTCGGGTATTAGATAATCGTCATATCATAGGTTTTGAGGGTTTTGGTATGTCGGATGAGTTGCCAATAAAGTTCAGCGATGCAGCAGCTGTTCGTGTTAAACAGTTAATCGAAGAAGAAGAGAATCCAGATCTAAAATTACGTGTTTATGTAACAGGTGGTGGTTGTTCAGGTTTCCAATATGGTTTTACTTTTGATGAAAAAGCCAACCCTGGCGATTTAGAAATTGTAAAAAACGGGGTGACCTTAGTTGTTGATCCAATGAGTATTCAATACCTTGTCGATGGCACAGTGGATTACACTGAAGGCCTTGAAGGAGCACGCTTTTTTGTCAACAACCCCAACGCAACAACAACCTGCGGTTGCGGCGCTAGCTTCAGCGTTTAAAAAATAATTTGAAAAAAGCCACTTGATGTGGCTTTTTTATTGCTTACACTTCCTAATTATCCCAGCCTAACTATACTTACGCATCATTAGAAGGAATTTTGCGTTGCTAAATCTAAGAACAGCACTCGAAAAGAAACCTTATATTTTAGCTATTTTTATTGTACTTGTGATTGTACTTTGGATGCTTTCTGGCATGACTGAGTCACCGGAAGTCGATGATGAAAATAATCACCAAGTTACAAATTCAGACCGAATTGCCAAAGTACAGGTGGTGCGGTTAACCGCACAAAATATAAATAAAAACCTTACTTTTTATGGTAAATCAGAGCCAGATAAAACCGCCAATATTAGTGCCAGACAAGCAGGCCAAGTAACTGAAATTTTGGTTGAAGAGGGGCAGTTTGTAAAACAAAATGAGATTATCTTACGGCTTGATAAATCAGATTTAAAAGCTCAAATAACCTCGGCCAAAGCGCTGGTTGCTCAATATGAAACTGAATATGAAGGCGCATTAAAACTGAATCAGCAAGGTCTGCAAAATAAAGTACAAACGATGCGTGCTCAAGCATTATTGCAACAAGCTAAAGCGGCGCTTGCGAGTTTAGAGCTGATGTATCAGCGCACAGATATTCGAGCGGCATTTGATGGTGTGATCAACAAACGCTTAGTACAAATCGGTGATTATGTTGGCATTGGTGACCCAATTCTGCAATTGGTTGACCTAGACCCTCTGATAGTGAGAGCCGATGCGACACAAAAAGAAATTCAAGGTTTACAGGTTGGTCAAGCCACGTTTGCCCATGTTCTTAATGATAAAACCTACCCAGGAAAAATTCGTTACATCGCCTCCGTCGCAGATGAAAGCACAAATACATTCAGAGTGGAGGCTGCATTTGCGAACCCAGGTATGCACTACAAAGCCGGGTTTTCGACACAATTAAATATCGAGTTACCCGCAGAACCTGCCATGCTTTTAAGCCCTGCTTTTATGGCATTGGATGAGCAAGGCAATATCGGGGTAAAAATAGTCAATGATGATAATAGGGTAGAATTTAAATCGGTAAATTTAGCAAAAACTACCGAAGAAGGTGTGTGGTTGTGGGGCCTAGGTGAGCAAGCAAATGTGATAACTTTAGGGCAGGGCTTTGTCAGAGCAGGAGATAAAGTTGAGCCTGTATTTGCTGAGGTAGCGAGCAAGTAAGTATGAAAAACTTAATTGAGGCGTCGTTAACTCATACCCGCACGGTATTATCTATTTTTATTCTATTGTTGATATCGGGATGGGTGACTTATCAAACCATTCCAAAAGAAGCCAATCCAGATGTCACCATTCCTTTTATATATGTTTCGATTATTCATGATGGCATTTCGCCAGAAGATGCCGAGCGCCTGCTTGTAAGGCCTATGGAGATAGAGCTCCGCTCAATCGAAGGGGTTAAAGAGATGACAGCCGTGGCAAGCGAAGGCCATGCTTCGGTCACACTTGAGTTTCTTGCCGGTATGGACCCTAAAGAAGCGTTGGCAGATGTACGCGATAAAGTGAGTTTGGCAAAAGCGAAGTTACCCTCTGAATCAGAAGAGCCAGAAGTACATGAAATACTGATGGAAGATCAGCAACCAACCATTACTTTAACGTTGTCAGGTAATTCGCCAGAGCGAGGGTTACTCACATTAGCGCGAAACCTTAAAGATGAGCTTGAAAGTATTTCTAGTGTCCTTGAGGTCGATGTCGGTGGTGACCGAGAAGACATGGTTGAAATTGAAGTTGACCCATTAGCCATGATTTCATATGGGCTAGAACCAAGCGATATCATTCAACTGCTGTCGAATAATAACCGTTTGGTCGCAGCAGGAACCCTCGATACAGGCAAAGGTCGTTTTGCGGTAAAAATACCGTCGGTTTTCGAAACGATTCAAGATGTAATGGAGCAACCTGTCAAAGTCGTGGGTGACCGCGTTGTGCGCTTTATGGATGTCGCAAAAATTCGCAGAGCCTATAAAGATCCAACCTCAATAGCGCGGATTAATGGTCAACAGGCTGTTTCGTTAGAAGTTAAAAAGCGTGCAGGTGAAAATATTATTGATACCGTTGAGCAGGTTAAACATGTGGTTAATGAAGCTCAAAAGCGTTGGCCTGAGCATGTTCGTGTGGACTACACCGGTGATATGTCGAAAGACGTTAAAATGATGCTGTCAGATTTGCAAAACAACGTGCTTTCGGCCGTTTTGCTGGTGGTGATTGTTATTGTGGCTGTACTAGGTGCTCGTACCGCTTTTTTAGTTGGCATTGCTATCCCCGGTTCATTCCTCACTGGGATTTTGGTTATCTCCATGTTTGGCTTAACGGTAAATATTGTGGTGCTATTTGCACTTATTATGGCCGTGGGGATGCTGGTTGATGGTGCGATTGTGGTTAGTGAGTTTGCTGATCGGGAAATGAGTGAAGGAAAACCTCGCAAAATAGCCTACCGTCATGCAGCCGAGCGAATGGCTTGGCCTATTATCGCGTCAACAGCCACAACCTTAGCTGCATTTGCGCCATTGATTTTCTGGCCGGGAATGATGGGCGAGTTTATGAAATACTTACCAATTACATTAATTGCTACGTTATCGGCATCACTGTTAATGGCCCTTGTATTTGTTCCTACTATTGGCGGCTTAATTGGTAAAACGAGGCCATTATCTGCACAGCAAAAACTTGACTTGGCACTGGCTGAATCGGGCGATTTAACGCAAATAAAAGGGTTGCTTGGGCGTTATATCCGAATGCTTGACTTTGCTACGCAGCGACCGTGGTGGAGCTTAACTGCTGCGATTATATTCTCTGTTTTGGTGTTTTTTACTTTTGCCGTATCAAAATTAGGGGTTGAGTTTTTCCCCGATGTTGAACCTAATGGCGTCAATATTAAGGTGCGTTCGTACAGCGATTTATCTATTTATGAAAAAGATGTGATCATGAAAGAGATAGAATCAAGGATCTTAGAAGTCCCAGGTATAAAAACCTTGTATGCAAGGACTGGGGGCAAAGATCAGGTGGGGACGTTCAGAATGAATCTTAAAGAGTGGGATGAACGACCGCCAGCCGAGAATATTATTAGCCAAGTAACGGAAATAACAGCCGGTTTCGCAGGTGTTGAAATTGAACTACGCAAGGATGAAAACGGGCCCGGTGGCGGCAAAGCACTGAGTATTGAGCTAAGTTCAAAGTTTGTAGACGTATTAAATAGCGAGGCAAAAAGAGTACGGCAAGCGATTGAAGATGACGGGGCGTTTCGTAATGTAGACGATACAGCGTCTAAGCCGGGGATTGAGTGGCAGCTTAAGCTCAATCGCTCAGATGCAGCGCGCTTTGGTGCCGATGCAAGTATGTTAGGTGCGAATGTGCAGCTTATTACAAATGGTTTGAAGCTCGGCGAGTACCGACCAGATGATGTCGATGATGAAATTGATATTCGAGTTCGTTTTCCTCACGATAAACGAGATTTAGGCCGCTTAGAAACGTTACGTGTCAAAACCATACACGGACAAGTGCCGATTAGTCATTTTGTTGAGCGCCAAGCCGCTCCTAAAGTTGATACAATTCGCCGTGTTGATTCACAGCGTGTAGTTACCGTTAATGCCGACATGAAGCCAGGTGAGCAGCTTGCCAAAGCGCTGCCACGCTTACAGGCGCAATTAGAAGAGCAAGGTCTCGACCCGCGAGTAAAAATTAAAGTGCGGGGTGAAACTGAAGATCAAGATGAGTCAGAGCTTTTTCTTGAGCAAGCATTTGTAGTTGCCTTGTTCGTGATGGGGATTATTTTGGTTACTCAGTTCAATAGTTTCTATCAGGCATTTTTGATTTTAAGTGCCGTGTTATTCTCAACTGTTGGTGTATTTCTAGGTTTAATTGTACTTCAACAGCCCTTTGGTATTGTTATGTCGGGTATTGGCGTAATTTCACTGGCAGGGATTGTCGTTAATAATAATATTGTGCTGATTGACACTTATAACGTGTTGCGTCAGCAGGGCTTGGCTGCAAAAGATGCAATCCTCAGAACAGGGGCACAGCGTTTACGGCCCGTACTGCTTACTACCGTTACGACAATTCTTGGCTTAATGCCGATGGTGCTACAGGTCAACATTGACTTATTTAATCGCCAAATCGACTTTGGGGCACCTTCTACGCAGTGGTGGGTGCAATTAGCAACGGCCGTAGCGGGCGGGTTAACATTTGCAACAGTTTTAACGCTGGTGTTAACACCCTGCTTGCTTATGCTACGAGATCGCGCGCGCTAGTTAATATAAAGTGACCCTAGTGTTGGGTCACTTTAATCATTAGTAAGAAAAAGCCTAAAACCACTCCAGATATGATCAAAATATAGACGAACCCTTTTTTGCCTTGCTTAATTGGTACACGATTTTGTTTTAAAAAAAGGTACCACGCTACACAGAGTACAATTGGCAACAAAAATAATATACGAAACATTTCCTAGCCTTTTTCAGTATTTACATACACTTTAAGCATAAGTATGCAATTTTTAAAGTTATATTTTCAATTTTACAAGGTTCCAATTGAACGATTTTTTGGTACAGTTAGGCAACTAATAATAGAGCTTGTGCTTTAATTTTAGCTTAAACTTAGACTTGTTAACAAAAACGGTCTATACCTAAAAAGTGGACATTTGTATAATTAACCGTTCACAGAAAAAGTTATTAGTATATAATGTATCCAAGAGTGAGACGGGCAAAATTTCGCTCTAAATTTATTAACTTGAATCATCTAGTAGGAGATGTATTTTATGATGGGTAAAACAGTTTCTTCTGAAGAAAACTCAAAATTAACAAAATGGTTAAAAACTAAACGCCATGAGAAAGGCCATACAATGCGCAGCCTAGCACAGGTTTTAGGTACGCCGCATTCGTTCATTGGTAAAATTGAAAACCAAGAACGTCGTTTAGATGTAATCGAATTTATGCGCTATTGTGATGCGCTAGAAGTGGACCCATACGAAGGTCTTAACTTACTTAAAGAAGCTTAATTATTCATTACACGCAGACAGCCCTTAGCGTGCGTGGTAATGCAAATAGTGCATGGATGCACTATTTAAGACCCCTCTAAATACTGGTTACATTTAATCACATACGTTCTTATTTTGTTAATTGCTCTTATGATAGTTGCTTTCTAATGCATAAAGTTTGTGGCGTATTAAGAATAAAAATACCAGCGACGGAATAACCATAACGGCAGTAAGCACAAAAAACAGTGCCCAATTCCCTGATAACCAGTCATCAATCACCACACCACTGTAGCTTGAGAGTAGAGTTCGGCCTAAATTTCCTAATGAGGCAAGTAAGGCGTAGTGCGTTGCACTGAAGGCTCGGTCACAGAGCATTGATATAAACGCCACCATGGCAACGAGTGACCAAGCTTGTGTAAAGCCATCAACAATAATAGCAAACGCGTATAGGCTTAATTTAGGGCCTGCCACGGCAATCCACGCAAAGGCTAGGTTAGAAGCAGCCATTGCAATACCACTGATAAATAAGCCTTTTACAATGCCGTAGCGCTGATTGAATAGACTACCTACGAAAGTAAAAGCGATAGTAAGAAAAGCGGTACCCACTTTTGAGAAGGTAGCGATGTCGCTATTGCTAAAGCCAATCTCTTTGTAAAACACGATAGACATGCGCCCTAAAAATGCTTCCCCTATTTTAAATAAGAAGATAAACGCTAGTAGCGCGAGCGCGGTTTTTACCCCGTTGCGTGCAAAGAAGGTTCTAAATGGATCAAAAACGGTTACCGCTAACCATGCAAGCACTTTGGCAAATCGCGTTTGCTGTCCCCCAGCGAGTTTTTGCTGGTAGGTGTGCTCAAGTTCAGCTTGGACAACTTCACGGTTTGATTCAGGCTCTTTTGCCCAAAACACACTGCTCATTAATAGCAGCATGACAACGGATAAGAAAAAATAAACTTGGGGCCAGTCAATGGATGGAATATCTGCCATATAAAAGGGCAGGGCACCTAATAGTGCGTAGCCACTCCACCAACCTGATGTCGCCATAGCGGCGGCTGCGGTCGCTTTATGGCTTTCATCCTCGCTTAACGTATCAATACGAAACGCATCAATGGCTATATCTTGAGTGGCAGAGGCAATGGCGATAACTAAACACAGTGCAGCAGCAAACCAAAGGTTCGCTTTGATATCTAGTCCTGCCAGTGAAAAGGTGCCTATAAAAATCACTGACTGACAAAGCAAAATCCAGCTGCGACGCTGGCCAAGCCATTTAAATAATACTGGCAACTTTACGCGGTCGACCAACGGAGACCATAAAAAGTTAATACTGTATGCACCAAACACAATGCCAAATAAGCCAATCATGCTGCGGCTTAACCCTTCATCTTTCAGCCATGCTGACATCACCGAGCCAATCAGTACCCAAGGAAAGCCACTGCTAATGCCGAAGATAAAAATATTGATCAGACGTTTGTCTTTGAAGTACGAAAAGTACTCTGAAATTGAAAGGGTTTTTGTCATAGTGTTGCCGTGTTTGTGGGGGCACCAGCCCCCTAATTATTATTGATTAGCTTCGAGTACTTTTACATTTAAAATAACGACAGGGGTTTTAGGCACAAAGCTGTAACCTATTTTTTCATTGAATGCAGTTTCAACACGCATGATCTTGTCTAAGGTCTCATAACCATCCATAACCATACCAAACACAGCAAATCCCCAATCACGGCCCGGATTCAAGTGATCGTTGTCATCCATGTTAAAGAAGAATTGACGTGTACCTGAGTGCGGTTTACGGTCTTGATAGGCCATGGCGATACTGTACATGTCATTTTTTAGACCGTTACCGCTCTCGTTGAAGATAGGGTCGTTCTCGTGCAGACCGTCGTAGTCTTTATCGTAACCCCCCCCTTGAATTACAAAGTCGCGTTCATTATCTTCATCACGTTCAACGCGATGAAACACGCTTCCTTGATAGCTGCCGTCGGCCACATAAGTTAAGAAGTTATTGACCGTTATAGGGGCGCGAGAGCGGTCCATTTCAACAACAATACTTCCCAACGTGGTCACTATTTCGACCCGTGGAAACATGTTGTCTTTTTGAATAAATTTACCTTCAGTTGCCGCGAATGAACTGTGAGCAAATAATAAAATAAAACTAAGTAATAAAATGCGCTTCATAGTTAACCTTCTAAATAGGCGATTAATTCTGGGTCAGATACAATGCGGGTAATTAATTGTTCAGTCAACTTATTCAGCTGACTCTCAATTTTGGCTCGGTCATGGCTTAGAGGGCCTTCAAGGTTCGCATTGCCATGGTAGACTTTACTGAAGCTACTGTCGTTTCTGATAACTCGCACACCAAACTCGATGCTTGCGGCGCTGGTGTGAGTCATCATTTTTTCAGTGACCACTGCTTGTAATTTATGGATATCAATTTCGAAACGCGTGGTGGCAAGATTAGAAATACTGACACCATTGCGGCTCAACGCGCTATCAAGTGCACTTTTAACAGAATCGGTAATCCCCGGACTTGCAAGCGTTTTGGTTTTATCTGATTCGATAATTTTTAACGTAACATTGTCACCACGTAAATCAATGACACTGGTGCTCACATTACTATTAATTTGAGTGATTTTACCGCTTTGATATACGGGGTTTAAAATTAACTGATTTGGTTGATTGCTGCACGCAGCCAGCAAAAGCACCGCACATAAAGGAAGTATTTTTCTCATTTATATTGCTCCATTAATTATTTTTAATCGCACTAAGCACGACAAACTTTTTATTAGAACCTAATAACTTACAGTTGCCGAACATACGCTTTAATTTTTCATGATAGTCTAAATGACGATTACCAATTATTCTTAACTCGCCGCCAGGTTTAAGCGTCTGTTTAGCTTGTTTAAACATCTGCCAAGCAATGTGGTCTGTGACAGCTTGCGCCTGATGAAAAGGTGGGTTACATAACACCAGGTCAACACTATTCGCTGCAAAATCGGTTAAGCAGTCGTTTTGCACAAACTCACAGTGTGCTAGTTGTTCGGGTAAATTAGTTTCAACATTGAGTCGTGCTGACTCAACTGCCATATACGATTCATCAACAAACGTAAGCTGTGCTTTAGGGCAACGTTTTAAAGCCATTAAACCCACCACACCATTGCCACAACCTAAATCGATGATACTGCGCGCTTTACTGGTTTGTGGTAAATAGTTAAAGAAAAAGCGGGCGCCGATATCTAATGAATCGCGCGAGAAAACATTTGCGTGGTTTTGAATTTCAAATTCGCTGCCCTCCAGTGGCCAGCTAACCGGAAATGCAGCGTGTTTATCTAATCCACTTGTTTTACTTATGACTAAGCGTGATTTTTTTACGGCTAAGCTGGTTGTTGTTTCACCGATAAACTGGCTAAACGCTTTAATTGTCGAGTTATGAATCTCTTTAGTTTTTCCCGCGGCTATTACATCAATACCAGCAGGTAATGCTGCACTAATCGCTGCTAATTGATGTTGCAAATAGCCTAAATTTCGTGGCACTTTTAAGATCACTAAATCAACATGGTTTGGTAAACTCTCAAGTGAGTTTAAGCGCGTTAACGAATCCGCTTTTAACTCATTGGCGTTTAAATTATAAAGGGTGGCCTGATGGGCAATATACGAATCATTAACTGAATAAACGGTTAACTGGTTAAATGCACATGCCAATGCCCCAAAGCTGTCATTGAGAATAAGGACAGAATTTGCGTGTGAATGGTGTTCATGTACATAATCAATTAGGTACTCATCACCAGAGTCCCAGGCCTGGAGGCTACGATTTTTTTGATCTAAAGGAAAACGTTCAAGGGTATAGGTGCTATCACCGAGCTGTGCTTGGGTGGTCATCATGTTTTTACGATAAGTATTTAAGTATAGGTAAATTCTAACATGCAACAGCCAAACGCCAACCCTAATCATCTACCAAATGGCTTTTCTTATCAGGCCCAAGCTCTTAGTGCCCAAAAAAGCCTCGACTTATTTTATTACTTAGAGCAAAACCTACATTGGCAACAGCCCGAAATTACGGTGTATGGCAAACGTCATGTTATCCCACGCTTGCAGTGTTTTATTGCTGATGAAAACGTTAATTACGCTTACTCAGGATCAACATTGATTGTTGAGCCTTGGCCTGATGTGCTGGATGCCATGCGAAAACGTTTAACGGCGCAGTTACAGATACCTTTTAATGCTTTATTGGTTAATTTGTATCGAGATGGTCACGACTGTATGGGGTGGCACAGTGATGATGAACCCGAACTTGGCAAGCAACCGACGATTGCGTCTATTTCGCTGGGGGCTGAGCGTGTGTTCAAAATAAAACATAAACACACCAATGAGCAACAGAGTATCGTGCTACAAAGTGGCAGTTGCTTAGTAATGAATGGCACAAGCCAACGGGATTATCTGCATAGTTTACCTAAGCAGCAAAAGCTTAAGCACCCACGAATTAACCTGACCTTTAGATCAATAATGTAAAATCATTGGAAAAATGAACCATCCCCTTGATATAGTAACGCTCAATTATTTTGCTAAAAGGTTTATGACAGATGTCAATGCAACAACAAATTGAGCAAAAGCTCGCCGCGGGTATTCAGTGCAAGCACCTGAATGTTGTTAATGAAAGTCATATGCATAGTCGCGGCACTGATTCACATTTTAAAGTGATTGTAGTGAGTGAAGAGTTTGCAGGTAAGCGCTTACTAGCCCGTCATCGTCAAATAAATGAGTTACTAAAAGATGAGCTTGCTAATCATATTCATGCTTTAGCGATACACACGTTTACGCCTGATGAATTTGCACAACATCAAGGGCAAGCGCCTGAATCACCTGCGTGTATGGGCGGTTCTAAGTTTGATTAATTGGATGGTGTGATCAGTTATATATTTTATATGACTGATCAGACCTGTATTTTTACTATTAGCCTTTAAACTAGCGCTAATTTTTATTGTGATAGATATAGGATGATCAATGGTCATTAAGCCTAAAATTCGTGGATTTATCTGCACTAACGCGCATCCAGTAGGGTGTGCTGAGCACGTACAAGAACAAATTAATTATGTGAAAGCGCAAGGACCACTAAGCAATGCACCTAAAAATGTATTAGTCATTGGTGCGTCAACAGGTTACGGCCTAGCATCACGTATTACGGCTGCATTTGGTGGCGGCGCAAACACCTTAGGTATCTTCTTTGAAAAAGAAGGGGCAGAACGTAAAACAGGGTCTGCTGGCTGGTACAACACCGCTGCATTTCAAGCCGCTGCGGAAGAAGCTGGTCTGTGGTCTAAAAACATCAATGGCGATGCGTTTTCAAATGAAATCAAGCAAAAAGCAATTGAGACTATCAAAGCAGACTTAGGTAAAGTTGATTTAGTTATCTACAGCTTAGCGTCACCACGTCGTACAGACCCAAATACGGGTGAGACATATTCGTCTACATTAAAGCCAATCGGTTCAGATATCACGACTAAAAACTTAAATACGTCTAAGCGTGTGATTGATGAAGTAACGGTTGAAGCGGCAAGCCAAGAAGACATCGACAATACAATTAAAGTAATGGGCGGTGAAGATTGGGAAATGTGGATTGATGCATTAAAAGAAGCCGATGTACTTGCTGATAACTTCAAAACAACAGCGTATACCTATATTGGTAAAGAGTTAACGTGGCCAATTTACGGTCATGCGACAATTGGTAAAGCAAAAGAAGACCTTGACCGTGCAACGCAAGCGATTAAAGAGTCAACAAAAGACTTAAATGGCGAAGCGTATGTGTCTTCTTTAAATGCTGTGGTAACGCAGGCAAGCTCGGCAATTCCAATTATGCCACTTTATATCTCTGCATTATTTAAAGTAATGAAAGCAGACGGTACGTACGAAGGCACCATTGAGCAAATTCATGCGCTATTTACTGAAAACCTTTACGGCGACACGCCTCGTTTTGATGAAGGTGGTCATTTATTCCAAAACTACAAAGAGTTGGAAGACGATGTGCAAGCACGTATACAACATGTTTGGGATACCGTTGATACAGAAACGATTGACGAATTAACCGATTACGTGGGTTACCATAATGAGTTTTTACGTTTATTCGGTTTTGGTATCGACAGCGTTGATTACGAGCAAGATGTGAATCCTGTTGTTGAAATTTCTCAGTTGATCGATTAATCGATAAAAAACGTTAAATTTATAAAAGTCGCTTTTTTAAGCGACTTTTTTGTTTTTTCTCTAAAATAAAACGGCATCAATAGCACTTTGGTCTATATTGAATTTTATTCAAATGGATTTTGTAGTCTAAATAATCACATCAGTCGTATAAATTTAATATTTGCTCTCGCATAGTCACCCTGATTGATGTTAAAATTCGGGCAATATATGTGAGGAGTTTACTGCGTTGCTTGTTTGGGGTGTTAAACAAGCTGTTCTTAGATACTAAGAATTTGACTTGAGCATATCAAAGAGCGACGTAGTTGGTACGATTTTTCAGTTTCTTTCCGTTAATGTAATGCAAGTGCGTATGATCAACATAAAAAAAGGTCTGGATTTACCGATAGAGGGCGCACCTCAGCAAGTTATTCATGATGGCTCTGCCGTCAAACGTGTAGCTGTGCTAGGTGAAGAATATATTGGTATGCGTCCAACCATGCATGTCCGCGTGGATGACCAAGTCAAAAAAGGCCAGGTACTTTTTGAAGACAAAAAGAACCCAGGCGTATTATTTACTGCACCAGCTTCTGGGGTAGTTAAAGAAATTAATCGTGGTGCTAAACGTGTGCTGCAATCTGTTGTTATTGAAGTTAATGGCAGTGAGCAAATCACCTTTGACTCTTTCAAGGCCGACGAGCTTTCGAGCTTAGACCGTGAAAAAGTGAAAGAAGTACTTGTTCAGTCAGGCCAATGGACAGCACTTCGTGCTCGCCCATTCAGCAGAATAGCTGCGTTGGATGCAAATCCTAGCTCTATTTTTGTAACGGCTATCGACACTAACCCGTTAGCTGCAGATCCTGCAGTTATTATTGCTGAGAATTCTGCAGCATTTGAAGCGGGTTTAGCGGTGGTATCTCGTTTAACTGACGGCAAAGTATTTGTTTGTAAACACGCTGGTAGCCAAGTGCCTAGTTCATCAATCCCTCAAGTAGAAGTACATGAGTTTGGTGGCAAACACCCGGCAGGCCTAGTGGGTACACACATTCATCACTTAGACCCAGTTTCTGCTAGCAAGCAGGTTTGGCACTTAGGTTACCAAGACGTTATTGCCTTTGGTAATTTATTCCTAACAGGTGAAATATTCACAGATCGTGTTGTTTCGCTTGCAGGTCCTCGTGTTAAAAACCCACGCCTAGTGAAAACTCAGTTAGGTGCTTCTTTAGATGATTTAGTCGCTGGTGAATTAGAAGACGGTGATAACCGTGTTATTTCTGGTTCTGTTTTATCAGGTTCTATTTCACAAGGTCCACATGCGTTCTTAGGTCGTTACCATGTTCAAGTATCTGTATTACTTGAAGGTCGCGAAAAAGAATTGTTTGGTTGGATTGCGCCAGGTTCTGACAAGTTCTCAGTAACACGTACCTTCTTATCTCACCTAACGCCAAGCCGTCTATTCAACATGACGACTTCGACAGGTGGTTCTAAGCGTGCCATGGTTCCAATTGGTAGCTATGAGCGTGTTATGCCTTTAGACATCTTACCTACATTATTGCTACGTGACTTAATCGCACGTGACCTTGATAGTGCTATAACGTTAGGTGCTCTAGAGCTTGATGAAGAAGATTTAGCGTTATGTACCTTCGTTTGTCCAGGTAAATACGAGTACGGTTCAATCCTACGCGATTGCTTGACTACGATCGAGAAGGAAGGCTAGAGAGATGGGTTTAAAGAAATTTCTAGAAGATATTGAGCCGCATTTTGAACCGGGTGGTAAACACGAAAAATGGTATGCGCTTTACGAAGCTGCAGCGACTATTTTTTACACGCCTGGTTACGTAAATAAAGGCAAAACACACGTTCGCGATAACATCGACCTAAAACGTATGATGATTTTAGTGTGGATGGCGACGTTCCCTGCTATGTTCTTTGGTATGTTCAACATCGGTCATCAGGCCGCAGGTGCGCTTGCACAAGGTTTTGAACTAGCAAACTCGTGGCAAGTTGGTCTGTTCCAATTGTTTGGCGGTGAATTATCTGCTGAATCAGGTTGGGGCGCGAAAATGTTTTACGGTGCCTGCTTCTTCCTACCAATCTACGCGACAACATTTATTGTCGGTGGTTTCTGGGAAGTATTATTTGCTTCAGTGCGTAAGCACGAAGTAAATGAAGGTTTCTTCGTAACGTCTGTATTATTTGCACTAATCCTGCCTGCAACGATTCCTTTATGGCAAGTTGCGCTAGGTATTACGTTTGGTGTTGTAATCGCTAAAGAGATCTTTGGTGGTACAGGTCGTAACTTCCTAAACCCTGCGCTTGCTGGTCGTGCGTTCTTATTCTTCGCATACCCTGCACAAATTTCAGGTGACACAGTATGGACAGCAGTAGATTCATTCTCTGGTGCAACTATGCTAGGTCAGGCAGTTGTTGGCTCACTTGATTACAGCAACATGGAACTATGGTGGAATGCATTCTACGGTTTCATTCAAGGTTCTGTTGGTGAAACATCAACACTTGCACTATTAATCGGTGGTTTATTCCTGATTTATGTGCGTATCGCGTCATGGCGTATCGTGCTAGGTGTTTTCCTAGGTATGGTTGCAACGTCATTCTTACTAAACACGGTTGGTTCTGAAACGAACGCTGTATTTGCTATGCCTTGGCATTGGCACTTAGTATTGGGTGGTTTTGCATTTGGTATGTTCTTCATGGCAACAGACCCAGTATCTGCATCATTCACAGACAAAGGTAAGTTCGCTTACGGTGCGTTAATCGGCTTTATGGTTGTAATGATCCGTGTTGTTAACCCGGCATTCCCAGAAGGTATGATGCTAGCAATCTTATTTGCTAACTTATTTGCGCCATTATTCGATCACTTTGTAGTGCAAGCTAATATCAAGCGGAGGTTGGCACGTAATGTCTAGTAATAACGAATCAATCGGCAAAACGCTAACCGTTGTTGTTGCACTATGTTTAGTGTGTGCAATCATCGTATCGTTTGCTTCAGTTCAGCTTCGTCCTTTACAGCAAGCTAACAAAACACAAGATATTCAGCGTAATATCTTAGCGGCTGCAGACATTGAAGTTTCGGGTACTGTTTCAGATACCTTCAACTCAAAAATTGAAGCACGCGTAGTAGATATGAGCACAGGTGAGTTTGTTGAGGGTGTTGATCCTAACTCATTTGATTTCGAGAAATCTAAATTCGACCAAGCGCGTAGCTTTGCGTTGAAAGCAGAAGGAATTAAAGACATCGCGGGTATCCAGCGTATGACGAAAAATTCACCTGTTTATATCTCGAAAAAAGCAGATGGTTCTACAGATGCAATCATTCTTCCTATCCAAGGTTACGGCCTTTGGGGTGTAATGTATGGCTTCTTAGCGCTTGAGAGCGATGGTGAAACTGTTAAGAACATCAATTTCTTCAAGCACAATGAAACGCCTGGTCTTGGTGGTGAGATTCAAAACCCACAATGGACTGCTAAATGGCAAGGTAAAGAGTTACCAATCAATATCATGAAGAGCGGTGCGAGCAATGAACATCAAATCGATGGTCTTTCAGGTGCAACGTTAACTTCAAACGGTGTTGATCATACAGTTGACTTCTGGACTGGCGAGCATGGCTTTGGTCCATTCCTTGCGAAAGTACGTGAAGGAGCGTTGAAATAATGGCTGATACTAAAGAAATGAAGTCGGTCCTATTTGGCCCGGTATTCGCAAATAACCCAATCGCACTTCAAGTACTTGGTATTTGTTCTGCGCTAGCGGTTACATCAAGCTTAAAAAATGCACTAATCATGTCAATCGCATTGACACTTGTAACTGCGTTTTCTAGCTTCTTTATCTCATGTATTCGTAACCAGATCCCATCATCTGTACGTATCATCGTGCAAATGACGATCATTGCGTCACTGGTAATCGTTGTTGACCAAGTTTTACAGGCATTCTCTTACGCAACTGCAAAAGAGCTATCTGTATTCGTTGGTCTAATCATTACTAACTGTATCGTAATGGGTCGTGCGGAAGCATACGCAATGAAATCACCACCACTGATGTCTTTCTTAGACGGTATCGGTAATGGTTTAGGCTACTCAGTCGTGCTATTAACGGTTGGTTTCATCCGTGAGTTATTCGGTAAAGGTTCACTATTCGGTGTTGATATTATCCCACTTGTACAAAATGGTGGCTGGTATCAACCAATGGGTCTATTGATTTTACCACCGAGTGCATTCTTCATTATTGGTTTATTCATTTGGGTACTTCGTACCGTTAAGAAAGACCAAGTAGAAGCAAAAGCGTAAGGGGCGAGCAGTGGAACATTATATTAGTTTATTTGTAAAAGCGGTTTTCATTGAAAACTTAGCTTTAGCCTTCTTCCTAGGTATGTGTACTTTCCTTGCAGTATCAAAGAAAGTAACCACATCAATCGGCCTAGGTGTGGCAGTTATCGTGGTATTGGGTATTTCAGTACCAGTAAATAACTTGGTTTACCACGCTGTTCTTGCACCGGGTGCATTAGAGTGGCTTGGCTACCCAGAAGCAGACCTTAGCTTCTTACGTTTCTTGACATTTATTGGTGTTATTGCAGCACTTGTACAAATTCTTGAAATGGCATTAGATAAGTTCTTCCCTGCACTATACAACGCGTTAGGTATCTTCTTACCTTTGATCACAGTTAACTGTGCGATCTTCGGTGCGGTATCTTTCATGGTTGAGCGTAACTATAACTTCGGCGAGTCTGTTGTTTATGGTATCGGTTCAGGTGTGGGCTGGGCACTAGCAATTACATTACTTGCTGGTATCCGTGAAAAAATGAAGTACTCAGACGTTCCTGATGGCTTACGTGGTTTAGGTATTACCTTCATCACTGTTGGTCTTATGGGTCTTGGCTTTATGTCATTCTCTGGTATTTCACTTTAAGGTAGCGAGGATAAATCATGAATGAGATTTTCTTAGGTGTTGGTGTTTTCATCGCTATCGTTGTACTACTAGTTTTAGTCATCATTGGTGCTAAATCTAAGTTAGTTGCAAGCGGCGATATCATCATCGGTATTAATGGCGACCCAGAAAAAGCTATTAAAACATCTGCAGGTAGCAAGCTATTAGGCGCGCTGTCTGATTCAGGTATTTTCGTATCATCTGCATGTGGTGGCGGTGGCTCATGTGGCCAGTGTCGTGTACACATTAAAGAAGGTGGCGGCGATATCTTACCAACAGAACTTGATCACATCTCTAAAGGTGAAGCCCGTGAAGGCTGCCGTTTAGCGTGTCAGGTTAATGTTAAAAACGACATGGAAATTGAACTTGAAGAGTCAATTTTCGGTGTTAAGAAGTGGGATTGTGAAGTTATCTCAAACGATAACAAAGCAACGTTTATCAAGGAACTTAAGTTACAAATTCCTGATGGCGAATCAGTTCCGTTCCGTGCCGGTGGTTATATTCAAATCGAAGCCCCTGCGCACCACGTTAAATACGCTGACTTCGATATTCCTGAAGAATATCGTGGCGACTGGAACCACTTTGGTTTCTTCGATCTGGAGTCTAAAGTAGACGACGAAACAATTCGTGCTTACTCAATGGCTAACTACCCAGAAGAAGAAGGCATTATTATGCTTAACGTGCGTATCGCTACGCCGCCGCCAAGAGACCTAAGCCTTCCATGTGGTAAAATGTCGTCGTACATTTGGTCACTTAAAGCAGGCGATAAGGTTACTATTTCTGGTCCATTCGGTGAATTCTTCGCGAAAGACACTGATGCAGAAATGGTATTCGTAGGTGGTGGTGCAGGTATGGCACCAATGCGTTCACATATCTTTGACCAACTTAAGCGCTTAAAATCTAAGCGTAAGATGAGTTTCTGGTATGGTGCGCGTTCTAAGCGTGAAATGTTCTATGTTGAAGATTTCGACGGCTTAGCAGCAGAAAATGATAACTTTGTATGGCATACAGCACTGTCTGATCCACAACCAGAAGATAACTGGGAAGGTTACACAGGCTTCATCCATAACGTACTTTATGAAAACTACTTGAAAGATCATGAAGCGCCAGAAGATTGTGAGTTCTACATGTGTGGTCCTCCAATGATGAATGCAGCTGTTATCAACATGCTTAAAGACTTAGGTGTAGAAGACGAAAACATCTTATTAGATGACTTCGGTGGCTAACACCCATACACAAAACAATTAGTTTTGGTTAGAATACAAGCCTCGTAGCACACCGTGTTACGAGGCTTTTTTATTTCTATACCACTGTCGATTGGTATCCAAAAGGTGAGTTGCTATGAATAAAGTGTTTTATCGCCAAGGCTTTGTGGCCTTTTTCCTACTAACTGTTACTTTACTCATGGCTGGTTGCAGCCAAGCAGATAAAGCCCAAGAGCTCTATCTTGAAGGTAAGACCATGGGAACGACATACCACATTAAAGTATTTGCTGAACCTTCTAAGCTAGAAGGGATTGATTTGCACCCTGAAATTAAGCAAGTGCTGAAAGAGGTTAATCAATCTATGTCGACGTATATTCCAGACTCAGAAATTAATCAATTTAATCGTTTGCCTGCAGGGCAGGTTATGCCGATCAGTGATGATTTTCGTCAGGTCGTTGCGGAGTCTATTCGTTTGGGTGAATCTACAAAAACCCTTGATGTGACGATGGGTCCACTAATTGATTTATGGGGCTTTGGTCCAGATAAGAAACCGACTAAACGCCCAAGCGATGAAGCGCTGGCTGATATGGTCGCGAAAATTGGTGTTGATAAGCTTCAGTTAAGCGATGCTGGTCTTCTGAAGACGGTGGATGGCTTAGAATTGTCATTTTCAGCAACAGCAAAAGGCTACGGTATTGATAAGGTTGCGCAAGTAATTGAAAGCCATGGCTTAGAAAATTATATGGTCGAAATTGGCGGCGAGCTTCGTGTGTCAGGTATCAAGCCAGATAATATCACCTGGAAAATCGCTATCGAACAACCCGACGCTGAGCCGGGTGTGCGCAAAGTACATAAAGTGATTGAGCCGGGCACGAATGGCATTGCAACGTCGGGTGATTATCGCATTTTCTACGAGATGGATGGGGTAACCTATAGCCACTTAATCGACCCTGAGACGGGGATGCCAAGCCGCCATGATTTGGTATCTGTTACCGTATTGCACCCTTCGGCAATGACGGCTGATGGTTTAGCAACAGCATTGACGGTAATGGGAATGGAGCGGGCGCAAAAATACGCTGAACAACATGACCTGCCAGTGTATTTAATTGCTAAGTCAGACAATGGCTTGGTCACTTATTCTAGTCCTGCCTTTAAACCATATTTGTAGCAGAGCAAGAAGCAGTTTATAATACGTGCAGCCCAGTCGAATGGGCTTGATTTAATTGCTGACGATAGGGGCAAAGCAATGTCACTTTTTCTTCTTACTTTTGGTCTACTTATTTTAATTGTGGCAGCGATGGCTGTGGGCATGATTGTGCAAAAGAAATCAATGGCCAGTAGCTGTGGTGGCTTAGGTGCCGTGGGTATCGATAAAGCCTGTGACTGTGATGATCCATGTGACAAGCGTAAAAAGCGCATGGCAAAAGAACAAGCGTGGAAAGAGAATCAAATTCTGTAACCACACAAAAAAGCGCCTAAGGGGCGCTTTTTTAATGCCCGCGATTTTTTATTCTCGAATAGGCACCTAGTTCAACCCAATTAATTTAGCACCCAGGACTGCATATTGATTTGCATGGTTTGCTGTTAGCAAAAAGGCTGCAGGAGCATGAAGTGTTGGAATCGAGGTGAACACTCTTGGACACGTATATATAGGCCATTGTGAGTTATTCGTGAGTTTATGCACCTGACCTGAGAAACAGCTATAGCCTTCTTTTAATAACGCCTTATAAGTGCTGTCAGTCAATGTGATTGGTTTCGTAATAATGTAGCTGTTGCCTATATTAAAGCTCAATTTGCTGGCATCTAATGTCTGGTAACCTTGGCGAATACTACTTATATCGCCGAGTTCTTTGATGGTAGGCAATCTACCCTTATCATTTATGGCAATATCAATCTGATAGTCACCCATCTCACTGTTTACCATCACATCATCAATGAGTAGGTCGACCCAATTATCTTTCGCATTAAATGGGATTGCATGATACTGCGCTACGGTGGCTTTTTTCCAATCACCCGTTACTAAAGAATCAATCGCCTTTTTATAAAGAACACGGTTAACTTTTCGCGCTACTTGACGGTTTGGATCCTGAGGGTAAGCACCCGATTCAATTAAAATAGTGCGAATCCCTTTTTCAGAAAACGTATCACCAAAACTGCGGTATGAGTAGCTGTCGTTGTATTTGCCTAAGTGGCCGGGGATCATGTTTTCTACCGTGGCTGCCAAATGGGCCGTAAACTGCATCGCTTCTGCACGCGTGGTATTAATTTCACGTGCTTCATTATAAGCCGGTGCGAGCACAGAGATGGTTGCTTGTTTGCCTTTTTTGCCAGCCCCATAATAGGCATTTTGATCGTGTAAGTTAAAGCCAAAATCAGGCTTAAATTGCGTTGCAGCCGCCATTAAAATTTGCCCTTCTTGGGTGCGCAGAGCTTTCGCATCACGATTAAGATCGATCCCTTGTGCATTGTGGCGCGTTTGAATGGCGGCACCGTCAGGGTTAACCATAGGAATAATGCGCAGTGTAAGCTTTGTTTGCCACTCTTTTAACCATGCCGCGTTTTCAGGCGCTGTGATAAAGGTTAAAAAATCCATTAGTGCTGCCGTTGCGGTGTTTTCGTCGCCATGCATTTGGCTCCACATCATTACTTTAATAGCGCCTGAGCCAATATCAAGTGCATTTATTGGTTGCCCTTGGTATGAGCTACCTAGCTGTTGCAAAGTAATTGCAGGGTGCATAGCAGCTTTTTTTAGTTGGGGTTCTATATCGATGTAATAAATTGCTGGCTTATCGAATCCATGAACTCTGGTGTCTTCAATGCTGTTTGCAAATGCATGAGAACTGCTAAGTAATAAGGCGGTGGTAAGTGCATACTGGTACATATATAACTCTATTATTCTTAATCGTGTTTTAATGAAGAATATTATATTTTAGCTCTCTTGGCTAATCCTTGTTCAGTAACACAATACAAGTAGATACTGAGTAGGTATGTGTTTAAACGCCATTTTTATGCAATTTTCTTTTTAGGCATTGCTTTTTGCTATATTAAATACTCTAGCTTTTTTAGATGCTTAGCTTCATATTTTGGGGTTGTTTACATTTATTTATCAGTTGAATAAACAATGCTTAACGCAGTGCTGTTAAATTCTACTTGTACCGTACGTTGACTTTGTTATACTCCACATCGAAATTTCAGTAATTACTGAAACTTTATTGATGAAGATCAAGTTGCCGCGCTTAATTATAGGGTAGAGCGTTTACCTTTATTGCGGCCAAAGTTATAAAAAGGCATGTGTTTTGCGAGTAATTAATCCGTCACAAGGTGTTAAACAATCTAGTTTCGCTAGATTGCAATTAGCTGCGCGTGCGTTTTTTGCTGGCAAAGAACTGTTGTCTGTTTTAGCCTTGCTGATCATTAATTCAGCCATGCTAATTAACGGTGCGGTAGAAGATGCACATGAGTTAAGAAGTTTATTAAGCGAAGGTGCTTTGTATGAAACACCGTTACTTAATGTATTGAGCTTTTTAGCTTACCCCGTGGTGTCTTGCCAATTATTAATTGGCTTATGCTGGTTGGTCTTCCATTTCTTTCCTGCGCGTCGTGCAGGTGTCATTTTACGTAAAGCGGCCTTCGCTGCACGTGAAACGATAAAGTCTTTAGTAGTACACAGCGCACATGGCTGTCGTGCTCCTCCTCGTGTAAGTGGTTGTCTGTAAATAAGCTTTGTTGCTTAAGTTCAGCCATTTTAGTCGTTTTCTAAGTTGTCTTTACTAAGCACCTAGTGGGCTTTCTACGTCCAAATTTCAGTCAGCTAACCTAACTATTCCCTCTCTTAACGTGGCGATAAATTGTGCTCGTTATGTGGCTAGGGATATCTGTGGCCGTTCGTTGCTACAGAAAAGCGTCGTGTACTTATCGACAAGTGTTAACTTTTAGGTTGTAGGATATTCCTTTGTCAATTCGTAACCTTTGTAATATTGCTCTAGCGTCTTTAGTGCTGGCTTTGACTGGCTGTGAAGGCGGGGTACTTGATCCAAAAGGTCAAATTGGGGCCGACGAAAAGTATTTAATCATCGTAGCAACGGTATTAATGCTGATTGTTGTAATCCCAGTGATTGCCATGACAATTTATTTTGCATGGAAATACCGTGATGGACGAGACCAAGAAATTTATGCTCCTAAGTGGGCTCACTCTAACAAGATTGAAGCGGTGGTGTGGGCTATTCCTATTATCATCGTGGTTATTTTAGGTGTGATCACCTGGCAGTCAACGCAAGAGCTTGACCCTTATAAACCGCTAGAAGGTAAAGGTGAGCATCTCACTGTTGAAGTGGTGTCTTTAAATTGGAAATGGTTATTTATCTACCCTGAGCAAGGCATTGCGACAGTCAACGAGTTGGTGTTTCCCGCTAACGTGCCTGTTCAATACAAGATTACCTCAGAAAGCACCATGAACTCGTTTTTCATACCTCAGCTTGGTAGCCAAATTTATTCAATGGCAGGCATGGAAACCAAACTGCATCTAATAGCTGATGAACCGGGTACTTTTAAAGGTTTTTCTGCTAATTACAGTGGGGCAGGTTTCACAGGCATGAAGTTTAATGCCATCGCCACGCCAACCCAAGCAGACTTTGATGCATGGGTAAATAAGGTGAAAAATTCAGGGTCTGCGCTTACTAAAAAGACCTATGTTGAACTAGCTAAGCCAAGTGAATACGACCCAGTTAAATACTATGCCAGTGTAGACAAAGATATGTTTCATTCAATTGTAATGAAGTATATGCAAGCGCATGGCTCACACGGTGCAATGCAACACGCAATGCCTGAGCACTCTGCTCATAAAGGGCACGGCGAGGACGAGGAATAATCATGTCGTTGTTAGGTAAATTAACATTAGACGCAATCCCGTTTCATGAACCAATTATCATGGTTACCATGACGGTGGTTGCTGTCTTAGGCTTGCTAGTTGCAGGCTTAGTAACAAAATATAAAAAATGGGGCGTGCTTTGGCACGACTGGATCACGTCAATTGATCATAAGCGCTTAGGGGTTATGTACATCATTCTTGCGCTTATTATGTTATTCCGCGGCTTTGCTGATGCCATTATGATGCGATTACAATTAGCAATGGCTACGGGCGGTGCAAGTGGTTACTTACCACCTGAACATTACGACCAAATTTTTACGGCGCATGGGGTGATCATGATCATCTTTATGGCGATGCCGTTCATGATTGGTCTAATGAACATTATTTTGCCACTGCAAATTGGTGCACGTGATGTTGCTTTCCCATTCTTAAATAATTTAAGTTTTTGGCTAACTGCTGGCGGTGCGATATTAATAAATATTTCACTGTTTTTCGGTGAGTTTGCAAAAACAGGCTGGGTTGCCTATCCACCATTATCCGAGTTGTCGTTTAGTCCGGGCGTGGGGGTCGATTATTATATCTGGGCCTTGCAAATATCCGGCTTAGGTACCTTGCTAACGTCGGTTAACTTCTTAGTGACAGTTTTCAAGATGCGTGCACCCGGCATGACCTTAATGAAAATGCCTATTTTTACGTGGGCATGTACGTGGGCAAATATCTTAATTGCAGCCTCGTTCCCAATTTTGACTGCTGTGCTTGCAATGCTGACACTTGACCGTTATCTCGATTTCCACTTTTTCACCAATGAATTAGGTGGTAATGCGATGATGTACATCAACTTATTCTGGGCGTGGGGTCACCCTGAAGTTTACATTCTCATTTTACCTGCGTTTGGTATTTTCTCAGAGGTTATCTCTACTTTTGCTGGTAAACGTTTGTTTGGTTACAAGTCGATGGTTTATGCAAGTGGTGCGATTTCTATTTTAGGTTTCATCGTATGGCTTCACCACTTCTTCACTATGGGGTCAAGTGCGAACGTTAATGCCTTCTTTGGTGTCATGACCATGGTGATTGCAGTGCCGACGGGTGTAAAACTCTTTAATTGGTTATTCACTATGTACCGTGGTCGTTTACGAATCACAGTGCCCGTACTTTGGACTCTGGGTTTCATGGTGACATTCACCATTGGTGGTATGACCGGTGTATTACTTGCAATCCCTGGTGCTGACTATGTATTACACAACAGCTTATTTTTAATCGCTCACTTTCATAACACCATTATTGGTGGTGCAGTGTTCGGTTACTTAGCAGGTTTCGCATTTTGGTTCCCTAAAGCAATGGGCTTCAAACTTGACGAACGCTGGGGCAGAAGATCTTTCTGGTGCTGGTTAATTGGTTTCTTTGTGGCATTCATGCCGTTATACGTGCTTGGTTTCTTAGGTATGACTCGTCGTTTAAACCACACAAATAACCCAGATTGGAACATGTGGTTATACATTGCAGCAGGCGGTGCGGTGATCATCATGTTCGGTATCTTGTTCCAAGTAGTACAACTTGTTGTGAGTTTTAAAAACCGCGAGCAATTAGATGATACAACAGGTGATCCATGGAATGGTCATACGCTTGAATGGGCGTCTGCATCACCTCCGCAGTACTACAACTTTGCAAAAATTCCCCATGTTGATGACATTGATGCATGGACTGACATGAAAGAAAAAGGCTTAGCTTACAAACAAGAAGCATCTTATAGCCCAATTCACATGCCAAAAAATACGCCAGCGGGTGTATTGATGAGCGGTGCATTAACAACGTTCTGTTTTGCCATGATTTGGCATATATGGTGGCTTGCAGCCTTTGGTTTACTGGGTGCTATCGCGATATTTATTAAACGTTGTTACACAACTGATGTTGATTATTACGTGCAACCAGATGAAATTGTTGAACTTGAAACGGCGCACAATACCGCCGCGACTAAAGGGGTGAATGCATGAGTACTATCACTGCAGATTTAAACACCTTAAGTAATGCTCAAGGTCATGTTGAAGCACATGATAGTGAGCATCACGACACAGGTGGCAACACGGTATTCGGTTTTTGGCTTTACTTAATGACCGACTGCTTATTATTTGCTTCTTTCTTTGCAACTTATGCCGTGCTGTTTATGAACACAGCCGGCGGCGTGTCAGGCAAAGACATTTTTGAACTTGATTTTGTCGCGGTTGAAACCGCGGCACTCCTACTAAGTAGTATTACATTTGGCTTTGCGATGATTTCTGCACATTCGCAGAAAAAGGCAGCAACATTGACCTGGTTACTTGTCACTTTTGCTTTTGGTGCTGTGTTTATTGGTATGGAAGTGTATGAGTTTCATCACCTAATTGCGCACGGTAATGGCCCGCAACACAGTGCCTTTTTAACGTCGTTTTTCTCTTTAGTCGGTTTACATGGTCTGCATGTAACAGCGGGGTTAATTTGGATGACAATCATGATGATCGAAGTTGTTCGTCGTGGTTTAAACCCGCAAACAGTGACACGCTTAAGTTGTTTAAGTTTGTTCTGGCACTTTTTAGATGTGGTGTGGATCTGTGTGTTTACCGTTGTTTATTTAATGGGAGCAATGTAATGAGTCACAGTGAATCGCATGTCATTAATAACTTAGAAGTACACGCACACGACACACAATCACATGGCAGTATGAAAGACTATTTTATTGGCTTTGTGTTGTCAGTGATTTTAACGGCTATTCCATTTTGGGCTGTGATGAGTGGGTCGTTTTCAAAACCAGCCACCGTCTGGTGCATTGTGACGATGGCGGTTGTGCAAATTTGGGTGCATTTAAAGTACTTCTTGCATTTAAGCTTTAAAACTGAAGACGGCAAAGCCAGCTCATTGTCATTTATCTTCAGCGCCATAATTATCGTGATGGTGGTTGGTTTGTCGGTGTGGATCATCTACGAATCGAACGCCATGATGATGTATTAAATAACAATTACTTTTATGTAATTGATATAAAGATTTACGAAAGGAGCTGGTTAGTTTGAGATTGTGTCTCCAGTTCTTACAGTCTGTTATTAGCTAGTTTCTTTCGTAATTTTGCGTTTGTGCAGAATATTAGAGGAGTCGAGGAAGTGTTTCGACGTTATTTAAATGTCACTAAACCTGGCATTATCATGGGCAATTTAATCTCTGTTGCGGGGGGATTCTTGCTAGCCTCTCGTGGCGATGTTGACCCATGGTTAATGGTCGCAACTTTGCTTGGGTTATCTTTAGTTGTGGCATCTGGATGCGCTATCAATAATGTGATTGATCGTGATATTGATGTTGCAATGGCGCGCACTCGCAAACGCGTCACAGTCACTGGCGAAATGTCAGCAAAGGCCGCTATGGCACATGGCATCGTGCTGGGTGTTTTTGGTTTCACATTATTAGCCGTCTATACCAACGTGGTGGCACTCTTATTTGCTACGTTTGGTTACGTCATTTACGTCGGTGTATACAGCTTATATATGAAACGTCGTTCTGTGTATGGCACCTTTGTCGGTAGTTTATCGGGCGCAGTTCCACCTGTGGTGGGCTATTGTGCGGTAACGGGACAGTTTGATGCCGGTGCTGTGATTTTATTGGTAATGTTTAGTTTATGGCAAATGCCTCATTCATATGCAATTGCAATCTTTCGTTATAACGACTACCAAGCGGCCAGAATTCCCGTGTTACCCGTAGCGCAAGGGATCGAAAAGGCAAAGCATCACATTGTTTTATATATCGCCGTGTATGCGTTGGTTGTGATGTTATTAACCATTAGTGGTTATACAGGTTTAGCTTTCATGGCTGTAGCTTGTACAACGAGTTTTTGGTGGTTGCTTATGGCGCTCAGAGGTTATCGTCGCAATATTGATGTAAGCGGTTGGGCGCGCCAAGTGTTTGCTTTTTCGATAGTAAATATTACGGTTTTGAGCATAGCGATGGCTTTAGATTACCACTCAGTAGCTCCTCAGCTACTGGTTTTAACTTAGAAAAAAGTTGCTAACATATCCCAATGTTACAGTAGCAAAGGCCCGGTTTTTTCTCCACCGGGCCTTTTTTCGTTTCGTTAGTTAAAAAACGAGTTAGACCAATTTTTTAACTAATCCCTCACTATCATTCCGAGTAATTACAAGTGGTATCACTAAAACTGTGCAGCTTGCTCAACCACAATGCCATGACGAGCGGCAAGACGACGATGATCTTTATCATAGCCACCACCAATGACCGTTGCGACAGGCACATTATGTTCAAGGCAGCGTTTAAGTACTAAATGGTCGCGTTGTTCAATGCCTTGCCAGCTTATATCAAGTTTTCCTAAGCCATCTTGCTGCCATACATCAACACCTGCATCGTAAAGTACTAAATCTGGATTAAGGGTTTTTAGTAAGTAACTTAGCGTATCATCAACGATGCCAACGTACTCTTTATCGCTAACACCCGGGTTTAAGCCAATATCGAGATCACTGGCTGATTTGCGAAATGGAAAGTTTTTCTCACAATGAATCGAGCACGTATACGCATAGGGTTGATGGGTGAGCATGGCTGCAGTGCCATCGCCTTGGTGAACATCTAAGTCAAAAATCAGCACATTGGTCACTTCGCCACTCTTTATCAGTGTTTCACTGGTGAACGCTAAATCGTTTACCATGCAATAACCCGAACCAAAATCATAATGGGCATGATGAGTGCCGCCAGCTAAGTGGCAGGCAAGCCCATGTTTTAAAGCGAGGCGAGCGGTTTGTAAGGTGCCAAGTGGGGCTGTGAATGTTCGTGCCATCAATTGTTCAGACCAAGGTAAACCAATTCGGCGCATGGCTTTTTCATCCAAGCGGTTATGCCACAGGTCATTAATGTAGTCATCGCAATGCACCAGCTCTAGTGGTGCGGGGCTGCCTAATATCGGCTGTACTAAATTATCACTGATCAGGCCAAGGCTTTGAACATGGTCATATAAATAAGCAAATTTACTCATTACAAAGCGATGGTTAGGATCGAAGCTAAAGGAATAATTAGGGTGATACACCAAGGGTAAGTGGGGGTTTAAGTACATAACTCATTTAATAACGGGATTTGCTACAGCATAGCGAATTTATTCGCCGTTGTTTACTCTGGCATGTGAATTAAGTGTGCTAACTCACGATGTAATAGGCCTTCATCGCCTAAGTTCAGCTCAATCAGGCGCTTCAAATGACTGATACTGTCGATATCAATATGTTCGCAAATAAGTCCAGCATGCTGCTGTTCTACATGGCACAACTCGACTTGCATTTTAATCTCTACAGTTGAGTCGGGTAGGGTAAACGATAAAACGGCTTTACTGTGGATAGGAACTAAAAATGAATCGCTTTTGGTTATAAGCGCACCATGCAAGGATAAATCAAGCAGTTGACATTGATACTTATACTCATCAATACAAAGCGTTGCAGGGCAAGAAAATAATACCCGAGAAAACTGTCTACGCTCATTCATGGTGTGATCCCCAAGTCATTGTCGTTTCATAAACTTAATTCGCTAAAATCAGTATAGTTCAATATGCAAGGTGTGAGTGAAACGATTGCTGGTAAACCTTATCGGCCACAAAAAAGCCCCAAGAAGGGGCTTTTGAATAAGACGGTATATTAACCAATCTTTTTATATTTAATACGCTTAGGCTGTGCGGCTTCTGCGCCTAAGGTTTTCTTCAACCACTCTTCGTATTCTGTGTAGTTACCATCGAAGAAGTTAATTTGGCCTTCGTCACGGTAATCAAGAATATGTGTAGCGATACGGTCAAGGAACCAACGGTCATGCGAGATACACATTACACAGCCTGGGAACTCTAGAATTGCGTTCTCAAGTGCACGAAGTGTTTCAACATCAAGATCGTTAGTCGGCTCATCCAGTAGTAATACGTTACCACCCGCTTTTAATAGTTTTGCAAGGTGTAAACGGTTGCGCTCACCGCCTGATAAGTCTTTAACGAATTTTTGTTGGTCGTTACCTTTGAAGTTAAAGCGACCAACATAGGCGCGGCTTTGGAATTCAAAGTTACCAATTTTTAATACGTCTTGACCGTTAGAGATCTCTTGGAAAACGGTGTTGCTTTCATCCATGTCGCCACGGAACTGATCAACGGTAGCAAGCTCAACAGTTTCACCCACAAGGATTTCACCACTGTCTGGCTTTTCTTCACCGCTTAACATTTTGAATAAGGTTGATTTACCCGCACCATTGGCACCGATAATACCTACGATTGCACCTTTTGGCATAGCAAAGTTTAAGTCGTCGATTAAAACACGATCGCCAAAGCTCTTCTTAAGACCTTTTACTTCAATAACTTGGTCGCCTAAGCGTGGACCCGGTGGAATGAATAGCTCATTCGTTTCGTTACGTTTTTGGTAATCGTTCTGTTGTAGCTCAGAGAACTGTGCCATACGCGCTTTAGACTTAGCTTGACGGCCTTTCGGGTTTGAACGAACCCATTCAAGTTCTTGTGCAATTGATTTTTGACGAGCTTTTTCAGATTTTTGTTCTTGTTGTAAACGTAAATCTTTTTGCTCAAGCCATGATGAGTAGTTACCTTCCCACGGAATACCTTCACCACGGTCAAGTTCTAAAATCCACCCAGCAACGTTATCTAAGAAGTAACGGTCGTGGGTTACAGCGACCACAGTACCTTCGTAGTCGTGTAAGAAACGCTCTAACCATGCCACAGACTCTGCGTCTAAGTGGTTGGTTGGTTCGTCAAGAATCAGCATGTCTGGTTTTTCAAGCAGTAAACGACAGATGGCAACACGGCGACGCTCACCACCCGAAAGGTGTTCAATTTTAGCATCCCACGGTGGTAAACGAAGAGCATCTGCTGCGCGCTCTAATACGTTATCGATATTGTGACCGTCGTGTGCTTGGATAATTGCTTCAAGCTCGCCTTGCTCTTTTGCAAGTGCATCAAAGTCAGCATCTTCCATAGCATACTCGTTGTATACTTCATCAAGACGGTTTAGCGCATTTTTAACTTCGCTTACGGCTTCTTCAACGGTTTCGCGTACTGTTTTGTTTTCGTCTAAAACAGGCTCTTGCGGTAAGTAACCTATTTTTGTGCCAGGTTGTGGACGAGCTTCACCTTCAAAGTCTTGGTCAACACCTGCCATAATGCGAAGTAACGTCGATTTACCTGCGCCATTTAGACCAAGCACACCAATTTTTGCGCCCGGGAAAAAGTGTAAAGAGATATCTTTTAAGATAGTGCGCTTAGGCGGCACAACTTTAGAAACTCGACTCATCGAGAATATAAACTTATCTGGTAACACCATGAAAAGAGCCTTCAATTTATAAGAAAAATTAACAGCCACTATTGTATACCCAAACCACCTCAAAATACAGAATTCAGCGTTTATCAGGGGCTTAATATCATGGCACTGCTTTGCAAAAATAGCGCATGCATTTAAGGAGCATAAATGCAGAGTAAGCGCCTTATAAGCATTGCACAAAGGCTTAAAAGTCATTTTTACAGCGGTGTTGGCTTAAACACAGTAACAAGCCACTTTTTGAGATGCTTGCTCTTTCATCGTGATTAAACACAACCGTCATTCGTAGAGGCACTGCTTTTGGCAATTTAAGGGCCTGCGCATCAACGAAACTGGCTTCCTAAGAGATTGCTTTAGCACAAATAAAAAAATCATTTGGACATCTAAACATCTAGAGGTTGAAATTTCTAACTATCCGTTCATAATTAGCAGTCTAATAAGTATGCTCGGAGCCCACTATGCCCATTACAGTCAAAGATGAATTGCCCGCAATTGTAAAATTACGTCAAGAGAACGTATTTGTAATGCCTAAAAGTCGTGCGAAAACGCAAGAAATTCGTCCAATGCGTTTGGCCATCTTAAACTTAATGCCGAATAAAGTGGAAACCGAAGTGCAGTTTATTCGGTTGTTGGCTAATTCACCGTTGCAAGTGAATGTTGAGCTGCTGCGTTTAGACACCCACCGAAGTAGCAGTACCTCAGAGCAACACCTCGATACGTTTTATCGTTACTTTTCTGAAGTAAAAGACAATAACTACGATGCCATGATCATCACAGGCGCGCCGCTTGCACATTTAGAGTATGACGACGTTGCTTACTGGGATGAGCTAAAAGTGATTTTAGACTGGGCTGAGCACCACGTTACGTCAACATTATTTTCATGTTGGGCGGCTCACGCAGGGCTTTATCATCACTATGGTTTAAAACGAGAGTTAATGCCTAATAAGCTCAGTGGCGTGTTTACGCACAAAAGTTATTTTGAGCATGCCGCGTTAACGCGCGGTTTTGATGATACCTTTTTAGTTCCGCACTCGCGCTATGGCCACATTGATATTGAAAAAATTAACAGCTGTGATGATTTAGTAGTATTAGCAGGGTCTGAGCGTGTTGGGGCGTATTTAATTAAGAATAAATCAGGCAGCCAAGTATATATAACGGGCCATCCTGAGTATGATGCGCATACATTAAAAGGGGAATATTTACGCGACTGCGAAAAGTCAGACGATGCGCCAAAACCAGAAAACTATTTCCCTGACGATAACCCAGATAACGAACCGTCGAAAACATGGCAAAGTCACGCCTTTTTATTGTTTTCGAATTGGTTAAACTACTACGTGTACCAAACAACACCGTATGATATTAACCTAGTTAGCCAAGACGTAAGGACTAACAACTATGCCGAGTAATGCAGTGAATAAACGCGAACAATTAACCGAGGCGCTCAAGCAGCGAATTTTGATCCTCGATGGCGCGATGGGCACCATGATCCAAGAACATAAATTAGAAGAACAAGACTATCGCAGTGAGCGTTTTAAAGACTGGCATGTCCTTATTAAAGGCAATAATGATTTATTAAGCCTTACTCAGCCAAAGATTATTGCTGATATTCACCGCGCATACCTTAATGCAGGTGCCGACATTATCGAAACCAATACGTTTAATGCCACCACTATTTCGATGGAAGATTACGAGATGGCGAATTTAAGCCGTGAGATCAACCTAGAATCAGCCAAGCTTGCTCGCAGTGTCTGCGATGAATTTGAAGCAAAAGATCCAAGTAAACCTCGTTATGTGGCGGGGGTATTAGGGCCAACGTCAAAAACTTGTTCTATTTCGCCTGATGTCAATGACCCCGGTTATCGTAACATTAGCTTTGATAAGTTGGTGACAGCATACGTTGAATCAACCTTGGCACTGATGGAAGGGGGAGTTGATTTAATCTTAATCGAGACCATATTCGATACCTTAAATGCAAAAGCGGCCTCGTTCGCAGTAGAAGAAGCCTTTGAGCAAGCAGGACGCACGTTGCCTGTCATGATCTCAGGCACCATTACTGATGCCTCAGGGCGAACTTTATCGGGGCAAACGACCGAAGCTTTTTATAATTCGATTCGTCATATTAAGCCGTTATCTATTGGTCTTAACTGCGCACTGGGTCCGGATTTATTACGCCAATATGTCGAAGAGTTATCACGCGTTTGTGAAACTTTTACCTCGGTTCACCCTAATGCAGGTTTACCCAATGAGTTTGGTGAGTACGATTTAGAAGCACCTGAAATGGCAGAAGAAATAATCGATTGGGGCAAGTCAGGCTTTATTAATATTGTGGGTGGTTGCTGTGGTACAACCCCTGCACACATTAAAGCCTTTGCCAAAGGCCTTGCAGGAGTTAAGCCTCGTCCATTGCCTGAGCTTGAAGTGCGTATGCGCTTATCGGGCCTTGAAGCGTGTAACTTAAACTAAGGTAGCCGAAATGACACAACAAATAGCAGTATTTACTAACGTCGGCGAACGTACCAATGTGACCGGTTCAGCCATGTTCAAGCGATTGATCATGGAAGAAGATTACGAAACCGCCCTTAATGTTGCCCGTGAACAAGTCGAAAATGGTGCACAGATCATTGATATCAACATGGATGAAGCCATGTTGGATTCAAAAGCCGCGATGGTGAAGTTTCTGAACTTGATTGCCTCTGAGCCAGATATTTCTAAAGTACCGATCATGATCGACTCATCAAAATGGGAAGTCATTGAAGCCGGCTTAAAATGCATTCAAGGCAAGGCGATTGTAAACTCAATTTCACTGAAAGAAGGTGAAGAGCCCTTTATTCGTCAGGCAAAGTTAATTAAACGTTTTGGTGCTGCCGCAGTCGTCATGGCGTTTGACACCGACGGACAAGCAGAAACCGCGGATCGTAAATTTGAAATTTGTGAGCGGAGTTACCGTATTCTAGTGGACGAGATTGGTTTTCCACCGGAAGACATTATCTTCGATCCGAATATATTTGCAGTAGCAACCGGGATTGAAGAGCACGACAACTATGCTGTTGAATTTATTGAAGGCACGCGCCGAATAAAGCAAAACCTACCGTACTGTAAAGTGTCGGGCGGGGTGTCAAACGTGTCGTTCTCGTTTCGTGGTAACAACCCCGTACGTGAAGCGATCCACTCAGTATTTTTATACCATGCCATTAAAGCGGGCATGGATATGGGGATTGTGAATGCAGGCCAGTTGGCTGTGTATGACGATATTCCGGCTGAGCTTAGAAAAGCCGTTGAAGACGTTATACTGAATACCGACCCCGGTGCGGGTGAGCGCCTTGTAGAGCTGGCTCCAAAATACTCAGGGATGGCGCAAGCTGAGCGAGTTGAAGATTTAGAGTGGCGTACATGGCCCGTTGAAAAGCGCCTAGAACATGCGCTTGTAAAAGGTATTACTGAGTATATCGACGAAGACACTGAAGAGTGCCGAGCTGCAGCTGATAAGCCTATTCATGTGATTGAAGGCCCGCTGATGGATGGCATGAATGTAGTGGGTGATTTATTTGGTGCAGGTAAAATGTTCTTACCGCAGGTGGTTAAATCGGCGCGCGTAATGAAACGCGCAGTGGCTTACCTAGACCCCTTTATCGAAGCAGAAAAAGAAGAAGGTGCCACGAACGGTAAAGTGGTTATGGCGACCGTTAAAGGGGATGTACATGATATTGGTAAAAACATTGTTGGCGTAGTGCTGCAATGTAATAACTACGACGTGATCGATTTAGGTGTGATGGTGCCTGCGGAAAAAATTCTACAAACCGCGATTGACGAAAAAGCCGATATTATCGGTTTATCAGGCCTTATTACGCCCTCATTAGATGAAATGGTGCATGTTGCTAAAGAAATGACTCGTCGTGGTTTCGACTTACCCTTATTAATTGGGGGTGCAACTACCTCGAAAGCCCATACCGCAGTGAAAATTGAGCCACAGTACGATAAAGGTGTGGTGTATGTAAATAATGCCAGTCGTGCTGTTGGTGTGGTCTCTAACCTATTGTCTAAAGAGTTAAAACCTGCGTTTTTAGAAAAAACCAAAGCGGAGTACGAAAAAGTACGTGAACAGCAATCGCGTAAAAAACCACGCTCGAAGCCTGTCACCATTCAACGTGCTCGCGATAATGCCGCACAACTTGACTGGGATAACTACACCCCACCCGTGCCTAAAAAGCTCGGAGTGACAGAGTTTAAAAATGTGTCGATTGCCACGTTAAGACAGTACATCGATTGGACACCGTATTTCATGACATGGTCAATCGCAGGGAAGTATCCGCGTATTCTTAACGATGAAATTGTGGGTGAGCAAGCGCAAAGCTTATTTGCTGATGCCAATGCGATGCTCGACGATTTAGAACAGTCAGGTGCGCTACAACCACTGGGCGTGATAGGTTTATTCCCGGCAAACCGAGTGGGTGATGACATTGAAATTTACACCGATGAAACGCGTACAGACGTGTTAACAACCTCGTGCCATCTGCGTCAGCAAACAGAAAAAACCGATTTTGCGAATTATTGTTTAGCGGATTACATCGCACCTAAAGGAACCCCCGACTACTTTGGTGCCTTTGCCGTAACCGGAGGGCTTGAAGAAGACGACCTTGCTGATGCCTTCGATGCGAAACAAGATGACTATAACAAAATTATGGTTAAAGCCGTTGCAGACCGTTTAGCAGAGGCTTTTGCGGAGTATTTGCATGAGCAGGTACGTAAAGAGTATTGGGGCTATGCAAGCGATGAAAACTTATCGAATGATGAGCTTATTCGCGAAAATTACCAAGGTATTCGTCCTGCACCGGGTTACCCTGCGTGCCCTGAGCACACAGAGAAAAAGAAAATCTGGCAGCTACTCGATACTGAAAATCGCATAGGTATGAAGTTGACGAGCTCTTACGCAATGTGGCCGGGAGCGGCGGTGTCTGGTTGGTATTTTTCTCACCCGGATTCTAAATACTATGCCGTGGCGCAGATTCAAAAAGATCAGGTTGAAGACTACGCTAAGCGCACCAACATGACGCTTGAAGAAGCAGAGCGCTGGTTATCGCCTAATTTAGGCTATGAGCCAGAGTAAAAAGCAATAACGTGCTATTCAAAAGCACCGTAAGTACTTAACTTACGGTGCTTTTTTGTTTTTATTTAAGGTAAATTGCATTTCTACCTCCGTTAAAACGCGCTTTAAAATCATACTTTCTTCCTTTTAATCAGCATTTAGCATGTGAAATGAGGCCAATATCCTTCAAATTTAAATATTTGTGTTAAAGTTATTAGTGTAAAGCAAGGAAATTAGGGTAAAGGTGTGATTGATTCAAGCAGCGCAAGTGACAAAGATAAAGCCCTATTTTTACGCGTATTTGCATTTATTGGTGCCATTACTTCTTTTGTAATGTCGGTTACAAGCTACCAAGATGGCTACATAACGCTCAGTTTTTTACTGGTTATTGGCGGCTTTGTTTTTGTATCGCCCTTTGTCCTTAAAAATCGCGACCGAACTATTGCTGTGTTAATGCTTTATGCCTTGTACTCGATGATGTGCTTTTTGATAGTGTCTGGTGGTAATAATGGAACTGGGCCTTTGTGGTTATTTATTGTATCGCCTGTTACCTTTTTTATACGAGGTTTAAAACGCGGCGCATTTGACTTAATCATACTGGCTATTGTGATTTCAGTGCTGTTTTACTTCACCGATAAGCTTGGGTATTACAGCTATCCGAATCATTATTTTACGACCCGTGTCATGCTGTGTTTTTCGATTCTTTGTATTCTTGGTGGTTTCTACGAGTATTACCGTAATAAGTACAGTCGAGAGCTTATTGAGCAACTAAAAATAAATCAAAAATTAGCCCGTATTGATGCCATGACCGATTTGTTTAATCGCCGTTATGCTACGGAATGCTTGCAAGATGCGCGTTTTAACGAAGGGGCTGTCTTTTTGCTGATTGATGTAGATAACTTTAAACAAGTGAATGACACCTATGGTCATCAAATTGGTGATGATGTGCTCACTTTCATTGCTTCAATCCTCAAAAGTGTGAGTGGCGAAGAAGACATTGTTGCTCGCTGGGGCGGAGAAGAGTTCCTTATTGTGACCCCGCAAGGACATGAGCGTAGAGCAAGACAATTAGCTGAAAACATTCACCAGCAATTGGCGCAACATGCATTTCAACAAGGGGTTCATAATTTTAAAGTGACGCTGAGCATAGGGCTTCATCAGCGGGCTTCTAACGAGAGCATTGATCACTGTTTAAGTGTGGCAGATAAGTGTTTATACCTTGCTAAATCACACGGTAAAAACCAAACCGTTGCTGAGCTAGATAGTAAAACACATTCACCTGCTTAGGTAATAAAAAACCGCCAAAATGAAGTGACCCCCAATAGTTGGACACTCCAATTACTGGGGGTCTTTTTATGTGCAACATTAGTGACTATTTTCAAAGTCACTAACTTCGCTCTCAGCTTCTTCTTTCGATTTGCCGTATTTTTGTTGGATTTTACCAACAAGCTCTTTACGGCTACCTTCAATTTTATCTAAATCGCCATCGGTAAGTTCACCCCATTTACGTTGTGCTTTACCTTTTAACTCTTTCCAATTGCCTTCTAAACGATCGCTGTTCATCATAATCTCCTTACTTTGTTAAACATTCACTTTAATAAGAGCAATCGTTATGCCATTCATGGTTTATATATAACCAACTGAATTACATCGTTTTTATTATTATGATTAGACATAGAGTGTTACATGCCTGCAATATGTACTGGGTTTTAAGGAAAACCTTGTAATTCTTTCATTCAATGAGAGGCTGTTCATTGTTTTTTGATACAATGGGCAAAAAGAAAGTAAGAGATGCCAGACGTGCTGCCAGTTGAAGATATTTATCAATCCCTGCTAACAACAATAAAAAATAACCCTATGGCCTTATTACAAGCACCACCGGGCGCAGGTAAATCAACATGGCTGCCACTCACATTAATGCGTGAAGGGCACTTTAAACACATTGTCATGTTAGAGCCAAGACGTCTGGCTGCACGTAATATTGCCCAGTATTTGGCGAGCCAACAAAACGAAAAAGTCGGTGAAAGTGTCGGTTTGCGTATTCGAGGGGAGTCAAAAGTGAGCCCCGCCACTCGGCTTGAGATTGTCACCGAAGGTATGCTGACCCGTATGCTGCAAAACGATCCTGAGCTAAGTGGCGTTGATTTACTTATTTTTGATGAGTTTCATGAGCGTTCAATTGCTGCAGATACCGCGCTTGCCTTTGCCCTTGAAACGCAAGCGGCATTGAGAGACGACTTAACAATATTACTGATGTCGGCCACCTTAGACGGTGAGCGGTACAGTGAGTTTTTTGACTGCCCAATAATATCCTCTGAAGGGCGAAGTTACCCGATTGATGAAGTGTATATTCCACTCAAAGACGAAAGCCGATGGCTCGATGATATACTCGCAATTATTAAACAAGCGCTCAATGAGCAAGCTGGCAGCGCATTAGTTTTTTTACCCGGACAGCGCGAAATATTACGGGTGCAGCAAGCACTAAGCGACCTTGCAGATCAGTGCGAGGTGTTTACTTTATTTGGTGAACAAAACAAAGCAGAACAACAAGCTGCAATCGCCCCTACAACGAAAGGGAAGCGTAAAGTTGTGTTGACCACCAATGTAGCTGAAACCAGTTTAACCATCGAAGGTATACGTATTGTAATTGACAGTGGTAAGCGCCGTGCAGCCAGCTTTAATTTAAAAACCGGTGTTACAGAGCTTATAACGCAAAATATTTCGCGCTCATCGGCGGTGCAGCGAGCCGGTCGCGCAGGGCGTATTGAACCGGGCGTGGTGTATCGCTTAGGGAGTAAGCAAACCTTTGAGCGTCGCAATAATCACGACGCACCTGAAATTCTCACCAGTGATATTAGCCAGTTATTACTTGAGGCAAAGCAATGGGGCGCTTCACTTGAAGAGCTAAGCCTGCTTGATGTACCAAGCACGCAACAAATTAAGCAAGCAACAGCGCTGTTGAAAATGCTGGAAGCCATAGATGAAAATGACAAGCTGACACCGCTTGGCAGTCAAATGCTCAGCTTTGGTGCCGATATTCGGTTGTCACATATGCTGATTAAAGCACAAAAATTACAAGTAACGATGCCAGGCATATATGAGCTAGCGGCGTATTTAATCGCCTTACTCGAAAGCCGCATAACGATGCCTGCCGATCTTAATTTGGCGCTGCATAGCCAGCATACAAAGCCGCATCCCGTGTTTAAACAGCAATTAAATTATTGGTTATCACGTTTGCAATTGAAAGCAGCCTTTGAGCTTAAAACGCAATACCTTGCCTTGCTGGTGGCGTTTGCATTTCCTGACCGATTGGCGAAAAAACGCGGTAATGGTTACTTACTTGCTAATGGCGCAGGTGCTGATTTAAGTGAAGAGTTTTGGCATAACGATGACTACATTGCCATTGCCAGCATGGGCGGCCATAAAGGGAGTCGCGTATTTGCTGGCGTGGCGTTTGTGCCCAGTGAACTTGAAGATGAACTCGGCCATTTATTCACATCGCAGACGCGATGTGAATACGACGAAAAAACAGGACGTTTCATCCATCAAGATGAAGTAAAACTAGGGGCTATCACAGTATCAAGTCAGCCAAGTAAACAGCCGCTTGATAAAGCTCAGCGCACTCAAGCGTGGTTAAACTTATTTAGCAAGCATGGTTTTCAGTTATTTAATGAGCAAACTGACAATGAACAGTTACTCACTCGTATGAGTTTGGCAAGCACGCTGTTGCCAGAGTCATTTCCGACCATTAATCGAGACGAACTACGTGCACATAGCCAATGGTTAGCGCCTTACCTGAGTGATATTAAAAATCTTGAGCAGTTAAAAAAGTTTAATTACGGCGAAGCACTAAAAAATTGTTTTGATTGGCAGCAACAAAGTGCATTAAATGAGTTACTGCCATTGCGTTTAACTGTGCCAAGTGGCTCTAATGTAAGAATTACCTACCAGCTCGATGGCCCTGCAAAGCTGAGTGTGCGTATGCAAGAAGTGTATGGCATGACCAGCACACCTTTGCTTGCACAAGGTAAGTTACCGTTATTAATGGAGCTTTTATCACCTGCAAAACGGCCTCTGCAGCTTACTCAAGATTTAGCGAATTTTTGGCAAACCAGTTACCGCGACGTACAAAAAGAGATGAAAGGGCGTTACCCAAAACACTTTTGGCCAGACAACCCAGCTACGAGCCAAGCAACAAATAAAGTAAAAAGTAAAATGTGAAGTAAATAGCAAGCCAAGCGAGTAGCGGGGCTTTATAGTGACCCATCTAATTAAGTTTGCCATGGTCATAACCCGTTACAATTTCCTGCATTGTATAGGTTTCGTTTTTACTGTCTCTTTAGTAGTCTGATAAGGTCAATAGCAAAAGAGAATGCCAGTGTCTACGCCTATAACCCTAGCTCAATACGTTAAAAAACGCACCGGTGTGCCGCTGGGGCATAAAGACTCGATGCGTAATATGCTGAGTCGTTCGTTAGGTGCAAGTTCGTTTTATTTATTTTGGCGTTATTGGAATCCCATTTGGAGCTACTACTTATCGCGCTACGTGATGAAACCCAGTAATGAGGTGCTGCCAGTTTGGTGTGCTGTACTGGTAACCTTTGCCGTTAGCGGCGCTTTACATGATTTAGCGGTGAGTATAGTAAAGTTAAAACCGGTGTTCTTTTTTACTCCCTGGTTTAGTGTCATGGCTGTGGTGGTGCTTATTACTCAATTTAGTCAATTACAGTTTAGCTTTGCCCCCTGGTGGGTAAGGGCGCTCGCCAACATTAGTTTTGTGGTGCTGAGCTATTGGTTGACGAGCTTACTGTTTTAAATGCTTTAAATATAATGTGGTTATTTTAATACTCAGCCGCAGTGTCTTTAACTAAGTAATTGCTAATTACAGTCTTTGTCGTTATTTTAGGTTTAAGATTAATAGAATAACGAACAAGGAATAACAATGAAGCATCTTTATTTTTTAGCTATTTGCCTGCTTAGCGCATTTAGCAGCCAAGCAAAGCAAGCTAACCCGGAGCTCGCAGCGCTGGCACAGCAATACTTTAATACCATGGTCGCAACGCAAGCGCCTAACGCCACTAAAAAAGAATTAGAGGCCTTTTTAGCTTTATTAACAGACGATGTAGCAAACCAACATTTACCTTATCAAACTGATGATTCAAGAGAGCCAGATGGTAAAGCGATGATGCGCAAAGGGATGACTTTTTACCTTGGTGCACACACTGAATATCAAGCCAACTTACTAGATACCTTCATTTTTAATGACTCAGCCATTGCGTTGCGTTACACCCATCACGCAAAAGGTATCCACCCGCAAAATCAGCAAGCCATTGAGTACACGCAAACCATCATGGATGTACTCGAAATAGAAAATGGCAAGGTAGCCGTTATTCGAAAATACCATGAATGATCTTAGCTGTACTTTTAACGTATCGTGAGCGCTTGAATAAGCGCTTTTTTAATAAAAACAGCCCGCAAAAAATAACCTCCGTTTCCTACTTATTTGCCTAAATTCATACTTTTTAGACTTTATTTTGCATAAATTTAAAACTTTTTTATATCTCGAATAATAAACTGAATAACAGAGGCTTAGCTAAACTTTAGTGGATCGGTTTTCGGGTGTTTACAATTTGTCAACCTTGAATTGGCAAATTGATTACCTTACCATTTATTTTAATTGAACGTTCAATCAATAAAAAATTATGCCGAAAGTTGGAATGGAACCTGTTCGCCGTCAGCAGTTAATTGACGCCACAATTGAGTCGGTTGCAGAGCTTGGTTTGCAAGGCACCACCATAAATAGCATTAGTAAAAAGGCCGGCTTATCGTCGGGCATTATCAGTCATTATTTTGGTGGTAAGCAGGGCTTGATTGAAGCCACTGTGCGTTATTTATTGTCGAGCTTAAAGAGTGCTTTATTGAATCGAGTAACGCAACAAACCAGCCCTGAGCAACGACTGATGTTTATCGTTGAAGCAAACTTTTCGCGTACTCAGCAGCAAAGCAATAACACCAAAACCTGGTTGAGCTTTTGGGCGCATTCAATGCACGACGCTCAATTGCATCGCTTACAAAACGTTAATAGTAAACGTTTGTTTAGTAATTTATTGAGCTCATTCAAACAGTTAATGAGCGATAGCGATGCTAATTTAGCTGCTGAGTTAAGTGCAGCCATGATCGATGGTTTATGGTTAAGAGCCGTATTAAGTAAGTCAGACCAAGATCAATTTGAACATTGTGAGCAATTAGTAAAAGACTACATTCGTTCACTAATAAAACAGTATGGAGCCTAAAATGACCACACCTGTTTACGAAAATTTTATAAATGGCCACTTTTTGAAGAATCAAAGTGGCGATACCTTTGCGGTAAAGAACCCAGCGACAGACGAGGTGATTTATCACGTTGAAGTGGCCGATGAGTTTATTCAAAACGCCGCTATTGAAAGTGCGAAGCAAGGCTTTGCTGCTTGGTCTGCAATGACCCCGATTGAGCGTAGTCGCATTTTATTAAAAGCGGTGTCTATTTTGCGTGAACGTAATGATGAACTAGCAAAAGTTGAAGTGCTTGATACGGGTAAACCATGGCAAGAAGCTGAGTGTGTTGATGTAGAAACTGGCGCAGACGTGATTGAGTATTTTGCTGGTCTTGCGCCTGCTCAAGTAGGTCAGCAGCAAATGGTCGGTAATGACTTTTATTACACGCGTAAAGAACCTTTAGGTATTTGTGCGGGCATTGGCGCATGGAACTACCCACTGCAAATTGCGTGTTGGAAATCAGGCCCCGCACTCGCTGCAGGTAATGCGGTGATTTTTAAACCATCAGAAGAAACCCCACTGGGTGCCATTAAACTTGCTGAAATATTTATCGAAGCAGGTGTACCAGCAGGTGTATTCAATGTTGTACAAGGGGCTGGTGAAGTAGGTCAATGGCTAACAGCAAACCCAGACATCGAAAAAGTGTCGTTTACGGGTGAAGTAGGCACAGGTAAAAAAGTGATGGCAAGTGCTGCGGGTTCACTAAAAGACGTGACCATGGAGCTTGGCGGTAAGTCACCGCTGTTAGTGTTTGATGATGCCGATGTTTCACAAGCGGTAAGTGCCGCAATGCTAGGTAACTTTTATACTCAAGGCGAAGTTTGTACTAACTGTACACGAATTTATGTGCACAAAAATGTGTATCAGCAGTTTATTGATGAGCTGAAAACACGCACTGAGCAAAATATTATTGCTGGCGACCCAATGGATCCTGAGGTGAATTTAGGGGCGCTGATCTCTAAAAAACACCAAGAGTTGGTGCTTAGCTATATCGATAAAGGTATTTCAGAAGGGGCGACGTTATTAACCGGTGGTAAGGCTTTATCACCTGCCTCAGCACCGAACGGCTATTTTGTAGAACCGACCATTTTCGTTGATTGTAAAGACGACATGACCATTGTTAAAGAAGAAATCTTTGGTCCGGTAATGAGCGTATTAGTCTTTGATGACGAAGACGATGTGATTCGCCGTGCGAACGATACTCACCTCGGTTTAGCTGCGGGCGTGTTTACGAAAGATATTCAACGTGCCCACCGTGTTATTCACCAATTACAAGCGGGTATTTGTTGGATTAATAGCTATGGTAACTCACCAGCAGAAATGCCTGTAGGCGGTTATAAGCAATCGGGCATTGGTCGCGAAAACGGCATTGAAACACTTGAACACTACACCCAAACAAAATCGATTTACGTGGGTATGAGCAATATAGAGAGTCCATTTTAATGAGTACACAGAACTATGATTACATCATAGTCGGTGCAGGCTCAGCAGGCTCCGTGTTGGCTAACCGACTATCAGCAGACCCTTCAAACAAGGTGTTATTACTTGAAACGGGTGGTAGCGATAAAAGCATCTTTATTAAGATGCCTACAGCGCTGTCAATTCCAATGAATACTGATAAATATGCATGGCAGTTTCACACTGAGCCAGAGCCTTATTTAGATAACCGCCAAATGCACTGTCCTCGCGGGAAAGTTTTAGGTGGTTCGTCATCTATTAACGGCATGGTGTATGTCCGAGGCCATGCAAAAGATTTTGATGAGTGGCAGCAGCATGGCGCTGAAGGTTGGGATTACCAAGCCTGTTTGCCTTACTTTAAACGCGCTGAATCGTTTTATTTAGGGGGAGATAGTTACCGTGGTGATAACGGCCCATTAGGGGTTAATAACGGTAATGAAATGGCGAACCCTTTATACAAAGCGTTTATCAAAGCGGGCCAACAAGCAGGGTATGCTCACACCGATGATTATAACGGTGCACAGCAAGAAGGTTTTGGGCCAATGCACATGACTGTGAAAAATGGTGTGCGCAGTTCGGCAAGTCGCGAGTATTTAGACCCCGTTAAGTCACGTAAAAACTTAACCGTGGTAACCGGCGCATTAGCTGAAAAAGTATTGCTTGAAGGTAAAAAAGCAACGGGTGTTGAATTTTCTTTATCGGGTACTAGACAGCAAGCGTTTGCCACAAAAGACGTTATTTTAAGTGCCGGTCCAATTGGCTCGCCGCATATTCTTCAGTTGTCTGGTATTGGCGATAAAGAGGCACTCGCTAAAGCGGGTGTAGAGGTTAAACACCACTTACCAGGTGTGGGCAAAAACTTACAAGATCATTTGGAGTTTTACTTTCAATATAAGTGTAAGCAGCCAATTACTTTAAATGGCAAGTTAGGGCTTATTTCGAAAGGCTTAATTGGGGCGCGTTGGTTATTAAACCGCTCAGGTTTAGGGGCGACGAACCACTTTGAATCGTGTGCGTTTATTCGCTCAAAACCGGGTGTTGAATGGCCGGATATTCAATATCACTTTTTACCAGCAGCGATTCGCTACGATGGTAAAAGTGCCTTTGATGGGCATGGCTTCCAAGTACATGTTGGTCATAACAAACCAAAAAGCCGTGGTGAAGTAACCATTAAGTCGGCTGATCCTAGCATTGCACCCAAAATTCAATTTAATTACTTACAACACAAAGATGATATTGAAGGCTTTAGAGCTTGTGTTCGATTAACCCGTGAAATCATTGAACAAAACGCTTTTGACGCGTATCGCGATGATGAAATTCAACCGGGTAAAAATGTGCAAAGCGACGAAGAAATCGATGCATTTGTTCGTCAAGCGGTCGAAAGTGCTTATCATCCTTCGTGTTCGTGCAAGATGGGTGAAGACGAGATGGCAGTCGTTAACTCGCAAACTCAAGTACACGGCATTGAAGGTTTAAGGGTCGTGGATTCGTCTATCTTCCCAACCGTTCCAAACGGAAATTTAAATGCGCCTACCATTATGGTGGCAGAAAAAGCGGCAGATCTAATTTTAGGTAAGCCTTTATTAACGGCATCAAGCGCAGATGTTGCTATGGAAAAACAATGGCAATCAACGCAGCGTAGTTCGGAGATTTAATAAGGCCACCCGCAGTGTCGGCTGTGGGGCTTGCAGTGGCGCGCATCATAAGTTGTTTGTGATGCGTTAATGCGAGGGAAAAAATGGGAGAAACAATGAAGTATTATTACTTATTTTGGGGGGGTAACTATGACCTTATGGCTTAGTGCTGGCATCATTTTTACCCTATTAGCAATTGCGGTTATTTTATTTAAATGGGGTACTGTAAGGTGTGTAGGTGTCACACCGGTGAGAACATTTACGTTCATAGCAATTTTATTTACATCAGGCCTAGACGTTGGCTTGATTATGTTTCCACTGACAGAGTTTGCAGGTTATGCAGACATAAAAGCAAGCCCAGAGTATGCGTTTGCCAATCCATTAGCCATTGAGTTTGGTTTTTGGGGCTTCTTGATCTGGGGATTTTATTTCCTTACGTGCTTTTATTTCTGTGTAATAGAACCCAAAGTGAAGTTTTTTGAGATCGCTTGGGTAAAACTAATTAATAACATCGTTATTATTGGTACATGCGCATTTACTGCATTTTTACTACTGTCGAACCTACCGTGGTATTTACCTTCATTAGGTGATGGTGAGTCAATTATTCCGACTTTCTACTTACTGGTGTTTGCAGCAATCTGTTTTGCTGTGTACTCGAGCACTGATATTAAATATGTGCGCTTTTTAAGTATTTCTACAACATGGTTGTTTATCGCATTAATTGCGTTTATGTGGGTCGGTGCCTTTGTTGGCTCTGAAGCGCAAACATCAGCATTTGTTGATAACTTAGCGTTAATAGGTGGCTATTTTGGCAACATCGATGAGTTTGTATTACCCCTAAATGATTACCATGCTTTTTATCTATTTTGGTGGTTTGCGTGGAGTATTATGATTGGTCAATTTACGTCACGTTTTGTAGGTGGTTTAAAAACCTATCAAGTACTCGCTGCAATGTTAATTTTTCCGTCTATTCCTATCGCTATTTGGTTTAGTGTTTTATACCAGTACCACGAAGCGGGTATTGCCACTGCGGGCCTTAAAAACATAGCGATGGTATTTGTTGGTGTGGTGTTTGTGATTAACTCACTCGATTCTTTGATCCGTTTATACACAGATAATCTAAACTTAACGGTGAAGCGTTTAGGCAAACTTAATTATATTGCCTTAAATGTGGTTGCGCTTTCATTACTGACTCTGCTGTTTAAGTTCGACTTTTTACAGATCCAATGGGTTGGTGCGTTAGTTATCGCGTTATTTTTCGGCTGCGCCGTGTTTATTGGCTACAGCAAATATAAAACCGTGAAAAACATCGAAGGCTCGCCAAAAGACAACAAATTAGATTTTACAAAAATAGAAACAGTTAGCTAAGGGAAACCAACATGACAACAAGACAAACAGTATTAGCAATAGCGTTGCCATTGGCACTACTTTCGACATCAGCGATGGCTGACTTATCTACCACCGTTACACTTGCATCTGACTATACCTTTAACGGTGTTAGTCAAACGATGAACGACCCTGCCATTCAGGGTAGCCTAGATTATGCCTTTGCAGATTCAGGCATGTATGTCGGTACGTGGGCCTCAAATGTTGATTTTGGTGAAGGCACCGACATTGAATGGGATGCTTACTTAGGTCATTTTGTTGAGCTCAATGAGGCCCTCAGTGTTGATTATGGTATTGCATATTACTCGTACCACGGTGAAGATTATTCTAGCGATGGTAACTACTTTGAAACCTACGCTAAATTTGGTTATACCAACAGCTTAGGTTTCACAGAGTTGAACTTTTGGTATGCATGGGATTATTTTGGTACCGATGCAGGCCATGTGATTTCTATGATTGCCCACACGGTTGAAATTGCGCCGAATCATGCGATACGTGCAAGCTTTGATATTTCTAACTCGTTAGATGGTAATAAATTTGCGTGGGATGGCAACGATAAATCTTATAACCATTATCGTTTGGCGTACCAAACTAGTTTTGCAGGTTTTGACTTTGAGCTTGCAGGTGAAAACACCAGTCTAGACTGGGATACTGCCGATGAGCGTATCGTCGCGTCTATTTCGCGCAGTTTTGATCTGTAAAAAGAACCCCCTCTATTTATCAAAACGGCTAACCTAGGTTAGCCGTTTTTAATGCTGATAATTAAAACTCTATGCCTTCGTGTTGCATGGCCAAGTCATCAAGCTCGGCTAAGGTATAATCAAACCCTGAGTTATCCGCTTCATAGCGAATCTTCACGCCAAAACCGCCTTGGCATAGGCTGGCTTTAACATTAGCCACAGACCAGTGTCTGAGTTTATTTAAAAAGCGGTTAGCGGTTTGTTGAGAGTCAAAGCGATAACGAACCTCTGATTCCATGTACTTATTAGCCTTTAAATTTTTTCGAGAGTGTATGTAATTGCTCCGCTTAAATCAATTGCTCGTTAAAAAATGCGAGTGTGCGTTGCCAAGAAAGCTCTGCCTGCTTTTCATCATAGCGTGATGTTGAATCGTTATGAAAACCATGGTTTGCTTTCTCGTACATATGCATCGTGTAGGGGACTTGGTGAGCTTTTAAATCAGCCTCATAATCTGGCCAAGTCTCATTCACACGTGTATCGAATTCAGCTAAATGTACCAATAACGGTGCTTTGATGTTTTTTCTAAGCTCTTTAACCGCGGGAGTACCATAGTAAGGCACGCCTGCATTAATTAACGTGCTGTCGACGGCGGCTAAGTAATTCACCATATAACCCCCAAAGCAAAAGCCCACAGCGCCAAGTTTGCCATTGCTGTTTGGGTGTTGTTTTAAGTACTCTGCTGCGGCGACAAAGTCTTGCTGAATTTTTTCTTTATCCATTGAACGCTGCATTGCGCGGCCTTCATCATCGTTACCAGGGTAGCCACCTAACGGGTGCAACGCATCTGGGGCAAACGCAATAAATCCTGCTTTGGCAAGGCGGCGAGCGACATCTTTAATATAAGGATTAAGCCCACGATTTTCGTGAATAACGAGTACAATAGGGCGCTTAGAGGTTAAATTTGTCGGTTCGACTAAATAGCCTTTACCCTCGCCATGCCCTTTAAAGGAGTCGAAGGTTTTATAGCTGGCTTTTATGTCTGGGTCGTTAAAGGATACTTGCTCTGCTAAGGCGTAATTAGGCAGTAGAGCACTACTTAATACTGCCATCGAATAACCAAGAGCAACAAGACCACCGAGTTTTTTCATAAAAGTACGACGGTCTATCAAGCCATGGGCATATTCGTCGTACCAATCGAAGGCTTCTTGGGGAATGTGGTTGTGGCGTTGCTCAGTCATACTTATATCCTTTAAAAATGAATTCAGTTTATAACTTTAGACTAATTATCAGTGATTAAAAGCCTGTTCTTTTGTTTGCTTTATGACATCGATAAAACGGCGCTGCCAAATAGCGTTGAATGCTTTATTGAACAAGTATAAGAATATTAAAGGCATTAATAGCAGCTTTAAAATAAGCAACGACAAAATATTTAAAAAGTCGATAAACAAGTCTTCAACGGTGGCCACCATATTACTAATGCCCGAGGTGACGGTGTCGATAATTTTACTCACTTGTGATGATGAATCGTGGTTAAGCGACGCATTCAGGGTGTCAAGTTGCTCGTTTAAGGCGTCTTTTTCTTGATTAAGCGCCATTTGTTGTTCAAGCACAGCATTAAACTTGGCGGTGAGTTGCTGCTTTTGATCGAGTAATGGTTTTGCTTTGGCTAGTTCTTTAAAAGTGATTACCTCAGATAAACTGCGAGTGGCTTGAATCGCTTCTATTTTTTTGTCGAGTTCAGCCATTTGTAGTTTGAGCTCGGTCGCTTGCTGGTGGTTTTTAATTTGCTGATCATTAAGTAACGATAGCTTGTCGAAGAGGGTCTGTTTTTGACTGTCGACTTCGGCTTTTAGCTTTGCTGACAGTGCCGACGTTGTGCTGGCATTATTATTTACGGTAGCCACTTTTTCGCTGACTTGCTCACTTTGTTGGTTTATTTGCTCGTCTAAAAATACTTGGCTTACCAACCCCGTCGTTAGCACCACCGCAGGAACTAAAAAGCGAATAAGGATCAGGCTCGCCATTAATTTATGGCGAAGCGTTGGGTAAAAATCACGCCACTCACAAATAAGGTATGCAATTACTGATACTGTAAAAACACTGCTAAATATGATGCCGGATGAAATCGTGTATAAAATTCGCTGTAAAAATAGTGAGCCAATGGCAAGACGCATCGCATCCGACATGTACTCCGCTAAATCGTTGACGGGGTCAAGTAGCTGAGCTGGTTGAATACTGGCTATACCAATACCGACTTCGGCGGATTGTAATAAAGAAATTGCCGCATTGACGGTACGTGAAGACGCATACACAAGAGTCGATTGCAGCAGGGCGCTGTCAATAAAGCTCATAATATACTGCTGAAACTGTTCTAACCAACACAGTAGTAACAGTACTATGAGGCTTAAATACTTGATAATATGTTGTTTACTTAGCATAACGCCCTCTGAAATTTGTACGCTTACCTACGCTACACTAATCATAGGCGTTGAAGCAATGAACTCAGATTGAATTATTTTAGTGGTTAACGGTCTATGAATGACGATTAACTGCGGTGAGGAACTATGAAAGAACCTGTATCTATTGGGCAATGCCGTATTGAAGACTTAGATCCCGTTCAAGATCTCGGGCGATTGGTGTCGTATTTGCGCTCTAATTTAGTGACTCACCTAGACTGTGCTCTAAAAAGTAAAGAACTGACTTCGGCACAATACATTGTGGTGGTACTGCTTGCTCGAGGAAAAGTAACAACGTTGGCTGAACTGTGCGAGCACATGGTGTATGACCGTGGTGCCATGAGTCGCCTATTAAGCCGTTTAGAAGATAAAGGGTTAGTGGCTAAACAGCAGTCAATAGAAGATCGCCGTTCAACCATTTTATGCCTTACAGAAAAGGGCAAACAGCTTTATCCTGAGATACTGCCCACCGTTAATGATATTTACCGTGAGGCATTAGCGGGCTTTTCTGAGGATGAGAAAAACCAACTTGCCAGCTTACTCTTTAGAGCGATTCATAATTTAAAAGCATAAATTTCTCTAAGCGGTACATTGTCGCTGCCGTGTCGTTTTGATAATATAGTTGCCTAGGCATTTAATTTAATAAATACCGGGTTGTTATGTTTGAATCATCGTTACTCGCTCAGCTTCAAGCTCAGTTTCCATCACATCAATTTAGTCGTGAAGGCTTGTCTGTATTGCATACAGGGCGCTTTGCCAATGCAATTGTGTATCGTTATAAAGACGCACAACACGATTTAATCATTAAAGATTTTCAGCATAGCCCGTGGTGGGTTAGAAAAACCATTGCTCCACTGTTTATAAATCAAGAGTACAAGGGATTGTCACGGCTTAAAGGTGTTGACGGTGTGGTAGACCACTTTTGTCGTTTATCGCCTATTGCCATTGCCTATGATTTTATTGAAGGTACACCACTAAGGGAGCTTGCATTGCAACAGCAGCAATTACCGCGCGACTTTTTTAAAGAGTTTGAGCGTTTAGTCGCAAAAATGCATCGCCACGGTGTGGTGCACTTAGACCTGCGTAATCTGGGTAATGTGATTTGTTCACAAGATGGTAAGCCCTATATCATTGATTTTCAGTCAGCAATTCGGTTTGCTCGTTTTCCGCGTTGGTTGCAGCGCTTTATGCGAGGGGCTGATATGAGTGGGGTTTATAAAGCATGGCAAAAACTAGCAAACGACTCATTACCGCAAGCAAAAGCGGCGTATTTGCATGACTTTAATCATGTTCGTAAACGCTGGATTTTTAAAGGATACCCGCTACAGCGAGCATATGTGTGGGGTAGTGGCGTTGTCACACAAATTTTAAACTCTGACTTTATTCGCAGTATTTTTGAAAGGTTCTAAAAAGCGCGTTTGCACGCGCTTCATGAAAGAAAGCTAGTATTTAGGCCACCCATTCGCATCCCAATTAAGTGTGCTAATAAGCAGCTTTGGTCTGCCATTGTCACCCGCATCATATGCATGGCGCACAATCACATCGGTATTAAGGATATCTTGTCCACCTGGACCGACCCACTGGCTGTTACCTGCATCAAGGATACTACCGCCCCCTGATAGCATGTTGTTACCATTTTTATCAAGGTAAGGGCCACGGATATCAGTTGAACGGCCGTATGCAATTCGATAGGTACTGTTAGTACCTTCACAACACTTACCCATAGAAACGAATAAGTAGTAGTAACCTTGGCGATAGATAATAGTAGGGGCTTCAATACCACCAGAGCGACTCGCTAATGAGTAAATTTCGCCAAAGGGTTTCATGGTCATTGGGTTAATGCGCGTAAGCTTGATCCCTGAATTCCATGAGCCAAATGTAAGCCAAGGCGCACCATCTTTAGCCACGATTAAATCGGGATCAATCGCGTTGTAATTATTGCTATTTGTGGTGTTGATCACTAAGCCATCATCACGCCAATTGCCTGCGGCCACGCTACTGGCTGATGCTAAACCGATGGCACTGACTCGTGAACCAAATGTCTAAATAGCGTAGTATAACCAACTGCGATTATTGTATCGTTTTAATTCAGGCGCCCACACATCTATTCCATCATGATCAGGTACATAGTTGCCCCACCAAGCAAGTCCGTTTGGAAAAACAGGTAAAGCATCATTCCAATCTACGCCATCACTTGAGTATTTGCCGTAAATACCGGGACCTGTTTGAAAAATCCACCATGTGCCATTTTCGTAACCAATAGTCGGATCATGGGTCACTAAACTGCCTGTTAATGGCCAGTGATTGGCTGCACCATTGGTGGTCGATGGGTCAAAAGGAGTGGATTCTACATTGGCGAGTTTAGTAAGTTGCCATTGCTGAGCATCACTGCCATTGTAGCTCCACTGACTAATATTCGCGCCATCATTACCATTAAATTCATATAAGTCGAGTGCTTTACCGCTGTGATCATTGATAAAGCTATAATAGCCACTGCCTTCTTCATTGATTTGCCAGTGCTGACTGGCAATGTTTGCATACTCATATTGTACAACGTTGCCTCCATCGTCAGTCGAGAAATCAAATACTTCGAGAGCTTTACCACTGTTCAAGTTAATGACCGAATAATTACTGCCGCCAATGTTGGTAATTAGCCAGCGCTGTGTATCGTGGTTCGTATTCCCCCATTGACTCACGTTTGCGCCATCATTGGTTTGGGCGTTAGCAACTTCGACAAGTTTTTCACTGTATTTCGATTTAATCGTATAGACGCCGTTATCAATGGCATAGGCACTCGGTAACAGCAAACTGGCGGCTAATCCGATAACGCCGACTGTATTTTTAGAAAGTATCATTGTGTCTCCAAATCATTGTTTTTGAGCTTTTCTTGGTGTGTTCTGATCCTTGGATTAGTTTGAAGGAATCAAACTATTTATAATACTTTATTATATTATTATTTTTGTAAAGGTTTTGGTGAAATAAATTAACAAATAATTTACTTAGTGGCGGTTAGAGAGGGAAGTTATAAAAAAGCCACTCAGTGAGCTGTCTCTTGATCACAACTTTTCACCGAGAGACATTGCTAATTCATAGCCTTCAAGGATGGTTTGAAGTTTAAACCATCCTTGCCATAACACGTTGACAGATGCACGCCCTGTGCGCTTGGTATCTTTCCAGCCTCCTAGCTTTGCCAGTTCTTGATACGCCCATGACATATTTGGAGCGGTTGAAGGCAATGGTGTTTTTATTCTCTTTAACCATAATAGCTTCCATGCTTTGGGAGATAACAGTTGTTCACAACTTGGAGAGTCTGGCTGCTCATTGGCGAACTTTAGTTG
>NZ_LYPI01000023.1:0-74093 GCF_001938575.1 Pseudoalteromonas sp. PAB 2.2
TACTCGCTTACAACTTAATACGTATAATCATGCTTGATGCAACTAAAGAAGAAGATATCTTGCCTACTCAATTAAGCTTTAGCCAATCTATGCGGCAGGTAATCGCTTTCTTCATGTTTACGCCAATACATAGTGCAAGTAAGTTACCTGTTCATTATGATGAGTTACTGAAAACACTTAGGTTGTTTATCTTACCCGATAGGCTACCAGACAGGCATTATCCAAGGGTGATAAGAAGGAAACCAAATAAGTATCCTTACAAAAGAAAATGCCAGTCAGCTCTTAACTGACTGGCATTACGCCAACGGGCGTGCTTTTTACTGCCTTATTAATACACGCTTATTTTTGGCAATTTGCACAAAACACGGTACTTCTTTGGCCTAATCTAATTTCTTTTAACGGCTCTTTACAGGTAACGCACGGCTCACCTTTGCGGCCATACACCAATAATTGCTGAGCAAAATAACCCGGTTTACCATCACTTTGCGCAAAATCTTTTAACGTCGTGCCGCCTTGAGTAATCGCCGCAGCTAGTGTGTCTTTAATTATAGGCACTAATTGTTGATAACGTTTTAAGGATACCTTTCCCGCTTCACGTTTGGGGTGGATCCCCGCTTTAAATAGCGACTCATTGGCGTAGATATTCCCCACACCAACAACCACGGCATTATCCATAATAAATTGCTTAACCGGTACTTTCTTGTTTCTTGATTGCTCGTAAACACGCTCAGCAAAAAAATCATCAGTAAGAGGTTCTGGGCCTAGCTTGGTCAGTAAAGCATGGCATTCGCCAGGTGCTTGCCATAAACATGCCCCAAAGCGGCGCGCATCATTTAGCCTAAGCGCTTTTCCAGACTCTAAAACAAACTCGATATGGTCATGTTTTTTAAGTGGTTCATCGGCATTCACAACGCGTAAATTGCCTGACATTCCCAAATGTAATATGACACTTCCACGCTCACAACCCAGTAATAAATACTTTGCTCTACGTTCAATCGAGGTAACTTTAAGACCTTGTAACTGATATACATCATCAGGCACTGGCCAGCGCATGCTGGCATTATGAATATTCACTTTAGTCACTACGTGGTCGAGCACATGCGGAGTAATCCCCAACCGACTTACTTCAACTTCTGGTAATTCAGGCATCTGTCATTCTCTTAAACGGATATAACGGAAATAACTGAGCGGCATCGGCGTGTTCAAGCGCAAATACACGCTGTAACCGCTTATCGAGTAGGTAGTAATTTCCTTCAATGGTATAAAGTTGATACACCGCAGGTAATTGCTCACCCGCTAACCACACTGAAGCAACATAGTTCGCTGATGTCTTCGAAAGCTTACTTACAGGTATACTTGCAAGATTGAGCTGTTGATGCTGCCACAGCTCAACTAATTGCTCTAACGCTTGTTCATCCCCGTGCCATGTTGTTTCTTGTAAGGTTTGACTACGCCAAGAAGTGCCAATTCGCTCAATTTTAAGTTCGGGAAATGCCATCGCCAAAATAAAACTTTGTTCAGGTAGCAGCGCGTGCATGCCGTCCTCTGCAGGTTGAGTATTGAGCTTTTTATGTAAACCATTGAAGAAAAAAATCATCAATAGCATTGAAATAATGACCACATTATTCCACGCTTTTCTGCTCAATCGCATGTGTATCTTCCTCTACTTTCAATACGTTAAAGTGTAACTAAAATTCTGGTTAATTGGCAGTTGTAATTGATCAACAAAATTTCATGTCTGTTATGTATCAATCTGTAGAGACTTTGCTAAAATATCTGCCAAATTTAAAGGAGTTCCGTCAATGTCAATGTATGTAGTGGGCCATAAGATCCCTGATTCAGATTCAATTTGCGGTGCAATTGCGCTTGCTTACTTAAAAAACCAAATCAATGAACCGGCCATTCCAACGCGTTTAGGTGAAATATCACCTGAAACACAATTTATCTTAGATAAATTTGGCTTCGAAGCACCTGAGCTTAAACTTAGCTACGCAGGTGAAGACGTTTATATCGTTGACCATACAGAAAAAACACAAGCACCTGATGACATCGATGAAGCACGCGTTGTAGGTGTAGTCGATCACCACAAATTAGGCGACTTAACATCATCAACACCTCTTGAGTGTTGGATTCGTCCGGTGGGTTGCTCAAATACCATTATTAAAATGATGTATGATTTTTACAATGTAGAAATCCCGAAAGACATCGCGGGCATCATGTTATGCGCTATTTTAAGCGACACCGTTATCTTTAAATCACCAACATGCACCACTGCTGATATTAAGTGTGTTGAAGCACTTGCTGACATTGCCGGTATCGAAGATTTCAAAGAACTTGGCATGGAAATGTTCAAAGTAAAATCTGCAGTAGAAGGCACGCCAGCTCGCGACCTAGTTATGCGTGATTTTAAAGACTTCAACATGAACGGCAAGCTAGTCGGTATTGGTCAACTAGAAGTCATTGACCTTGCTGTTTTTGATGAGATCAAAGCAGACCTTGAAGCTGACATCGTGAAGCTAAAAGAAGAAGGCGGCCGTCACTCAGTATTACTACTATTAACAGATATCATGAAAGAAGGCTCACAGATGCTGATAAGCTCTGATGACGTTGCTGTTATTGAAGCGGCATATGATGTTAAATCTGAGAATGGCAAAGTATGGTTAGATGGTGTATTAAGCCGTAAAAAGCAAGTTGTACCGCCACTACAAGACGCATTCGCAAAAATCTAATTGTCATTCGCGGTGCCGAATATAGATATGCAAAAGCCGATATTATATCGGCTTTTTTATTGTCGAACGCAAAGATTAAAGCTGCGTCGCATTACGCTGACGTAATACCTCAAATAAGCAAATACCGGTCGCAACCGATACATTTAAACTTGATACCGTGCCTGCCATGGGTATTTTAACGAGTAGGTCGCAGTGCTCGCGAGTTAGACGACGCATACCGTCACCTTCGGCTCCCATCACTATGGCCATTGGGCCTGTTAAGTTAGCATCAAATAATTCGGTGTCAGTTTCACCCGCTGTGCCAACAACCCACACACCTGCGTCTTTAATTTCACGTAATGTGCGTGCAAGGTTTGTCACTTGTACTAAAGGCACTGTTTCCGCGGCACCACAGGCTACCTTACGTGCTGTGCCATTAAGCTTTGCAGACTTATCTTTAGGCACAATAATCGCGTGTACGCCTGCTGCATCCGCACTGCGTAAACACGCACCTAAATTATGCGGATCGGTTATGCCATCTAACACTAACAAGAAAGGCGTATCTTCGCGGGCAATGATTTCGTCGAGATCTTTTTCATTGTACATTCGCGCTGCTTTCACGTTAGCAATGATCCCTTGGTGCTGTTCACCATTGGCTTTGTTATCAAGTGCTTTGCGCTGCATAAATTGCACTGAAATACCGAACTTACGAGCTTCATCAATAATCGGGTTTAAACGCTTATCTTCACGCCCTTTTAGCGCATAAATTTCTAAAAAGCGCTCAGGCTCTTTTGCTAAAATAGCTTCAACAGAGTGAAAACCAAAAATTAATTCATTACTCACGTATTATTTGCTCCTCAGCTAGTACGTTTTCGGGCGTTCTTGCCCGGTCTTTTTGCCTTTTTGGTGGCTTTTTTCTTGCTCTTCTTCTTACCTGCTTTTACAACATCCGCTTGTTTGCTGTTAGGTTTTTTACGCCCTTTTGCATGAGAAGACTTGCCACGCTTTGCATTATCTTTCTCTGAAGATTTAGGGTCTGAGCGACTATCATCCCCTTTTTTGCCAGGGATTTTCCCCGCTTTTAACTGCGCACGAATACTCGGTTTTGCAGGTGCACTTTGCGCACGGCGTCGCGCATAGCGGTCTTGCGGCACATCACCAGCAAACACTAAATTAATTCGACGCTCATCTAAGCTGACAGACGATACCTGAACCGTCACTTTATCGCCTAAGCGATGAACCGTATGAGTTTGCTCACCAATGAGACAGTGTTTTGCATTGTCATAATGGAAGTATTCATTGCCAAGGTTCGTTACGTGGATCATGCCATCTATTTGTAAGTCGTCTATGCGAACAAATAAACCAAAGTTAGTGACCGATGAAATAACCCCGCCAAATTCATCGCCAACATGGTCTTGCATAAACTCACATTTAAGCCAATCGGCGACTTCACGGGTCGCATCATCTGCGCGACGTTCAGTGGTTGAACATTGCTCGCCTAAAATATCAACTTCATCATTACTGTAAGCATACTCGCCCGACGTTTGTTGGCCTTGTGCTTTTAAAACAGCTTTAATCGCACGGTGCACAACTAAATCAGGGTAACGGCGAATTGGCGATGTAAAATGCGCGTAAGCAGGCAACGCCAAACCAAAGTGCCCAATGTTGTCTGGTTGATACACAGCCTGTTTCATCGAACGTAATAACATGGTTTGAATTAACTCGGCTTCAGGACGGTCACCTAGTTTTGCAAGTACATGTGTTATTTCTTTTGGTGTTGGCTCATCTGACAATGTTGACTCAATGCCCAGTTCAGATAAAAAGTTTCTGAAGAAACCAAGCTTTTCAGCATCAGGTTCATCATGCACACGATAAAGTGCACTGGCCTCATGTTTTTCTAATAAACGAGCTGCCGATACATTCGCCAAAATCATGCATTCTTCAATGAGCTTATGCGCATCATTACGCACCACAGGAACGATTGATTCAATTTTTCGGTGAGCATCAAACACAAAACGCGTTTCTAGCGTTTCAAACTCAATTGCACCACGCTCTTGGCGAGCTGCTTTCAGTGCCATGTACATTTGATGTAAATCAGTTAAATGCGGCACCATTGGCGCGTATTCTTCGCACAGCCTTTCATCACCTTGCAAAATTGCATGCACTTTAGTGTAAGTAAAACGGGCATGTGAATTCATCACCGCTTCGTAAAACTTATAATTCTCTAAGGTGCCCTGCTCAGATACGGTCATCTCGGCAACCATACATAAGCGATCAACATTGGGGTTTAATGAACACAAACCATTTGACAACACCTTCGGCAACATGGGGATCACTTGCTCAGGAAAGTACACTGAATTACCGCGTTCTATCGCTTCTTTATTCAGTGGCGTGTTCATACCAACATAATGTGATACATCAGCAATCGCGACCCATAAACGCCAACCACCTGATGGTTTTCGCTCACAGTAAACGGCGTCATCAAAGTCTCGTGCATCTTCACCATCAATTGTTACTAATGGTAAATCACGTAAATCGACTCGGCCTTGCTTTGCTTGCTCATCAACAAATTCACCTAAATGGGCAACTTGCTTTTCAACGGCTTCAGGCCATACATGCGGAATATCATGGTTTCGAAGTGCTACTTCAATTTCCATACCGGGGGCTAAATGCTCACCCAATACTTCCGTTACTTTACCCACTGCATTCATGTGACGACTTGGGTTTTGCGTGATCTGAACTTGAACCATTTGATTATGGCGCGCGCCATTCTCACTGCCAGGCAGTATCATAATATCTTGCGTGATTCGCGGGTCTTCGGCAACAACCACCGCAATGCCATGCTCAACAAAATAACGACCAACAATCGGGGCGCGCTCATTCGTTAACACTTTAATGATACGCGCGTCGCATTTACCACTGCCGCCTTTGCGATTGCCTTTAGCAAGCACAATGTCGCCATGCAGCACCATGTTCATCTGGTGTTTTGCGATAAACCAATCTTTATTTTCGCCTTCAACTTCTAAAAAGCCGAACCCATCACGATGGCCAACTACTTTGCCTTTCACAAGGCCTGATTCATCAATCAACGCGTAGCATTTAAATTTATTGAAATACAACTGACCGTCACGCTCCATAGCGCGCAAACGACGTTTAAACGCAATTTGGCGTTCAGTGTCATCCACGTGTAATTCGTCACAAAGTTGTGTGAAGTTTGCTGGTTTAGCGCGAGATTCTAAGTGAGTAAGTATAAACTCACGGCTAGGGACTGGGTTTTCGTACTTTTCTTGTTCTCGACTGAAATTGGGATCCTGTTTTGTCATTCACTATCTTGTTAGTTGGTTATGTTGTTATTTTAACCCATAACCACGCAATGAGACAGGCAAATGCTATGAAACTTTTAAGAAATTAACTAAATATGCCAAAAATAACACGTTGATATTCTTCGCAGTAAAGAGTCTGTGGTAATATTTTCTGAAAATAACAACAACCTAACAAATTTATATGGATATTAATTTAACCCACTACCTTGCAGCAATGGCGTACAACAGCGCATACATCGCTCTTTTTATCGCGATAATTGCACTCGCTAAGCTGTCGTATAACTTAGCAACCCCCTACAACACCACAAATCAGTTAACAGATAATGCCAATACAGCATTAGGTTTATCAATTGGTGGCTATTTGGGCGCTATTACGATTATTTATGGGTTTGTACTAGCTGGACCAAGCATAGGTCTACTGACCGACTTAATTAATGTATCGCTGTATAGTGTACTCGGCATGGTGTTATTAACATGCTCACGCTTTCTAAATGATAAGTTACTGCTGCGTTTATTCTGCAACCAAGAACAGTTAATTAATCGACAAAATGAAGCCGTTGGCTTAGTACAAGCTGCTAATTACATGGCTGCAGCCTTAATCATTGGTGGCGCTTTAACGGGTGAAGGGATGTGGTTATCAGCCATTGTATTTTACGCACTCGGACAGCTTTTGCTGATCATGTTTGCTAAAGGCTATGATCACCTCACTGCTTTTGACCTGCATGAACAGCTTGAAAAAGGCAATAAAGCTGTAGCGATGAGCTTCTCAGGCACCATGTTAGCGTTAGCAATCATTCTGTGCCATGCCCTGCTTGGTGGCTTTCATACTTGGCAACAAAGTCTTAGTTTATTTTTTATTGATGCGTTGTTTGGCTTCTTAATCTTGCCGATCGTACGTTACTTGGTTGATAAAATTATCTTCAGTAAAATCTCTCTTGACCAAGCTATGCATGACAATAATACCGCTGTTGCCGTTATCGAAAGCAGCATCGCAATAAGTGTTGCAGTGATTATCACGATCGCTATTTAAGCTTATTGGAGTAAGGATGAGCATCTATAAGCTTTTTACTATCGCGTCGATTGCTTTTTTAAGCTGTTTTTTGATACGCGCAGACCTTCAAGAGCCTCTGCAAAATGGCCAATATGGCAACTTCAAAGAATATGATGGCCAAGATAAGCCCTATTTATTTAATGTTCCTGAAGATGGCCAAATGATGCGTTTCGAGATCAAAGGCCGCTTACCTTTGAACTCATGGAAAGCCATCGATATTGAAATTTTTGATCCTGAAGGTAATTACCTATTCAGTTATTCTGATGAACTATGGGCTGAAACGGGTCGAGATTCAGAAGGTAAATGGACCGAGTACCGAGAGAAAGTTCATCACGAGGTGCATTTTCCTAAGAAAGGCCAATACAGTGCTTATGTTAGTAGCAGTTTTGGCCCAAACACACGTGCAGAGCATTTTAGTTATTCGTTTCGCATCATTCCGATTAAAGGCAATAGCAACATATTATTACCCTTTATGTGGCTATCAGGAATAGTAGCGGGCATGTGCATTTTTGTGGTTCTACATCGCTTTGAAGCAGAGCGTGAAGGCTCTGATATTACATATAAGCCAATTAATAAATTAAACCCCGAAGCCATAAAAGCCATGGAAACCCGTGTCGCCGTTTGGCCTATCGTGCTGCTTTTTTTCACCCCCATTGGTCTTGCCTCTATGTATGCTTACAGCAAAAATAATGATGAACGTGATTGGCTTATGTATTCTCTTTATCACAGCAACATCACGGTAGATAAACAATTACGAGAACAGAGTATTGGCAGCCCAGGTTTTCGCTCTCGAGGCGGTTCTGGTGGAAAGTAAAACAATCCGTGAAAGCCATATTTTACTGTTTAGTATTTTTGTTGCGGGTCTGTGCTCTATTATTTATGAGCTATTAATTGCCACAACAGGGGCTTATTTTTTGGGTGACAGCATCACCCAATTTTCTCTCACTATCGGCGTTTATATGGCGGCGATGGGCATCGGGTCGTATTTTTCGCGCTTTGTCCCTGATAACCCCTTATTGGTGTATTTTATAGCCTTTGAACTAGTGCTCGCATTGTTAGGCGGGCTTAGTGTTCCCCTTCTCTACTTTGCTTACGCATACTCTTTGCCGTTACAGGCAATCAGTGTCATATTAACCACATTAATCGGGGTGTTAATTGGTTTAGAAATTCCGCTTTTAAGCCGTTTGATGGAAAAGCACTACGCGTTAAAAGCCAATCTTGCCAATGTATTATCAATAGACTACTTTGGCGCCCTACTGGCGACCTTGTTATTTCCTTTTCTATTTTTGCCGTGGTTAGGTGTATTTAAAACGTCACTTAGCTTTGGCTTAATGAATCTCAGTATTGCACTGTTATTACTGTGGTATTTTGTAGACCATATAAGCCGCAACCGACGGAAAATACTCAGACTAACGCTTGTATTAGTCAGCGCAGTATTAGGATTGAGTTTATATGCCAGTCAACAACTCACACATCATTGGCAGAGCCAAATTTATGATGATCGCGTGGTTCACTCAGCACAAACGCCCTATCAGCAAATCGTTCTAACGCGCCACAAAGATGACATTCGCCTCTATTTGAATGGCGGTTTACAATTTTCTTCGATAGATGAATACCGTTATCACGAAGCGCTTATTCACCCAGCGATGGTGAGGCACGGTAATGCAAAACGCATTTTAATTTTAGGGGGCGGTGATGGTCTTGCTGCCAGAGAGCTGCTTAAATACCCACAACTAGAATCCATTACCCTTGTTGATTTAGACCCTAGCGTCGCAGAGCTTGCTCGATCTAACTACAATCTTACAGAGCTTAATCAACACTCGCTCAGTAACCCTAAAGTCACGGTGGTTCATCAGGATGCATATGTATTTATAGAACAAGATAAAACGTTGTTTGATATTGTTTTTATTGATTTGCCAGATCCTAAAGCAATCAATTTAGCTCGATTATATAGCCAACAATTTTACCAACGAGTAAAACGTCGCTTACCCGACAATGGAATCGTCGTAACGCAAGCTACCAGCCCGTTTTTCGCAAAACGCGCATTCTGGTCAATTAATAATACGATGAGTGCAGCAGGCTTTGCCCATACTTTGCCTTATCACTTGAACGTTCCTTCATTTGGTGAGTGGGGGTTTGTTATGGCATGTAAACTTCAATGTGCTAATCATCAAACACTCAATGTAGATACTCGTTACTATCGGCCAGAAAATGATGCACAGCTATTTATTTTTACGCCAGATATCAGTGCAAATAACGAAAAAGTCTCGACCCTCGATGAGCCCAATGTGCTGCACTATTATTTAAAAGGCTGGAAACACTGGAACTAAACCAATGGATTAGCCCATAGGATGGTTTACAAAGCAAAGGATTACCGTTAAAAAGAGAGTTAAGTATAATAATAACAAGGGTCGCAATGCAGGCGCACAAACAAAGTCTTATGTACTTACACATTGCAGTGTTGCTATTTGGTGGAACTGCGTTGTTTGCCAAGCTCATTAACTTAAGTGCATTAGACATTACCGTATACAGAACAGGTATTGCCGGTTGTGCCTTATTGATCTTACTTTCTATCCAAAAAAAGGCGATTAAACTCCACTCTCGCCGTGATTATCTTATTGCTCTATTACTCGGGGTGACAGTCGGTATTCATTGGTTAACCTACTTTGCAGGAATGCAATTAGCCGGTATTGCTGTTGGCATGATTGCCTTTTTTACTTACCCCGTGATCACTGTATTTTTAGAGCCTCTTTTTCATGGTCGTAAACCGCAACTGAAAGATATTATTAGCGCTGTAGTGGTGATGTTCGGTATTTACTTACTCATCCCAGATGCAAGCCTTGGGAATGATGTTACGCTTGGCATTGCGATCGGTATTTTATCAGCCTTCTTTTTTGCTTTTAGAAATATTATTCATAAGCGTTACTTTAGCCAATACGGTGGCCCACAGACCATGCTTTATCAAACGTGGATTGCCTGTATTATGCTGTGCACCTTCCTTGAAGTACCGCCATTACAAGTTGATACAATTAATTGGCTGCTATTGATCACCGCTGGGGTTATTTTTACAGCAGCGCCGCATTCACTTTTTGCTGCAAGTTTACAACACTTATCAGCCTCAACGGCTGGATTAATTTCTTGCTTGCAACCGCTATACGGCACGTTTTTGGCTTTTTTAATTTTGCATGAGCAACCAACAATAAGCACAATTATGGGGGGCGTTTTGGTTATAAGCGCCGCTTTTTATGAAACATGGTCAGTGACTCGGAAACACACGCAATGATAAAAGTATTCGCTCACAGAGGTGCCAGTGGTACCTACCCAGAAAATACCAAAAGTGCCATATTAGCCGCTGTAGATTTGGCTGTTGACGGTATTGAAATCGACGTACAAAGCTGCCTTGATGATTATATGATTATTCATGACACATGGCTTGACCGGACCACATCAGGTCGCGGTAAAGTGAATGCCTGCAGCAAAGCCCAAATTCAACAGTTCGATGCAGGTAATGGCGAAATAGTGCCAACGCTACAGCAAGCGATTGATTGGGTTAATGATAAAACACTGCTCAATTTAGAACTCAAACATACCTTTTCACTTGATAAGTTTGTAGAGCTTATTGAATCAAACATTAGCACTGGAAAGTTATCAAGAGATAATCTTTTAGTCTCATCCTTTGATCATCATCAACTCATGTGGCTCAAGCAAAAGTTACCCTGGGTGAAGATTGGCGCGTTAACCGCATCAATTCCTATCAATTACAGTGAGTTTGCGCAAAAGCTGCATGCCTACAGCATTCATATTGATAAAAACTTTATAAACCATGAGTTTGTTGCCGATGCCAAACAACGTGGACTTAAAGTCTATGCGTATACGGTCGATAAGGTAGAAGATATCGAGTTAATGCTTGATTATGGCGTGGATGGAATTTTTACTAATTTCCCATGCCATACACAAATGACACTGCAGTCGCTGTGACTCAAAAAGAATAAGCTATACTGTGTCGAATAACGTGGAATTAAATAAGACTAAGAAACGCCCGACATGAATCAACATAACACCTCAATGAGTAGCTATATGCGCATTTATAATTTTATCGAACAAACTTTCTTTTACACCTTAACGCGTAAAATTGTCGGTAACTTGGGGTTTGTGTTTGCCTTTCAGGTCATTACTTTAATTTGGCTTTACAGTAGCTTATCTGAACAGCAAGCAAGCACAGGGCTATTCTGGCTCATGACACTCGTTATTGTTGGCAGTTTTATTTTCACACTTTTTTATATGCGTTTTTTAATTGTGCGGCCCGTACAGGCTATGCGCGATACTTTAGCGCAAATTAATCGTCATGATGCTGACTTATCGGCAAAACTCCCACACTTTACCTTTGATGAATTTCGCGATTTAAGCGAGCAATACAATACTTTTACATCTCATCTAAGCCAGCTACTGGCCACCACATACCAAAGTGCGCAAGCCAGTGCCGATAGTAGTTCAAAAATGACAGAATCGATGCAGCAAACAGCGAAGCTTAGCCATCAACAAATTACGTTTAGCCATACAATTACCGATGCAAGTAATCAAATTACGACAAGTTTAGAGCATATCTCTGCAAACACCGACAGTGTTCATACGGTTAACAGTGAGCATCTAAGTTTTGTACAACATTCAGCTGCGGAACTATCTACTCTGGTAAAAAAAGTGGCCATGATCAGCCAAATTCTTGGCAACTTTTCTGCGACCGTGTCGGGGTTAAAAGAAAACAGTGAAAATATTCGTGCTATTTTAAAAATGGTTGAAGAGTTTTCTGATCAAACAAATTTGTTAGCCTTAAATGCCGCCATTGAAGCTGCACGTGCCGGTGAAGCTGGCCGAGGGTTTGCGGTTGTTGCTGATGAGGTTAGAACTCTTTCTGTAAAAGTGAACGATGCAACCCGTCAAATTAGCGACTTTATTAATCAAATGAATAGCTTGGTAAACGAAACAAATAAAGAGTCTGAGTTATTAATTAGCCATTCAAGTGAAGCTGAAACAGCCATTAGCAATACCTCGGCAGGGTTTAGCAACATGCTGAATGAGTTTGAGCAAAATCAACAGCAGCTGCAACAGATTGTTAGTGCTGTTCATTTACTAGAACAAACACAAACTCAAACACACCAAAGTGTCGAGCAAATTGTGGCGTTAGGTGAGCAAGCGAAACAGCAAATAGATGAATCCCTTGCTGATTGTGAGCAATCACATTTACTTAGCCAACAAACCCAACAACAGCTAAAACGGTTTGTTTAATGGGCGTTGAAACGCTTTTAATTCTAAGCTTTCTTTAACTATGATAAAGTAGCCATTCCTTGGCTACTTTTTTATTCACCGTGACAACACCTATCGATTACCAGCAACTCGCGCAGCAAATTAAGCAATGGGGTAAAGACCTTGGTTTTGCAGAAGTCGGGATCACCGATATTGATCTCACTCAGCACGAAGCCCAGCTTCAACGTTGGTTAGATTTGGGTTACCACGGCGACATGGAATACATGGCTGCGCATGGGATGAAACGTGCCCGTCCAGCAGAATTAGTGCCGGGTACTCAGCGTGTTATCTCGGTTAAAATGAACTACCTTCCACCCGATGCCAGTTTTGCTAAAAACCTCAAGCAAACCGAAAAAGCGTACATAAGTCGCTATGCGCTAGGTCGCGACTACCATAAGCTCATTCGTAATCGCCTCAAAAAATTAGGCCAAAAAATAGAACAACAAGTAGGTCAGCTAGGATTTCGCCCATTTGTGGACTCTGCGCCAGTCCTTGAACGGCAATTAGCAGAAAAAGCAGGGTTAGGCTGGCGTGGAAAACACAGCCTTCTGATAAATAAAGAAGCGGGGTCGTGGTTTTTCTTAGGCGAGTTATTTGTTGATATTCCACTGCCTATCGATAACGAAAATACCTTTGAAGGCTGTGGCAAATGTGTGGCGTGTATGACTCTGTGCCCGACAGGTGCGATTGTTGAGCCGTATGTAGTCGATGCCCGTAAATGTATCTCTTATCTCACGATTGAGCTGCAAGGCCCTATTCCTGAAGAGTACCGTTCATTACTTGGTAACCGAGTGTATGGCTGCGATGACTGTCAACTCGTGTGTCCGTGGAATCGTTATGGACAAATAACCGATGAAGCCGACTTCCATCCTCGAACGCAATTAAAAGATCAAGACTTACTCACACTCTTTGCATGGGATGAAGCTACATTCCTAAAAAACACTGAAGGCAGCCCGATTCGTCGTATTGGCCATGAGCGTTGGCAAAGAAATCTAGCGGTTGGACTTGGTAATGCTGACTATAGCGACACAATTATTATCGCGCTTAAAAAGGCGCTTCAAAGTGCAACGCCACTGGTCGCAGAGCACATAGAGTGGGCGCTTTCACAACAACAGAACAAGCGTCAGCTTAAATTACGTAAAACCGCACGTTTGATTCGTATTGTTGAAAAAGGCTTACCACGAGATGCTTAAAGCGCGGCCAGTACCGCGCGTACTCAATGAGTGTGTCATTGCTTTAATAAGACCGATAAATCGTTTTCAATCTCTTTAAATGCGGCCTTTACTCCCTGCACTGACTCTTCACGTGCTACTGAGTTTTGAATGGTTTCATCGACTTTTTGATAAATAAAGATCTCTTGATCTTCGTCTAATCCCATTGTGGGTATTCGTTGTTCCAAATCCTCTTGTAACTGTTTAAACACCGCTTCGTTATTAATACGATTGTCATTCAAAAGCTCTATGAGCCCCTTAAACTTACTGTGTACTTTAGACACTGCGTCATTCAGTTGCTGTTGCTGTTTAACCAGTTCTTTTTTTGTAATTATCGCTTTAAGCTGCTGCTCGGTCACACTCACTAAAAAGCAAATGTGGTCACGAATACGGCCATGTTTATCGGGATCTTGCTCTGGCATATTCAAAATGAGTAAGCTAATCATTTCATAATTTACTAAAATTCGACTCGAAAACTCATGTAAACGGCCTTTGTTTTTAAGCATTTCAAATAGCTCAACAACAATGGGCGAACAAACACCTGACACTGAAAAGTGCTCGAGACCCGATGCTAAGCGAAATTCAACATTACTTTGTAAGTCAAATGCGCTTAAACAATGAAGTAAAGCTTTACCCAACTCTTTTTCATCATCAATTAAACCGATATGCTCGATATAATTAACAATTTGGCCCATTTCACTACTATTAGCCATTGCATTAAAGGCTGTTGACGTGGCGTCTTCCACTTGTTGTTCAAGCATTTCTTTTTCGATCAGTACTTGGTTTAAGTGTTGTAGCTTGAGCTTTAATTCATCATGCCCAAAAGGTTTTACAATATAATCTTCAGCCCCTACAGAATACCCTTCCATACGCTCTTCAACCGTGCCTCTGGCCGACACAAACATAACGATGATTTTTTCAGTATTCGGGTTTTCTTTTAACTTTCGGCATACTTCATAACCACTCATTTGTGGCATGCTAACATCCAGCAAGATAACTTGTGGATCAAACGCTTCAACAACATCTAAACATTCTGGACCGCTGTTGACCATTTTCAGCTCAAAATCGAGTTCTTCGAGGATCTCTTCAATTATTTCTAAGTTAAATGGTTCATCATCGACGGCTAAAATTCGCTTCAAGGCCATGTCTAGTTCTTCCGTTTTGTTAATTAAGCTTCATAGTTTGCTCTTCAGTCGCTAAATGCTGAGGCAAATCTATATTCAAAGGTAATCGCACTAAAATTGTAGCGCCCCCATATTCGTTGCTATGTGCGGAGATAGTGCCTTGATGTAAGCTCACAAACTCCCGACAAATAGCTAACCCAAGGCCTGTGCCTCCTGCGCCACTATTGGTTTTGCTACTTTGTTCAAACTTGGCAAATACTTTTTCAAGTTCACACTCTGGAATACCAATACCACGGTCAACAACCGCTACTTCAGCGATATTATTTTGCACTGATAACTGAATATCTATCTCGCTGAACGGTTCACTGAATTTCAGCGCGTTTCCGAATAAATTGCGCATAATTTGATTGATCTGTTCTTCATCACAATCCAGAACGATATCTTGCCCAGTTTCCAGTAGACGAATCATTATATTTCGCTCAAGTGCTGTGCCAGACACATCATCAATACTGGTTTTTATAATGTTGATCAGATTGTGTTTTTGAGGGTTAAATGGAAACTTGCCAACATCCAATTTAGATAAGTCGAGTAGGTTATTAAGCAGCGATAACAACCGCTCTCCACTTTGCTCTATCCGCGATAAATACTTGTTTAACTTATCTTTATTTAGATCGTCATTCGCAACTTTTTCAAGCCCAAAGCGTGCAAAACTTAAAATAGAATGCATGGGAGTTCTTAACTCATGAGACATATTAGCTAAAAACTCTGATTTACTCAGATTTGCGGCCTCTGCAACGTTTTTAGCATGCTCAAGTTGTGCTGTACGCGCTTTAACTTCTTCTTCTAGCATGTCTTTTGCTTCAAGCAGCAAGTCTTCTTTTTCTTTCAGGTGGGTAACATTTTTAAAGATAACCGCCAACGCAATTTCACCATGGTGATCTATTTCGTTAAACGAGCCTACCAGAGGAACCTCATTGCCGTTTTCTTTAAGCAGTCTTAAGTCACAGCTAAATTGACGATTTTTATTCAGGGTGCTTATTTTATCTTTAATACGGTTTATTGAAGGTGTATCAAAAAAGTCAAACACCGAGCAGTTTTCAAACTCTTTAAGCGGTTTTTCAAATAACAGTTCACAGGCATCATTGGTTTCAATAATTTTACCCGTGCGATCAAACAATATAATCGCATCAGGAGTGTGTTTAAAAATAACCCTTAACAGGCTGTCTTTTTCTATGAGGGCATCAACGGTATTTTGTAAACGCTCAACTAACTCTGCGTTGTGGCGTTTGAGTAGCTCCGTTTGCCATAATTTATGAACCGACTGTAATAGGCTATTATCATCAATGGGCTTAACCAGCACATCTTCCACCCCCTGGCGAATCGCTTCAATCATCGAAACCTGTTCAGGCTTTGAGGTATACAGTAAACAACGGCTGTTAGGCTGCGTCCCTTTTAGCTTGTTAAACAACTCAAGTCCAGTGCCATCTTCAAAGGTAAAGTCGCTTATTAATAAATCAATGCTGTGTTGATTTATTATTTCAATAGCTGAAAGCTTACTCCCAGCTTGAAAGGTTTTGATGTGCGCGCCTTTTAAGTTTTGAGTAATTTTTTCTAATCGTTCTGGGAGATGGTCAACAACCAATACCGTGGGCAGCTTTAAGATGTTGTCACTACCCAGCTCTAACACCCCTTCTAATAAAGTGCTAATTTCTTTGTTTGCAAAAAATGGGTAAATAACCACTGAATTAGGCAGCAAGCGATTGATTTCACTGAAGTGCTCGAGTAAATCACTACGCTGTGCTTTGGGTGCAAGCAATAAAAAATTTTCTTGCGAAAACACCCCACTCAGCTTCTTTATAGTTTCTGTCGGCACACCATGAGAAGCCGCAACTAAATCAAATTCTTGAGTTAAAACAGTGTCATCTATCATCGAAAAGTGCAATAACTCGACTTTACAGCCAATCAGTTCCAATAACACTTTTACGCGCATTGCTAAAACACTATTACTATCGACAATTAATATTCTTCGCACAGTACACTAGGCTCAAATTAATGATAATTACCTAATTAGAGTAGTCGAAAAAAAACAAAGTCACTAAATTTACACTGCTTTTTTTATTACTTTAAGATCTAAGTGCTTACCTAAAATAACGAGGCTATATGCTTTATCATCCATAATTGCAACTTCAGGCAGTTCTCCCCAAACCTGATAATCAAAACGATTAAACAGTTTAATGCTCGGCAGGTTATGACTAAAAATAAACGCTAGCAAAACTTTTATATTAAGCGTTTTGGCATGCTCCTCTGCAAACGAAAGCAACATTTTGCCTAACCCCTGCCCCTGAGCGTTTGAGGTAATATATATACTAATTTCGACTGTGCCATCATACGCTGGACGCCCATAAAAAGATTTATAGCTGAGCCATGCAAGTACTTTCGAGTTTTGCTCATACACAAAAATCGGCCTTTGTTCTGTATGGGCTGCGAACCATGCTTGTCGCTCAGCCACCGTTACCTCTTCGGTATCTGCGGTTACCATACGCCCAGGAATTGTTTCGTTATAAATAGCGACAATCTGTGTTAAGTCGTGTTCTGTTGCTGTTCGAATAGTCATAAATAACTGAAATTAAATGATCACTTTCTCGCATATTAGCGTATATTCATCACAAATAACTAGCAGGAAATCATTATGAATAAATATGCTTTGTTACTCTGTGCAAGCCTTATGTCTACTCATCTTGCAGCAGAATCTCCCCCGTCAATTCAAGACCCAGTCGCAGAAACTCAATGTGATGACTTTACCAATGTAACGCTGCGTAAATTACGCTCAAAAGAAAGTGTTAATCTTTGCGAATTTAAAGGTAAGCCATTGCTCATAGTGAATACCGCAAGTAACTGTGGATTTACGCCACAGTTTGAGGGTTTAGAAGCAATTCATAAAGAATACAAAGACCGTGGTCTCGTTGTTCTTGGTTTCCCTTCTGATGACTTTTTCCAAGAAGAAGATGACGAAAAAGACACCGCAAAAGTATGCTACATTAATTACGGTGTTACCTTTACCATGTTCGCTACCAGCGCGGTGCGTGGTAGTGACGCAAACCCAATTTTTAAGCACCTAAACGAAGCAACAAGTTCACCTAATTGGAACTTTTACAAATATATTGTTTCGGCAGACCGTAAAACGGTTGAGCGTTTTAACAGTAAAACCAAACCAGAATCAAAAGCTATGCGTGACGCGATTGAAGCGCAGTTAGCTGCAAAATAAATTTAACCTTTCGTTCAGCAAATATTGAACTAAACTCATTATTTAATTTAGAAAAACACACAATGGGGAGTTATTATGGCAGTAGCCAGCGCAAGACATATACTCGTAGACAGTGAAGCACAATGTCTAGACCTTAAACAACAAATTGAACAAGGCGCAGACTTTGCAGAACTCGCGCGTACTCACTCAAATTGTCCTTCAGGCCAAGATGGCGGTGCGTTAGGTGAATTTGGTCCGGGCATGATGGTTCCAGAATTCGATAAAGTTGTTTTTTCAGCGCCAATAAATCAAGTGCAAGGGCCTGTGCAAACTCAATTTGGTTATCATCTACTTGAAGTAACTAGCCGAACAGACTAACTTCATAATGAATCGTTAAAAGCCGCTTTCGCGGCTTTTTTTTTGATAGGAAACTAATCTATGAAACTGCTTGGTTCAACAACTTCACCGTATGTCCGCCGGATACGAATTTGGGCACTGAACAATGATATTGCGCTTGAGTTTATTAATTTAGATATTTTTTCACAGCAAGATAGACACACTATGATTGCACACAATCCCGCTCGAAAAATTCCGGTATTAATTGATAATGGTTTTAGTGTATGCGATTCAAACTCAATTATTCGCTACTTATTAGAAAAGTCAGATCAACCTTTATTGAGCTGGCAGCAAGAAAACCTTTTAACCATTATTAACGCCTGCAATGATTCGCTCGTTGAAATGCTACTGTGCCAGCGCTCAGGATTTGATACAAAAGACGATAAATTGTTCTTTAATTTACAAAATGAACGAATTGCTGAAACATTGCGCTATTTAAATAGTCATTTATCTGAGCCTGCATTTAAAAGCTGTGAATACCTCAACATCAGTTTATACTGCTTGCTAGATTGGATTTGCTTTCGTGAATTAACTGATTGGAGTCAACTCGAGAATTTAGCGGACTTTTATCAACAATTCTCAGCAAAAGCAGCTGTAAAACACACAGATCCACGAAATTAATGATAAGGGTTAAGCAAATGAGCGATATCGAAATAGAATCAGAATTAGTTAACTTTGTTGAAAAAGTACGTTTAAACGAGTCTATGTGGGCACTTGGTGCCGAAGATGGTGGTTTTGTTGTGTGTGAATCAAACCAATTTAGCGACACCGACGTGTTGTTGCTATGGGGCACAGAAGACGCTGCAAAAGCACAATGTAAAGACGAGTGGAATGACTATACACCGGTAGAAATTGGTTTAGACGAATTTTTAGATGAGTGGGTTGAAGACTTAAACGAGGATGATGCGCTCGTTGGTCTAAATTGGAACGACGACCAAGTATGCGTCGAAATAGAGCCTGTAGGTCTTGCTAAGGCCCTTTGCGACTAACTATATTGACAGCAAATGGTACTGTGGTTATAGAGTGCCATTTGCTGGAAACTTTACATTTCTCAGGTATACTCTTCAAGACATCTTTATTATCAAGGTATTAGGTTGAAGTCCCATCTCGGTCGTAGGCCCTTTTCGGCCATGGAGTTACATACCCTGTATACTGGTTACATCTTTAGTGATCAGCTTTTGCCCCGTGAACAAGCAAAACACTGGCATTTTTGGCTTCCTCTTTTTGCTTATTATACTGGCGCTTACAGTGATGAAATTGGCCATCTCACCCTTGATGATATTGTCACATTGTCAGATGTGCGTTGCTTTCACTTTCATACCCACGGCAAGATAAAGTCACGCTTTGTGCCGATTCATGATGCCTTATTCGCAGCAGGGCTTGACCCATACCTAGACTTTTTAAAAGCACAAGGGCATACCCGCTTAATGTTTGACTTACCTTCTAAGTCAGGACGTTACAGTGAAAAAGTCCGTATTTGGTTTTCTGGTGAAGGTGAACGAGCTGGTTATCTACAAAAATGTGCCATTCCCAATGTTGATCAACAAGGGATGAAAACGGCTATCAGCAGTTTAAGACTCAACTTTGAACAACAAGTGCGTATTCATGCAATACAAGCTAACAGTAAAGATGCGTTTAACTATTTAATGGGCTTTAAAGAGTTTTCAGGCTCTTTATTTAACGATATGTCGTTGCTTAACGGCATTCTACAAAATGTGAGACAAATTAATCCACAGTTGCACTGGCAACGCTTCATTGAACGCCATCATTAAATTGACAAACTTTGTTACTAACTAATTATTACTGTTCAATTTAAAACCTGATAGCATGGAAGACAGCACTCAAAGTCAGTGCCTTTCTAACAACAAAAAATCAGGGATACTTATGTTCTTAAAAAGCCTATTAACTGTGAGTGTTGCACTTGCGGTTAGCTCAGCCCATGCCAATGAATATGTAATAGAAAAACTAGCAAAACCTAGCTCACAACAGGTGGAGCTGACACTTGATCCTGCGAAAGACACTTTTTCTGGCCACACTGAAATTGCCATCGAAGTACTCAAAGCAACGAACTATATTGAATTAAACGGTATTGATTACGCGGTCAGTATGGCAAAAATTCTAGGTGACGAAAATTGTGACCTAAGTGCAGACATGCTGAAAACAGGCAAAGTAAAATTTTCATGTGATGAAAAAATCCAACCTGGAAAGTATACGCTAACGGTTGATTTTACTGCGCCTTATAACCGCCAAAGTGTGGGCTTATATAAAACGCTTGATCAAGGTACTCCCTATTTATTTACTCAATTTGAAATGAGTGATGCACGCCGTGCCTTCCCTGTTTTTGACGAACCGAGTTATAAAATTCCGTTTCAGTTAACGATTACTGCACCGACAACACAAAAAGTGTACGCCAACACGCCGGTATTAAAAACCACGGTCAATGGCGATATGACAACACACTATTTTGATAAAACGCCTCCTATTCCCTCTTATCTTGTAGCAATGGCGGTCGGTCCTTTTGAAGAGCTAGAAATTAAAGGCATGCCAATTCCTGGCAGAGTATTAACGCCACAAGGTAAGATTCATCTTGCGGATTACGCCAAAGAAAATATGCCTCGCGTTCTCAAAGCACTGGAAGATTACTTTGGTATCCCTTACGTTTATAAAAAATTAGACTCTGTTGCAGTGCCTGAGTTTCCATTCGGTGCAATGGAAAATGCTGGTCTTGTAACTTATCGTGAAGACATTCTATTAGTTGACTTAGCGACCGCGACTCGTAGCAAAAAAGAACGTAATGTATCAATCATTGCACACGAACTTGCACACCAATGGTACGGTAACCTTGTTACCATGAAGTGGTGGAATGATTTATGGCTAAATGAAGCATTTGCAAGCTGGATGGCGGCAAAAATTACAGCACAAATTAATCCTGAATTTGAATCACACTTAAATTTACCACAAAACTATGTGATGGCATTAGATGCACGCTTAAGCACGAAACCCATTCGTAAACCGATTAAAACTGAAGCTGATATCATGGATGGCCTTGGCCTTGCTTACAGTAAAGGGAGCGCGGTACTGTCTATGGTTGAAAACTGGATAGGCGAAGATGCTTTCCAGCAAGGTATTCAAGCCTACTTGAAAAAATTCTCGTATAAAAATGCTGAAGCAGCTGACCTGTGGCAAGCATTAGGTGAAGCTTCAAATAAAGATGTGGCGAGTGTATTAAAGTCATTTATTGAGCAATCCTCTTTTCCACTTATCAAAGTAACCCAAGACGGTAAGAAAATTACCATCAGCCAGAGCCGTTTTGTGAATGCAGGTGTTGAAGCCCCTGCTCAACTGTGGAACGTCCCTGTTGCTATAAAATATGGTGCAGGTGACAAAGTAAAAACAGCTAACTTGCTGCTAAACAAAGAAACACAACAGCTAACACTTGATTTTGAACCTGAGTGGATTTACCCAGATCAAGGAGCTATGGGCTATTACCGTTGGTTACTAGACGATGCGCAGTTTAATGCCCTGCTAGATAACGCAGCTGACAAATTAACAGTCCGTGAGCGTTTGGCACTCCTTTCTGCCGCTGACTCTTTACTTGATGCAGGTGTTATTTCAGCGGCCCGCTTAATGCAAACCCTAGAAACATTTGTGAGCGATGCACACCCACTTGTAGCGAATACAGCATTGGGTTACTTAGCTTCGCAAAAACGTGTTTTTGAAGATGATAGCAACCGCGACTTATGGCCAAAGTTTATCCGTAAGAGCATTGCTCCTGCCGCGAAGCAATATGGCTTAACAGCCAAAGCTGATGAAGATGCTGCAGTATCTCAGCTACGAGCGCAAGTGATCAGCCGACTAGGTTTTGATGGTGAAGATCGCAAAGTCATTGATACGGCTAAAGCACAAGCTGCACTTTACTTAAACAATCCTGAAAATGTTGACCCATATTTAGCCTCAACCTACTTAAACCTTGCAGCTTATCATGGTGATGAAAAACTACTCGCGAAGTACAAAGAAACGTTCAAAACCACAAAAGATCCGCAAGTACGCACAAAAATGCTTGCTGCAATGGGTTATTTTGGTAAACCAGAGCTACAAAAAGCAGTCCTTGAGTACAGCCTAACTGATGAAGTAACGGCCTCAGATATGCGTACTTTATTAGGGGGTCTAAGTTATGGTAAAGAACGCCAAGCGTTGTTCATTGATTGGATTTATAACAACTACGATGCCATCACTAAAAACTTACCGCCATTTTTTGTACCGAACTTACCGTTTTTCACAACGGCAAGTTGTGATGCTCAAAGCTTAGCCACAACAAAAACCTTCTTCACTGATAAAATCTCTGAAGTACCAGGGTATGAGCGCTCACTCAGCAAGCTTGAAGAAAGCGTCAATGACTGCCTTTCGCTTAAAAAGCGCGAGCTGGCCTCGGTGAATAGTTTTCTTAAACGTTAACAGCACAATGTAAAAAAGGGTCACACTGTGACCCTTTTTTATTACCATTACTCTTAACGAGTCCGCACTTATAGCCGTGTCTGTCATTAACTTATAATGCAATTAACCAACTTGCGTTCATTAAAATAGCGACACTATTATTGCGTTAAAATTATTGCGCTAAAATTATTGCGCTAAAATTATTGCGCTAAAATTATTGCGCTAAAATTTTATTAAATTGCTTAATAAACTGTTCTGCCGCTAACACTGAAGTAACTTTAAATGCGAGCCCATAATGAATAGGCTGGGCACTTTTATAAATACGTGTAGGAAAACGTGTCATTTCACTGCTATGGAAATAATCTTTAATGCGAGAGATGCCGTCCAATGCTTCAAAGTCGTCACTAAACACCTCAAAAACAGGCCTAATGACTAATTTAGCCTGCCCGCTTTGTTCATGCACATAAAATGCTTCTTTGGAATTAGCGGGCATAAACTCATTAATATTTTTTATTTTAAAGTTACTACGACAGCCAAGTTTTATCAGTTGTTCCGTAAGTTGTTCTGCAGAGAAAGACAAATGCGCGCCTAATTTAAAACGAGAAGTAGTAGCCACATTACAGTAATCCCTTAAAAAGCGTTACTTATTTATCACAAACAAAGGCAAGTTTTTTATTATGGTAACTCAAACGTGTTATCTTGGTTTCACAATAAGACGTTAAATCTAACCATTGAGAAACCGGCTCTGGATTCATTAAATCTCGCTTATAAACGCGATTATTAATCGCATAAATAACCGTCTGCTCATCCAACAAGGTGAAATCTTGTAATTGTGCCGGTAGACGTAAAATATCTGTTACTTGCTCAAATTGTGGTGTAAAACGCGCCAGCCAATGTTGCTTATCTTTGTGGTAGCTAAATAAGTAGCTATTCGTTTGCGCATCAAAAAGTAAGGTTCGGCCAATGGCATTCGCAACGACCTTCGGTTTAGCAGCTGCAACCGTGGTATATTGTAAGGTATGTGGTTCGCCCAAAATAAACATAACAAGGTCGTTGTCGGCGCCCCATGCATGGTAACCTACAGGCTCAATCCACTCGAAGATACGCGCAGCAGATTGTTCACCCTGCAACGGATATTGCCAGAGCTTTTGCTTACCATCTTCTTCCACAACGATGGCTGATAACGCCTGCTTGTTAGGCATTAATGTGGGTGAATATTCGCTAACAGCAGAGTGCGTTAAATTTGTTGCTTGCTGAGTTGTAAAATTATAGAAATATAAATCTGTTTGCGATTGTCCATCATCGCCAAGCACCTCATGCGTGTAATAAAGCCCCTCATCAATTAAGAACGGTTGGTTATTGTAACTTTTATTATCCGTAATTCTTGTTACCTTCATACCATAAGGGGTCTCAAGATCAGCCAGTAACACTTCGCTTTTAGGCATAGCTGCGTCCGCTTGGCTGCTTAAAAACGTTCCAAATGCGCCAAAAAGGAAAGAGGTAAGTAATCTCATTATGTTCTCTCGTTTTAATTTTTATTGGCTCATGATAGCGTTATTTAATCAGGCAGTCACTTGACCTTACTATGCTCGACCTTTATAACTAGGACGTGTTCGTTTTTTATCAGTTTTTCTGATTGGTAAAAGTAACACTGCACGGCTTAACAAATAACGAGAACAACTATGTCAGCTAAACACCCTATCATCGCAATTACCGGCTCATCTGGCGCTGGCACCACCACCACCACCAATGCCATTAAGCATATTTTTAGAAGCTTAAATATAGATGCGGCCTTTATTGAAGGCGATAGCTTTCATCGTTATACACGACCAGAAATGGATAAAAAAGTGCGAGAAGCACAGCAAGAAGGCAAACATATCAGTTATTTTGGCCGTGAAGCGAATGACTTTGGTGCGCTTGAGCAACTGTTTTATCAATACGGCGAAACAGGCCAAGGTAAAATCAGACGTTACTTACATACCTTTGATGAAGCCGTTCCTTATAATCAGCTACCGGGGACTTTTACACCCTGGCAAGACTTAGAATCGAATACAGATATACTCTTTTATGAAGGCTTACACGGCGGTGCAGTAGACCAAGATCACGATGTTGCAAAGCATGTTGATTTATTGATTGGTATGGTGCCAATTATCAATCTTGAGTGGATCCAAAAACTAATCCGCGACACCTCAGAGCGAGGCCACACGCGTGAAGCGGTAATGGGGTCTATTATTCGTAGTATGGATGACTATATAAACCAAATCACCCCTCAGTTTTCTCGTACTCACATCAATTTCCAGCGCGTACCGACTGTAGACACTTCAAACCCATTTAGTGCAAAAGATATTCCCTCGCTTGATGAAAGCTTTGTGGTTATTCGCTTTAGAGGTATTGAAGATGTGGACTTCCCCTATTACTTACGCATGATAGAAGGCAGCTTTATGTCACGTATCAATACGCTAGTGGTGCCTGGAGGAAAAATGGGCTTAGCCATGGAGCTGGTACTAACACCACTCATTAAAGATATTATTCTAAAAAAACGTGCCCTTGAAAATTTAGCCCCCGTTGACTTGCCGATTTAAATGACTCGGGTACACTGCTGACTCAGCCTGGAATGATGGAGTAGTCAGCTTGAAAACGACATTAAATGTAATAGTGGGATCTAAAAATCCTGTAAAAGTGAATGCTGCTAAACATATTTTTAGCCTTTACTTTCCTGAGCACACCATTCAATGCCAAGGTGTTCACGCACCGTCTGGCGTCCCCGACCAACCTTTAGGTGAAGATGAAACCCGCATAGGGGCAGAAAATCGCGTAAAATACTGCCAAGCGCATTACGAAGCCGATTTCTACACAGCAATGGAAGGTGGCGCAGAGCAATTTAGTTACGGCGCAGCAACGTTTGCATTCGTCGTTATTGCCAATAGCGAACAATTCAGTGTCGGTCGCAGCAGCAACTTACCTTTACCCCCTCCTTTCTTCAAGGCATTACTTGCGGGTAAAGAGTTGGGCGATGTGATGGATGAAGCTTTCAATACCGTCAATATCAAACAGCAAGGTGGTGCAATTGGCTTATTAACCAATCACAATGCAACACGCGAAAGCACCTATATACAAGCGCTTACATTGGCTATGGCACCGTTTTTACACCCTACACTTTATAACCAATAAACTTGGAATATCATGAAGTATACACATGTTTTATTTGATGCCGATGAAACCCTGTTTAGTTTTAACGCATTTGCAGGTCTTAAAGTAATGTTCGCCAATTACGGCGTAGACTTTACAGAGACAGATTATCATGACTATCAATTAACCAATAAACCACTATGGGTTGCCTATCAAAAGCATGAAATTACTGCCAATGAGCTACAGATAACCCGTTTTACCGAATGGGCAAACAAACTCAATGTGCCCGCTCAAACGCTTAATGATGCCTTTTTAGAAGCGATGGCATCTATTTGTGTGCCATTGCCCGGTGCCGTTGAGCTACTCAATAAGCTAAAGCCTCACGCAAGATTGGGTATCATTACCAATGGTTTTGCCAAACTTCAGCAAAAGCGCCTAGAGCATACAGGACTGCAAGACATGTTTGATTGGCTGGTGATTTCTGAGCTAGTGGGTAAAGCCAAACCCGCACCCGAGATTTTTCAACACACTTTTCAGTTAATGGGTAATCCACCGAAAGAACAGATTTTAATGGTGGGTGACACCGCAGCCAGTGACATTCTCGGTGGCCATAATGTTGGCATTGATACCTGCTGGCTTCAGCACCCTGGCGTTGAGTTACCTGAAGGGATTACACCCACCTACCAAATAAATCAGTTATGTGAACTGGAAGCTATTCTTGGTTTATAGCAACTCAAAATGATTAAGTATTTTTGCGGATTGGTAATACAAGTTATGCTTATCGTAAAGCAAAAAAAATGACGCTTTAAAGCGTCATTTTTTATAACTGTAATATGCGTGCGATTAAGCTGTTGCTACTTCAAGGCCTGGTGCTGGCATCGTCACTGGCGTATCGAATGTTGCCCATTCCCATGCTGACTCAGTTGCCATAATTTTACGAAGTAACTTATTGTTTAAATCATGGCCTGACTTATAAGCCGTGATTTTACCTAGAATGTTATGGCCCGTCATAAACATGTCGCCCACACAGTCTAAGATTTTGTGTTTAACAAACTCATCGCTGTAACGTAAGCCGTTTGGATTCAATACTTTAAATTCATCCAAAACAACTGCGTTATCCATGCTACCACCTAAGGCTAGGTTGTTTGCATGCATATATTCAATGTCTTTCATAAAGCCAAAAGTACGCGCACGGCTGATTTCTTCAGTGAAGCTTTGTGCCGTAATATCTAAACCAATACGTTGGCGACTTTCATTGATAGCAGGATGATCAAATGCGATCTCGAAATCGATGTGAAAACCATCGTATGGTTCGATCTCAGCCCATTTATCACCTTCTTCAATACGTACTTTTTCTTTAATACGAATAAAGCGCTTAGCTGCATTTACTTCTTTAATGCCGCCTTTTTGTAACAAGTAAATGAATGGTAATGCACTACCATCCATAATAGGCACTTCTGAGCTGTCTAATTCAACAATTAGATTATCAATACCCATTGCCGCTACCGCAGCAATTAGGTGCTCAGTCGTTGATAAGCGAACACCATCTTTGTTTGTTAAACAGGTACACAATTGCGTATCACCAACGGCTTCAGGTGTTGTTTCAAAATCAACAACCGGATCAAGGTCCACACGACGAAATACTATCCCAGTATTTGCGCTCGCAGGTCGGAGAGTAATAGTGACCTTCTCACCTTTATGAAGTCCAATTCCTATGGCTTTGACTACTTCTGCAATCGTACGCTGTTTAATCATAGGTTCGCTCACTTATAGTTACAGTTAGACGGCGGATTGTATCATAAATACATCCAGCTGCCAAATTTGTTTATTTATCGAACAAATTATCAGTAGAAAGTCTTAGTCAGCTTGCTTTCTTAAGAAAGCGGGGATGTCAAAATAATCGCCACCCTCTGATTTATCAGACTTTTTATTGCTCTCAGCTGTCTTTGACGAGACAGAGCTGCTTGTTGTGCTTTGCTTTACAGGCTCTTGCTTTTCAGATGTAGCTGACATGCTCACATCATCACTGCTGCCTTGACTTGCAAAGCTTGGTACATACATGCTGCTAGTCGTTTGGTTCATTGAGCTTTGTACATCAGAGCCTGATGCTTTCTTAAAGCCATTATCAACGATGCCAAACTGTGGACGACGATCGCCCCCTAAACCTGTTGCAACAACAGTTACACGTAACTCGTCGCTCATTTCTGGGTCAATTACCGCACCAACAACCACGGTTGCATTTTCAGACGCTAATGCTTTAACGTGGTTACCCACAATTTCAAATTCTTCAATCGCAATATCCATGCCCGCAGTGATATTAACAAGAATGCCTTTAGCACCTGTTAAATCAACATCTTCAAGTAATGGACTTGAAATAGCGGCTTCTGCTGCTTCTTGTGCACGGTCTGGGCCAGATGCTGACGCTGTGCCCATCATCGCAGTTCCCATCGCTGACATTACAGTACGTACGTCGGCGAAATCCACGTTGATTAGACCTGAGCGTGTGATTAATTCTGCAATGCCTTGAACAGCACCAAATAACACGTCATTTGCTTTTGCGAAGGCATCTAATAGTGTAGTCCCTTTGCCTAAAACTTTAAGCAATTTATTGTTCGGAATTGTAATAAGAGAGTCTACAATTTCTGACAATTCATTAATGCCTTGTTCAGCCGCTGCAGCACGCTTTTTACCTTCAAAATCAAACGGACGAGTAACCACTGCAACCGTTAAGATCCCTAACTCTTTTGCAATTTTTGCAACCACAGGCGCAGCCCCCGTACCTGTACCGCCACCCATACCGGCTGCGATAAAGACCATGTCAGCGCCTTCAAGGCTAGCACGGATAGTTTCAGCGTCTTCTTCTGCTGAATTACGGCCTACTTCAGGGTTTGCACCCGCACCTAAACCAGAGGTGATCTGTGTACCTAGTTGCACGGTTACATCGGCAGATGAATTACGTAATGCTTGTGCATCCGTATTTGCCGCAATAAAACGTACACCTTCAATTTGTTGTTTTACCATGTGTTCAACAGCGTTACCGCCGCCGCCGCCCACACCAATTACTTTAATGACAGCTTCTTCGCTGTGCTGTTCCATCATATCAAACATCTTTACTCTCCGACTTGAGCTTTAAAACTCACCTTGGAACCACTTCGTAATACGGTTCCACCAATTATTATCACCTTCAGCTTTCGATTTTTGTGCATTCATCGATTGCATAGTACGGCCGTATTGTAACAAACCAACCGCGGTCGCGTACGAAGGATCATCCACATAATCTGTCAAACCAACAATCCCGATTGGTTTGCCAATTCTGACTGGCATTTGGAAAATGTCTTCTGCCACTTCCATTGCCCCTGTCATTTTTGCTGTTCCGCCAGTGATGACGAGACCCGCAGCAATTTGGTCTTCTAAACCTGAGCGGCGTATTTCTTCCATAGCCAGCTCAAATAATTCTCTAAAACGCGGCTCAACAACCTCAGATAAGGTATGACGAGACATAATACGCGCAGGTCGCCCACCCACACTTGGCACTTCAATCGTGTCTTCGTTGCTCGCCATTTGGCTGCTTGCACAGGCATATTGTACTTTGAGTGACTCTGCATGTGATATAGGTGTTCTAAATATTTTTGCAATATCACCCGTTACTTGATTACCCGCAACAGGAATAACGGCTGAGTGACGAAGCGCACCATTAATATAAATGGTGATATCCATTGTACCGCCACCAATATCCAGCACCGCTACCCCTAACTCTTTTTCATCATCAGTCAGTACGGAATAACATGACGCTAATGCAGTAAAGATAAGTTGGTCCACTTCAAGACCACATCGCTCTACACATTTTTCAATATTTTTTGCCATGTCGTTTGAGCAAGTAATAATGTGGGCTCGCGCTTCCATTCTCACGCCACTCATACCCAATGGGTTTTTAATGCCTTCTTGCATATCAATGCTGTATTCTTGCGGTAATGCATGCAGCATTTTGCGCTCTGCCGAAATTGGCACTGAACGCGCAATATGAATCACATTTTCAATGTCTTCATCTGTCACCTCGGTGTTGTTAATAGCAACCACACCGCTTTCATTCTGACACTGAATATGCTTACCAGAAATACCTAAGTACACTGAACTAATGCGGCAATCGGCCATCAGTTCTGCTTCGTCAATAGCACGACGAATCGATTCAGAAACAAGGTTAAGGTCGTTTACGCCACCTTTATCCATACCATGCGATACCTGGCTGCCTACCCCCACAATACTGAGCTTATTATCTGCGGTGATTTCACCAACGGTGGCCACTACTTTTGAGGTGCCAACGTCTAATCCAATCACTAGGTTTCTTTCTGCTGACTTAGTCATGCCTTACTCTTATTTTCTAATTGTTCTTCTTGAAGTGGCTTCCAGCTCACTGCAAGACCGGTATCGTACCGTAAATCAACAACATCAATTTGTGCATCTGCACGTTGTTCCATGCGCGGATAAACGTCAATAAAACGTTGTACACGCTTCGCTTTTTCTTTGCGGCCTAAATTCAGGCGTATGCCGTTATCAAGCCATAACTGCCACGAAAAACGCTCAGAGAGCGCTAAACTTGTCAGCTCTAAATCATTCACCCTTAGCATTGCTTGAAACTGACGAAAAGCCGTCCAAGCTTCTATTTCACTGCCTTCAGGGCCATATAGCTGCGGTAGCGTATCAGGTAATTTATCACTACTTGCTTGGAACACTTCCCCTGATTGATTCAAGAGTAAATCACTGTTCCAATGGGCTACCGCTTGGTGCTCAACCACATACACTTGTAAGGTATCTGGCCACTGTTTTCTTACCGATGCCGTTGCGACCCATGGCAGACTTTGTACCAAGCGTTGCACATGTTTGACATCCAATTCAAAAAAACTCGATAAGTCGGCTTTTTTTATCGCACTAATAATTGCTTTTTCATCAGTGTATTGAGGCTGTCCAAGCACTGATAAATGCTTAATTTGCGCATCTTTGTTTTCAACCAACCAATCAGACACCCCTGTGGTAATCTTTACTAAAGAAAAAATGACCACCAGAAAAAAGCTCACACCAAAAATCAGCGACCAATTAAGTTGCTGTTTTAACTGTTGCGCTTTCTTCAAAAAAGGATGCATATTAAAGTGTTTGCTCCAGAATGCGAACAACTAATTGTTCAAAACTTGCACCATTGGCTTTAGCCGCCATTGGCACCAACGACTTTTCGGTCATGCCTGGGACTGTATTCACTTCTAATAAGTAAAAATTCCCCTGTTCATCACGCATTGCATCAACACGCCCCCAGCCACTCGCGCCAACCAAATCAAAGGCTTTAAGAGCCATATCTTGCAATAATTGTGTTTCTTGCTGAGATAAATCTGCAGGGCAATGGTACTGCGTGGTATTTGATTGATACTTAGCCTGATAGTCGTAAAAACCATTCGGTGTTGTCATTTCAATAACAGGCTGAACATCTTGACCTAAAACAGCAACGGTAAATTCACGACCCGTAATCCATTGCTCTACGAGTACTTGGCTGTCAAATTTAAAGGCCGCATTTAAAGCGGCATCTAACTGCTCAGCCGTATGCGCCTCAGCCATACCAATGCTTGACCCTTCATGTGATGGCTTAACCATCACCTTACCAAATTCGTTTATGATTGCTTGGCTATCAAACTCATGGCGGCTATCGACAACGGTGTAAGGTGCTGTGCTTAAGCCCATTGCTTTAAATAAATGCTTACAACGCACTTTATCCATAGCCAATGCAGAGCCCAATACATCACTGCCAGTATAAGGAAGTCCCATAAATTCAAGCGCACCTTGAATCGTACCATCTTCACCGCCTCGGCCATGAAGTGCGATAAATACTCGTTCAATATTGCGCTCTTTTAATTGCCAAAGAGGCTGCTCTTTAGGATCAAATGCGATGGCATCAACGCCAACATTCTGCAATGCGTTCAATACGGCTTGGCCCGATTTAAGCGAGACTTCTCGTTCAGCTGATGTACCGCCAAAAAGAACTGCTACTTTGCCAAATTTGTCGCTTGTCTGGCTCATACATTTACCTGCTTAAGTTGTTCAATAGACAAGTTGCTTGCTGCTAACTTTTTCACTAATTGGCCTATGTTACCAGCGCCTTGCGTTAAAACTAAATCATTATCTTGCATTACATCAGCAAGCACACCCGCAAGCTCTGCACTGCTTGCTACATGCAATGGCTCTTTGCCGCGTTGGCGTAAACTACGACATAAACTCTTACTGTCGGCACCGACTATGGGCTCTTCACCTGCAGCATAAACATCAAGCAGTAATAACTGATCGACATCGGCAAGTACTTTAACGAAATCTTCGTATAAATCTCGAGTACGGCTATAACGATGCGGTTGGTACACCATGACTAACCGTTTATCTGGCCAGCCTTCACGTACAGCAGCAATGGTTGCGGCAACTTCAGATGGGTGATGCCCATAATCATCGACTAACATCACATTACCGCGTTCATTTTCAAATGTGCCGTAATGTTGAAAACGACGGCCTACACCTTCAAATTTTACCAGCGCTTCTAAAATTGCATTATTTGCAATATTTTGATCTTTTGCCACCGCAATCGCAGCGGTTGCATTTAATGCATTGTGCTTGCCTGGCATATTCAAGCTAACAGCTAAGCTTTCTCCGTGTTTATTCACTACATTGAATGAACAGGTATTGGCTGTCTGGCTAAAATCAACCATGCGGTAATCAGCATCGGCCGATTCACCGTAGGTGATCACTGGGCGACCAAAACGAGGAATAAGCTCTGCAGCCACCTCAGAATCTATGCAAACAACCGCTAAACCGTAAAATGGCAAGTTATGAATAAAGTCGACATAGGTGTCTTTCATTTTCTCAAAACTGCCACCATAGGTATCCATATGATCTTCTTCGATATTCGTGATCACCGACACCATCGGCTGTAAGTGTAAAAACGACGCATCACTCTCATCGGCTTCGGCAATTAAAAAATCACTTTTACCAACCTTCGCATTACTACCCGCACTGTTTAGCAGGCCGCCAATAATAAAAGTGGGATCAAGCCCTGCTTGTGCATAAATGCTCGCAATTAAACTTGTTGTCGTGGTTTTACCATGTGTTCCTGCCACGGCAATGCCATGACGAAAGCGCATTAATTCTGCAAGCATCTCTGCGCGGCGAACAATCGGAATACGCGCCGCTTTTGCTGCTTTAATTTCTGGATTTTGATCGTTAATCGCACTTGATACCACGACCACGCTGGCATCTTTGACATTATTTTCATCATGCCCGATAAACACTTCTGCGCCGACATGAATCAAACGTTCTGTCATGGCACTGTGTGCGATATCTGAGCCGGTAATACGGTAGCCTTCAAAAGCAAGTACTTCGGCAATGCCACCCATCCCAGCGCCACCAATACCAATAAAGTGGATGGTGTCAATTCGACGCATCGCAGGACGAGTGCTGTTTTCTTTCATCGTGCTTTCTTTCACTACTTATCTCTTCTATTTGCTAGCTGCTCACAGCACTTCGCAACATTGGCTGTGGCATCTAAAATGGCAAGCTGTTTCGCTTTACTTGCCATAGTTGAAATTTTTTCTGGTGCGTTTAAGTAAGGTGATAACACATTCACAACCGCATCTTTTGTAAACTCACTTTGCGGCATCAGCAAAGCGGCTTGCGCGGCGACTAAATACCCTGCATTAGCCGTTTGATGGTCATCCACTGCATGTGGAAACGGCACAAATAGAGCCATTCGACCCGCCGCAGCGATTTCACTTACTGTCAATGCACCAGCACGGCAAATTACCAAATCGGCCCATTGATAAGCGCTATCCATATCATCAATAAATTCAGTCACTTTGCTAAAATCAGCTAACCCTAACTGTTGATAGCTCGCGGTGACATTAGGTTCATTATTTTTACCCGTTTGGTGCCATATATTAAGCGTTGTTTGCGCTGAAAGCTCACTGAATACAGCCGGTAAAGTCTGATTCAATACTTGCGCCCCCAGCGAACCACCGACCACTAGCACATTAATCGGCGTTTGCGTTTGCTTAGCCGTTACCGTCGCAACACTATCGCGCACTGGGTTACCAACGATTTCACACTGCCCTTTAGCAAAAGCCGAAGGAAAAGCAGCCAAAACCTTATTCGCACACTTTGCTAACCAACGGTTACTCATACCTGCCACTGCATTCTGTTCATGAATAACCAGAGGGATCCCTAAGCTTTTTGCGGCAATTCCTGTTGGGCCTGTCACATAGCCGCCCATGGCGAGTACGACATCAGGCTTTTGCGCTTTTAAAATTTTACGCGCCTGCAAAATGGCATTTATCACCATAAAAGGGGCTTTAATCAAGCGCTTTATACCATTACCGCGCACACCTTTTACGTTAATAAAGTCAATTTCAATATTGTGTTTGGGCACAACATTGGCTTCCATTCTATCGGGTGTTCCAATCCAGCTTACCTGCCAACCTTGCTGCTTTAAAAAATCTGCAACCGCAATGCCAGGGAAAATATGCCCACCGGTGCCACCAGCAACTACAAGTAATTTTTTACTCATCGTTTGCCTCCGCGTGAGGTAGCTTGCTTTGTCGCCATTTTGGTTTCAAAATCAATTCGCAAAAGTACACCTGTTGCGATGGTCATAATTAATAAACTAGAACCACCGTACGAAATAAACGGCAAGGTTAAGCCTTTGGTCGGTAAGATCCCCGCACTTGCGCCGACATTTACCATGGTTTGAAAGGCAAACCAAATACCAATCGCAAAGGCAAAATAACCTTCATACTCTTTACCGCACTTCAACGCTTTTTGACCAATAAGCAAGGCTCTAAAAACAAATATTGCAAGCACCACTAAAATACTTAACACCCCAAAAAACCCTAGCTCTTCACCTATAACAGCGAAGATAAAGTCATTGTGTGCTTCGGGAAGGTACTGTAGCTTTTGCACACTATTACCTAAGCCTTGACCAAACCAACCACCTTGACTGTATGCCATTAGCGACTGTACTAATTGGTAACCTTTTCCGAACGGGTCTTCCCAAGGTTCAAGAAAGCCTGTAACACGTGCCATACGATAAGGTTCAGCAATAATCAGCACGACTACAGCAGCAATCCCCGTTAATATAAGACCAAAGAATTGCCATAGTTTTGCACCCGCTAGAAAGAGTAAGCCCACCGTCGTAACAAACAGAACCACTACGGTGCCTAAGTCAGGCTGCATCAATATCAATAAAGCATACACACCAAACACGGCTAACGGCTTAAAGAAGCCTTTCAGGTTTTCTTGTACTTCTGCGCGCTTACGCACTAAATAGCCAGCAATATAACTAAAAAAATACAGCTTAGCGGCTTCTGCTACCTGAAAACCAATGGGTCCCACTGGTATCCAGCGCTTTGCACCATTGACCTCACGACCAACTATCAATACCAGTACCAGTAAAGCTAAGCCCAGCAAGAGTAAATAAGGGTTACTGCGTTTCCACCAATCCATTGGGACATTGGTGGCTATCCAGAATAGAAAAAAGCCCATAATTAAGAACATGCTATGGCGAATAATGATGTGATAAGGATTATCAAATAAACGCTCAGCGGTGGGCATCGATGCACTGGTCACCATCACAAAGCCAACCCCAATCAACATCAACATGCAATACATCAACGGCACATCATAAAGTTGTGCAGATTGTTTAGGTGTAAGCGCGTCACGAATATCAGCAAATGCAATCATACTGCCTCCGCCAATACGCACTGGGTAAAATCATCCCCACGCTGCATATAGTTGTTATACATATCTATGCTGGCACAAGCGGGGGCAAGTAATACGATATCGCCCTGATCACTCAGCTGTTTTGCAAGTAGCACTGCTTCATGCATGTTGCTAGTAAGGTGGCCTTTATCTGAAAGCGCCACTAATGCTTTTGCATCTTTACCAAAGCAGACCAAGGCTTTTACTTTGTCGTTCAAATACGGTTTTAGGGCATCTAAATCAGCCCCCTTCGCATCGCCACCGGCAATAACAACTAATTGCTTTGCTTGATCAGCCAGGCTTTCAATTGCGGCGATAGTCGCGCCAACATTCGTTGCTTTTGAGTCATTAAAATACTTTACACCACTAATTTCAGCGACAAACTGACACCGGTGCGCAAGTCCAGTAAAGGCACTAAATGCTTGCTGATAGTGCTCGGCTGTGATTTCAAATGGGCTTAATAACGCCATCACTGCCAATGCATTTTGTTGATTATGCGAGCCCACAACATTTAAGCTGCTTACAGGTAACAGAGGCTTACCTTGTGCTGCAAAATATTGTTCACCCTGTTGTTCAACTAAAGAGTAATCGGCATTACGAAGTGCAAAGCTTAACTGCGGCTGCTTTGCAGTGTGTGTTGCCGCATCAATGGCATTCACAACACAAAGCGCTGCGCCATTATAGATACGTTGCTTCGAGTCGATATAAGCTTGATAGCTTGGGTAGCGATCTAAATGATCTTCACTGACATTGAGTACACACGCACTGTGTGCTTTTAAGCTCTGGGTGGTATCAAGCTGAAAACTGGATAACTCAAGCACAAAAACATCGTAGTCATGCGCTAATAAATCAAGTACAGCCGTGCCTATATTGCCGCCAAGGCCCACTTTATAACCCGCAGCTTTGAGTACCTCAAATGCCAGCGTCACCACAGTTGATTTTCCGTTTGACCCCGTCACTGCCACAATAGGCTTATCTGTTAAGCGCGCGAAGAGCTCAACATCGCCAATCACTTCTACCCCCGCAGCCATTGCTTTTGCGACTGCTGGCGTTGTTAAACTAAGCCCAGGGCTGATAATAATGATGTCGGTATTGCTAAGCGCTGCATTATCTAAATCACCAAAGTGGGTAACCAGCTCACTCGCATGCTCAGCTAGCCAATCAGCACCTGGCGGCTGCTCTCGGCTATCCACAACCTTTGGCTGAATATTCTGAGACAATAAAAAACGCACAATGCCCAGACCGGTTACACCGAGTCCGAGCACTGTTATGTGTTTATTTTTAATCTCGTTAATTACTGTCATTTACCTGATCTTCAATGTCGCAAGGCCCGCAAGCACGAGCACAATCGAAATAATCCAAAAGCGCACAATCACACGTGGTTCTGGCCATCCCTTTAACTCATAATGGTGATGAATAGGCGCCATTCTAAAAATGCGCTGCCCACGTAACTTATATGAACCGACTTGTAAAATTACCGATAAAGCTTCCATCACAAACACACCGCCCATAATAATGAGCACTAATTCTTGGCGAACTAATACCGCAATAATGCCCAGTGCGCCGCCAAGCGCAAGCGAGCCCACATCGCCCATAAATACTTGTGCTGGGTATGTGTTAAACCATAAGAAACCAAGCCCTGCCCCCACAATCGCGGTGCACACTACAACCAGTTCGCTTGCCAGCGGTAAATGAGGAATATGTAAGTAGCTAGAGAAATTCACGTTACCCGTTAAATAAGCAATAATGGCCAGAGCCGACGCGACTAAAATAGTCGGAACAATTGCTAAACCGTCAAGCCCATCCGTTAGGTTTACCGCGTTAGATGTGCCGACAATAACAAAGTAAGTCATGACGATATAAAACAAGCCAAGTTGTGGCAGTACATCTTTAAAAAACGGCACTACTAACGATGTTTCAGTACCTTGCTGCGCAGTAAAATAAAGTGCGCTTGCCACAACTAAGGCGATCACTGACTGCCAAAAGTACTTCCACTTAGCGATGAGACCTTTGGGGTCTTTACGAATTACTTTGCGATAGTCATCAATAAAGCCCACTACGCCTAATGATCCCACAACAAATAACGTTGCCCACACATATTTATTTGATAAATCAGCCCACAACAACGTACTGGTAAAAATCGCACCAAGAATCAAAATTCCGCCCATAGTAGGCGTGCCTTTTTTAGACAGATGAGACTCCGGACCATCATGGCGAACCACTTGACCAATCTGCATTTTTTGTAAACCGCGAATAAGCTTAGGGCCATAATAAAGTGAAATAAGTAAGGCGGTTAAAATACCTAAAATCGCTCGCAGCGTCAGGTATGAAAACACATTAAAGCCGCTATAATACTGTGTTAAATACTCTGCCAACCACACTAACATGACGTTACCCCATTGTTGCCATCTTGCTGGCTGTTAACTAAATCTGCTACCACAAGTTCCATACGAGAACTTCGCGATCCTTTCACTACAATGGTGGTCTTTTGCTGAGATTCAGCGAGCACACTTTGTAATTGTTGTAATAATTGCTCACGGCTTGAGAAATGACGATTTGGCTTTTCAAAAACATCACTGGCCGACTTACTCAATACGCCAAGGCTGTAAAGTTCATCAATGCCCTTTTGCTGAGCATACTCACCCACTTGTTGGTGATAAAAACGTGCTTCTTCACCAAGTTCGCCCATATCACCCAAGGCGAAAATACGGCGTCCGGGCATATCGCTCAATAAATCAATGGCTGCTTTAACTGACTGCACATTTGCGTTGTAAGTATCATCAATTACCGTTAGCTTATCTGATACTTTCAGTACGTTAACACGTCCCTTTACTTCGCCCATGGATGCAAGCGCAGTTGCAATACTGTCTAAACTCACACCTAATTCAGTGGTTAACGCGGTAGCGATAAGCGCATTAGCAATATTGTGCTTACCAGGCAAAGCAAGCGTTACAGGGACTTTGTGCTCTGTTGTACACAGCATAAATGAAGCGCGCGCTTGTTCATCAAGCACTACATCTTCAGCCCAATAATCTAACTGTTGTGTGGTAGAAAAACGCTTTACTGTTCGGTGAGTCAGTTTATCTAACCAATAATCAGCAAAGTCGCTATCACAATTAACAATGGCAACCCCATCCGGTTTTAAGCCATCGTAAATTTCCCCCTTCGCTGTCGCTACACCTTGTAACGAGCCAAAACCTTCTAAGTGCGACGCGGCAACATTACACACAACAGCCACATCTGGTTTTGTCATGGCAACAGTGTAAGCAATCTCACCAATATGATTAGCACCCAATTCAATCACGGCATATTCATGCTGAGGCTCAAGGCGCAACAATGTTAGCGGCACACCAATATCGTTATTAAAGTTGCCTTTAGTCGAGAGCACTTCACCGTGGCCTGACAGAATTGCTGCACACATTTCTTTTACGGTCGTTTTACCAACACTGCCTGTTATTGCGATGGTTTTTGGTGAGACTTCTGCCATCACCGCCGCCCCAATATGACCCAGCGCAATGCGAGTATCTGTGACAACAAACTGCACAATATCAACGTTAACAGGGCGCGCAACAATGGCTGCAATCGCCCCTTTTTCTTTTGCTTGCGCTACAAATTTATGGCCATCAAAGTTAGGCCCTTGTAATGCTAAAAATACTTCACCCTCGCACAGTGTGCGCGTGTCGGTATTTATATTTTTCACTTTGTGATTACCACCGTGGTAATCGGTTGCTAGAACCTGTGCTAGCCAATCAAAATCCATCGGGATCATAACTGCGCCCCTTGCGATTTTTCTTTTAGTTGTTGTTGTACATATTGGCGGTCGCAGAAGTCGATACGCTGATCGCCAATAATTTGATAGTCTTCATGGCCTTTGCCTGCAATAAGAATCACATCATCGGCATTTGCTTGCTCTATTGCATAACTAATTGCACGAGCACGGTCTGCTTCGCAGTGCGCGCGCTCTGGGTGCTCAAGTCCTGCGACCACGTCAGCAATAATTGCATTTGGGTCTTCACTGCGTGGGTTATCGCTGGTGACGATAATACGATCAGCATTACCTTCAGCCGCTTTTGCCATCATTGGACGCTTGCCTTTATCGCGGTCACCGCCACAGCCAAACACACAGCTCACGCCCCCGGGGACATGCTTTTGTAAAGCCTGCAATGCCAGTGCAAGTGCATCTGGTGTATGTGCATAGTCAACAATACAAGTTGGTTGACCCGGTGCGCTAAACGCTTGCATGCGCCCAGCAACCGGTTGCAATGATTTACATGCGTCTACTAACTGTGAAAGCGGGTAACCCATACCTAATAGCGTGGCCATTGCTGCTGCTAGGTTATAGAGGTTAAATTCACCAAATAATGCAGATTGCACCTCAGCGTGACCCCAGCTTGTTTCGAACGTTGCCGAAATACCGGTGTTGCTATAAACGACATCGCTAAAATAGACATAGCGTGCGCCTTTCGGTGCTAAATTTTTATGGCCATAACAAATTAGGTTATTGAAGTCGTACTTTTCTAACCACTGTTCGACTTGTGCATCGTCTTGATTAAGCACAACAGTTTCTGGATTATGATCACGCAGCAACATCAATTTGGCATCGCCATACGCATCCATTGTGCCATGATAATCTAAGTGATCACGCGACAAATTGGTAAAAACGGCGGCTTTAAACTGACAATGATCAACGCGCTGTTGCACCAGACCATGCGATGAAACTTCCATTGCAACCACATTCATGTGTTGGTCACGTAGTTCAGATAAAATACGTTGTAAATCAACACTTGATGGAGTGGTATTGGCTAAGGGTGTTAGCTGTTCAGGGTGACCATAACCCAGCGTACCAATAACCGCTGCAGATTTATGGCATTGCTGCGCTAAATGCGCGATCATTGCCGTCGTTGTTGATTTGCCATTGGTGCCTGTTACGCCCACTAAATCTAACTCAGCAGAGGGCTGTTGGTAGAATGCAGCAGCGAGTGCTGGCAGCTTTTTAGCTAAGTCAGACACTAAGTAAAGTGGTTCGAAATGACTTTCAAACTCACATAAGCGATCAGCAATCACAGCAACCGCACCATTTTCAATGGCTTTCTTTATAAACTGGCCGCCATCAAGCTGATGGCCTTTAATTGCCACAAATACATCACCGGGATGAACATCGCGACTATCTAGACGCAGTTGATTGACTAATAAAGAATTAGCCTCCACGTCAATATGATTAAGAATGGGTTTTAAATCACGCATCGTTATCTTTGCCTTCCACGTACGCAACCGCATCTTTGTCCGGTGCGACGTTTAAAATTCTTAAGGCATTGGAGACAATCTCTGCAAATGCAGGACCTGCCGTCGCTCCGCCATAATAAACATCTCCACCCGGTTCATTTATCATTACCACAACAGCTAAACGAGGATTGCTGGCTGGCGCTATACCTGCAAAATAACCGACATATTCGTCACCATAACCACCCACAGCGGCCTTTTTAGAGGTCCCTGTTTTACCCGCTGCACGGTAGCCATCTACGTGAACTTTTTGTGCCGTACCGCCTTTTTCAAATACACTTTCCATCATGTGAACAACGGCTTCAACATCCTTTTGTTGAAAAACACGCTCGCCTTCAGGAATTGAATCTTGCTTCAGCACAGTCAAAGGACGCATAACGCCACCCGACCCTAACATGGCATAAAAACGCGCCATTTGTGCCGTGCTTACCGCTAAGTTATAACCAAACGATAAAGCGGCAATTTCGTGATCAGACCAACGACGGTGTGGATAAAATAAGCCACTACTTTCACCGACCATTCCGGTGCCGCTGTCACTGCCAAAGCCAACTTTTTCATAAAGGCCCACAAAATAGTCTTTCGGTACGGTTTGGCTGACCTTCGTCACACCCATATTACTTGAGTACTTTAAGATTTCTCTTAAGCTCATTTCGCCGTGATTACGCGTGTCTTGTACTAAGCTCCCGCCAACGCGCATCCAGCCTGGGTAAGTATCAATAATTTCATCCGGTTGGATTGAGCCGTAGTCTAAACCAGCCAAAATGGCTAGTGGCTTAACAGTCGAACCCGGTTCAAACAAATCGGTAATGGCACGGTTACGGCGTTTGTGTGGTGCTGCGTCTGATAAATTATTCGGGTTGAATGAAGGGCTATTAACCATTGCCAGTACTTCACCGGTTTTTACATCTACGACCATAGCCGAGCCCGATGTTGCTTTGTAAGATAATACGGCTGACTTCACCGCTTTATAAGCAATGGCTTGAATACGTTGATCAATACTTAAATGGATATTCTCTGGTTCTACACGCTCACGCTCATCAAGTACTTCAACTTCGCGGCCTTGGGCATCTTTACGAATAGTACGCTGGCCTTCAACACCGGTTAGTTGTTGTTCGTATAGTTTTTCGATTCCTTCGATTCCATGACCGTCGATATTCGTAAAACCAATCACGTGCGCAGTCACTTCGCCAGCAGGATAATAACGTTTTGATTCGTCGAGTAAATGAATACCAGGCAAACGTAAATCACCAATATAATTAGCAACCGCAGGCGTTACCTGACGCTTTAAATATACAAATCGGCGTTTCGGATTATCGCGCAGGCGCGCATTGATTTTAGTTGGCTCAATACGCAGTACATCCGCCAGCTCACGCCAACGAATATCATTGCTGTAATAAGCGGCAATGCGTCTATTTAATTCTGCGGTGTTCTCTGCCAGTGCATTTTGATCTTCACCATTTTTACGCGCTTGGCGAAGCACTTTGCTGACCAACGATTTATGCAATGCTTTGGGGTCTGCATACACACTAACCACAGGCACACTTACCGCCAGCTCTTTGCCATTGCGATCAAAGATCATACCGCGTTGTACATGTTGTTTTTCAACACGTACTGTGCGTTTATCACTTTCTGAACGCGCTTTGTCTGGTTCAATTACTTGCAAAAATGCGGCACGCGCTACCAGCGTCATAAAGACTAAAAATACAACCGAGCACACCAGCATAAAGCGCCATGTGATCAAGGTATTAGTTGGCTTTTTCCTTCTGCTTATCATTGCAGTATTACCACCTTTTCGTCTTGGCTGGTTGGCCGTTTCATTTCTAATTGCATGGTTGCAACTTCTTCGATACGTGCATGCTGTGAATAAAACTCTTCTTCTACCAACAAGTAGCGCCATTCAAGGTCTAGTTCATCACGCTCTTGCAATAACTTATCTTGTTCTATTAACTGTTGACGAGCTAAGTGAGTTACCTGCACGACACTCAAGCTCGATGCGAGAATCACAACCAACAAGGCCAAGGTCAGCTTATTAGCTCCTAGGCCTTTGAAAATCTCTAAAAATAAATTTGGTTGGCGATGTGTCGCTTTTGCTTTCATTACAACCTCTGTGCAACCCTTAGCACCGAGCTGCGCGAACGAGGATTTAATTCAATTTCTTCCTTGCTCGGCTTAATGGCTTTACCCACTGCTTTTAACGTCAGGTTTTTATTTATTTGTGCATCTGTTAAAGGCAGACCTCTGGGTATCGCCTCTCCCTTACTCTGTTTCTTAATAAACTGCTTAACAATACGATCTTCGAGTGAGTGGAACGAAATAACCACCAGCCGTCCACCCGGCTTTAATACTTCAACAGCAGCTTGAAGCGCCGTTTGAATTTCTTCGAGCTCACTGTTGATATAAATTCGAATCGCCTGAAAGGTGCGTGTTGCAGGGTGCTTATGTTTATCTTTTACTGGCACGGCTTGATCAACTAAATCAGCCAATTGTTTGGTACTCGTAATCGGTGTGTGCTCGCGAGTTTCAATAATTTTATGAGCAATACGACGACCAAATTTTTCTTCACCAAAGGTTTTGATCACATGGGTAATGTCTTCAAGTTCCGCTTCGGCTAACCACTGTGCAGCACTGCGACCACTGGTTGGGTCCATGCGCATATCAAGCGGGCCATCTTTCATGAAACTAAAACCGCGTTCTGCATCGTCTAGTTGAGGTGATGACACACCAATGTCTAATAAAATGCCATCGACTTTACCAATTAAGTCATTGTCTTCCGCCACCGTTTTTAAATTAGAAAAACGGGTATGAGCAATTGAAAAACGGGCATCATCAGCAAATTTTTCGGCAGCTTTAATAGCTTGCGGATCTTGGTCGATTGCTTGTAAGCGACCGTGATCATTTAGACGCGCTAAAATTTGTCCTGAGTGTCCACCGCGACCAAATGTGCCATCCATGTAAATACCTTCGGGCTTTATGTCCAAAGCATTTATGGTTTCTTCCATCAGTACAGAGACATGTTCAAATTGCGCTGTCATTAGCTATTTTTTGCCTTTTTTATTTGTGGTTAGAGTGAGAAATTATCGAATTCGGGATTCGCCTCAAAATCGCCTAGGCGTTCTATCTCAGTATCTTGGCGCATTTGTTCATGCCAACGATCTTCATCCCAAATCTCAAACTTATTCATCAAGCCAACCAACATGATTTTTTTTCCAAGTTCAGCATGTGCACGTAAAGACGGTGCAAGCAAAATTCGGCCATTTTTATCGAGTTGATACTCTGTAGCGTTACCAAGCAACATACGTTGCATTCGGCGTGCACGTGGATTCATATTAGAAATTTTTAATAACCGCGATTCAATTTCAAGCCACTCAGCCAACGGATATAACCACAAACAAGGCTCATTAAGTGCTACGGTGCAAATAACGGTGCCCTGATCTTCAGACAAGATCGCATCTCGGTACTTAGTCGGTACCGCAAAGCGTCCTTTATCATCCAAACTCAGAGAGCTCGCACCCCGAAACATAGCTTGCCTTAAAATTAGGTTGTAAATCGTTAACGATTATTACTGATCCAATTTGATCCACTAAAAACCACTTTTTACCACAGTGCTCCAGTTTAGGGCTTGACAAGCTATTTTGTCAAGTAAGCAGATCATCATAACTTGCTTGTAAAGCCAGAAAAAATAAGGCTTCAAGCAAAGCTACTGAATTACGTGGGAAAAAGTGGGAAACAAAGAAAAAAATCTTTTTTGCAGTTTTCTTGGCAAGCTATTGGGTAAAAATGGCTAATGAATGACCAATGAATAATTACAAATTAGTAGAATAAAATCGAATTCGGTAATTTTTACGCAATAACCCTGCAATAGTTACGGGTAATACCGACTTACATGAGCCATTAATTTCATAACAACCTGATATTAAATAATATTATTTGTTGGTACGAAGGTTGCGACAGTGTACTTACCAATTTAATGGCAATTTTTAAGGAATGATTATGACTACCGCAACAAACAAATCGAATTCAAGCACCACAAGCAGTGCAGATACGAAAGCGGCTCAAGTAGAGGCGCCATTTACTGAAAAAGCAACCGAAGCAGCGCATCATGCCGTTGATGCTCTATCATCACGTGCAGCAAGCGCTGAACACAGTGTTCGAGAGGGAGCTACTAATTCGGCAAAAACATTGTCTGAAAAACAAGCGGTTGCGCGTGAAAAAATAAATGAATACAGCGGCAAAACACGTCAACTAGCATCTGAAAACCCATTAGCGACAGCAGGTATTGCATTTGCAGCAGGTATGCTAGTGAGCGCACTAATCCGTCGTAATAAGTAACGATTATGTCGCACTCTCACCCTACTGATGAGAAAACGCAAGAAACCACTGATCAGCAACTCCATGCTGATCAGTGGCAAGATCATCTTGCCAAACTCACTGACTACACTAAACAGCTTTACGTTGATTACCGTCAACAAATGGGGATCTGCAAAGATTTAGCTGCTGCTGAATGGCGTTTGTCAATGCGTTCACTGGCACTCACCATAATATTGATCGTCTGTTTTGCTGGGGGATTGGTGTTACTTTGGGCTGGACTATTAGCATCCATCGGTCTTGCTATATTTAGTCTAAGTGAATCAATTTGGCTGTCAGCGGTGTCGCTGTTTACCATGCAAATACTTTGCTTAATTTGGCTGTGGAAAAATATTGGTTATATCAGCAGCAAAATTGGCTTTGATAAAACCATAACAAGTATTCGACAGTTACTAAACCTCAATAAGGAAAAATGATGTTTATTGATTACTTCATAAAAAAACCGCAGAAAAAGGTTAATAACTTAAGCCAGCAAATGGATTTACTCGATGAATTGAAACGCCAACATCACCAAGCATTTAATTATCGCTTAAAGCGATTCGCCGTTACTAAAGTCGGGCTTGCGAGTGCCTTTTCGGCGGGTGTAGGTTATGGGGCTTTAAAAAATGATGATCATCAGCATGGAAAGCTTAAACAACTCAGTCAATTTAGCTGGCTGTTACGACTGTTGTGATCTTTATCACAAAAAATACGCTTTTTACTTCTCATTTGTTAGTCTTTTCTTTACCGTGTAAATAAGTTTTGCGTGTTAACAGGATAACCTAATTGAAAAAACGGATTGTATTAACCGGTGGCCCCGGTGGCGGTAAAACAACAGCAATCGACTTATTACGACGCGAGTTCTCGAAACAAATTGTGGTAGTGCCTGAATCGGCAACCATGTTATTTGGCGGCGGAATAGAACGGGGTAATGCCCCTCACCTTGTAAAAGCTCACCAGCAAGCTATCTTCAGCTTACAGAAACACCTTGAACATATTCAACGTACTATACACCCTGATCGTTTAATGCTGTGCGATCGTGGTAGCTTAGATGGTCTCGCATATTGGCCAGGTGATCAGGCGGAGTTTTTTCAATGCTTAGGGACCGATCTTCACACTGAACTTAATCAATATGATGCTGTGATTTTTTTTGAAACCGCGGCCAAGTCAGGGCAAAGTATCCACAGTAACAACCCTGTTCGTAACGAGTCTGACCAGCAAGCAATTTTGCTAGATGATAAATTACAAGCAGTATGGTCACAGCACCCGCATTTTAATCTCGTAAAAAGCGCTGAGTCGTTTATTCAAAAAGTCATGTTTGGTATCGACACTATTCGCGACGTAATGAAAGGGTATCAGTAGCAGCTCACATGAGCTGCTACTCTGAGTACTATAATTGGTCACGATTGTGCGCTCGGCCATAGTCTATATCGGGTCCTTTTGGCACCACTTGCGTCGGATTTATCATCGTATGGCTGAAGTAATAGTGACGTTTTATGTGGTAAAAATCGACCGTCTCACTCACCTTTTCAATTTGGTATAACTCGCGTAAATAATGACTAATTGCAGGGTAACTTTCGATGGTGCGTAAATTACATTTAAAATGACCCACATAAACACTGTCAAAGCGAATTAAGGTCGTGAATAAACGCCAATCAGCCTCTGTGAGTGTGTCGCCCACTAAGTAGCGATTATGAGTCAAACGCTGTTCTATTTTATCAAGAGCGGCAAACAAATCATCAAACGCTTCGGTGTACGCTTCTTGCGTTGTTGCAAAGCCTGCACGGTACACACCGTTATTGATATTGTGATAAACAAACTCGTTTATTTCATCAATTTCAGTACGTAGCGCTGCAGGGTAAAAATCGCGTTCATTGTTAGTAAGTTCATTGAATGCACTATTAAACATCCGAATAATCTCTGCAGACTCATTACTGACAATGCGCTGGGTCTGTTTATCCCAAAGTACAGGTACCGTCACTCTGCCAGAATAATCAGCTTTGTTACGTGTATAAATTTGATGCATATAGTCGCTATCAAATAAAGCATCACCTGTGCTGTGATTATCTTTATCGAATGTCCACCCATGCTCTAGCATGTCAGGACTCACAACCGAGACACTAATGTAGTCTTCAAGGCCTTTTAAATGGCGAAAAATCAGCGTGCGATGAGCCCATGGGCACGCTAATGAAACATACAAGTGATACCGACCTTTCTCAGCCTTGAATCCCCCATCGCCACTTGCCCCTTTGCTACCATCAGCCGTTACCCAGTTACGCAACTGCGCTGATTCACGCTTAAATTCACCTTGGTTGTTGTCTGTGTCGTACCATTTATCTTGCCATTGGCCGTTTACAAGTAATCCCACGATAACCTCCTAGAGTGTGCCAAATTTACCTTGTTGATAATCTCGTACAGCCTGATGTAACTCTGCTTGCGTCGTCATAACAAAAGGTCCCATATGAGCAATCGGCTGCTTTAGTGGTTCGCCCGCAAGCACCAAGACACCCGCCCCCGTTTGCGAATTAAATTCAATGTCACTGCCAGGCTCTAAAATTAACAAGCTCCCCGCTTTAACAGGCCCTCCCTGTTCAGTATTAATTTCTCCCGTGTGTATATACAACATCACTTTAGTTTGCTTAAGAGGCGCGTGTTTAAATTCAGTGCCGGCAGGCAAAGTCACATCAGCTAACATGCCATTAGCGGCTAAATCTTGTAAGCTTGAAACCTGCTCTTCACTGGCAAACTGCCAACTACCTGCAAGCGCTTTTAACTCAACCCCTTGATCATTACGAGTCACCGGTGCGGGGGCTTCTGTTGTATCTTGGTAACGCGGTGCTCTGAGCTTTTCTGCACTTGGCATATTTAACCAGATTTGGAATCCATGCATGCCTTCTTTTGCATCTGCTAACGGCATTTCACTGTGGATCACACCAAAGCCAGTACTCATCCATTGCACATCACCTGCACGAATCGCTTTTTTGTTACCCATTTGATCTTGGTGCTCAAACCCTCCTTTAATAATATAAGTGAAGGTTTCAATGCCACGATGAGGGTGTGCAGGAAAGCCCCCCATAAAATCACTGTGATCGTCAGACTTAAGCTCATCGATCATTAAAAATGGATCTAAGTATTTTCCATCAAAGCCTGGGATACGGCTAATATTGACACCATCACCATCTTGAGTGGCATGGCTATTTAATTGTTGAATCACTTTCATAACGTTACTCCCGTAAATTATATGAAATGATTGTAGACGCCAATTTAACTAACAACCATGCGTAAAATTAGCGCCAATCGTTCTATTCAGAAGAATGTTTAGTCTGCTGTGTCATCAATGTATCTGCTACGGTTGCTCCGCGCTCTCCGACTTCTTTTTCGGGGCCGACAGTACTATCAATGACCGTTTGCTGTTCAGCACTGGCATTAATTGCCGCCCCAAAAATAATGATATAAGCACTGATATAAAGCCACATCAGCATAATAACCACGCCCCCTAAAGAGCCATAGGTTTCGTTATAACGTGCAAATTGCGAGACATAAAATGAAAAACCAACCGATGCCCCGATCCATAATACAGTCGCGAGCATTGAACCCGGTGTGATCCAACGCCACTTAGCGGGGTTTCGATGAGGTGCGTAGCGGTATAAAAATGCCAATGCACCGTTAAAAATGATTGCCAGCAGCGGCCAAGTTATCAGCGTGATCATTAAATCTATTAGCTCTGTTAGGCCAACCAGGTTAAGCACAATAGGTAAAATACCAATAATTAATAACGCCACGAGAGCGACGATTATAGCACCCAACGAAAATAAAAAACGGACCAGTAACGCCACAAAAAATTGCCGTTTGTTATGCTGATGGTATGTAATATTACAGGCCGTGATCAGCGCTTGGCAGCCCTTACTGCTACTCCAGACTGTTAACAATAAAGTGCCTATAGCACTCATACTCAAGACTTTTTGCGATTGCTGCGTCACTTCACTCACTTGCAGTAAAATAATATCGCGACTACTGGCAGGTAAAATTGCAATCACTTTAGATAACTGCTCATGAATGTCCGTTGGTGAAGCAAAATAGGCATAAATAGACACAATGGCAGCCAGTGCAGGAAAGATTGCTAGCAGTGCATAAAATGCGACACCTGCCGCAACAAACGATAAATTATCTTGTGATAAATTATGATATACCCGTTTGCTTATATCCCACCAACCCCGTAATGGAATTTCCAGCGGCGAGCGAGCCTGAAAACCGCGATTGCCATGAGACATATTCTTCCTCTCTTTCTACTTAGCTTAAGGTGTCGTTGCAAACTACTTGCCACTAATAATGGCGTCTAACTTGCATTGAGCTACGCTTATAACTGCCCGGCTATAATCCATGGAGTGGTGCAATGAATTTTTATTTATATCTTACTAATCAAGTAACTAATTTAATCACACCCATACTATCAACCACGACGTCGACGCCAATTGAAAGCCTTACGTGGTACGATTTAAACTCACAAGTTACGCAGTTTTTACACACTGCTTGGCAAATGTTACCGGCTCTCACACTCGGTATTGTCGCCATTATTATTTGCTACTTACTGGCTCGCCCTTTGTCATATGTACTGATTAAACCACTGGGTTTTGTGAGTGAAAGTAAGCTTTTACATGTCGTTACACGGCGCTTTTTTAGCATCGTTATTATTTTGTTTGGGGTGTACTTATTTTTACGTCTTGCAGGGCTAACCAGTTTTGCCGTCGCTATCATGAGTGGTACAGGATTGGTGGGCTTGATCCTTGGCTTCGCATTTCGTGATATCGCCGAAAATTTTATCTCGAGTATGCTACTCAGCGTACAGCGACCGTTTCGGATTGACGATGTAATAGAAGTAGATGGCCGCTTAGGGGTAGTAAAAAAAGTCACAGCTCGCGCCACTACTTTGGTGGATTTTGATGGTAATCATATTCAAATACCGAATGCTACCGTCTATAAAAATGTCATTAAAAACCTTACTGCGAACCCCAAAATGCGCGGCCATTTTACAGTAGGCATTGGCTACGATAATGACATTCGCTATGCTCAGCAATTAGCCATGCAAGTCGTAAGTCAAAACCCTGCCGTTATTAATGATCCCCCCAGTCAGGTTCTCATTGAATCGCTTGGATCTGCCACGCTTAATTTAACCATTTATTTTTGGGTAAACAGCAGTGAACATAGCACGGTTAAAGTAGCATCTCAGCTAATGCGAATGTTAGTAAACACCTATTTAGCAGAAAAAATTAGTATGCCAGATGATGCTCGCGAACGAATTATTTTAAATACCGATGCCGAGCACACCAGTCATCACACCACTTCGCCCCCACAAACATCAAACACTCTCGACGACCATAGCTTGGATGATATAAGTAGTGATGCAGATGATATTCGTGAACAAGCCGATCAGTCTCGCGATCCTGAGCAAGGCAGTAATATTATTTAATACTTATCCTGTAAATTAAATACATCTATTACACCAAGATTGAACTGTGTTAGTTGTATATATTATTGCGGACATGCTGCAATTTTGATTACCTGTTAACTTTTGTAATTGTCTTTCAATTAAGATAAAAAGAAACAACTGAAACCCACTATTAAAATAATCTCAGTGATTTAGGTATCGTTATGACAATAGATAGACGACGTTTTTTAAAATCTGCCGCAGCTATTACCGCCGCGACAGTCGTGACTGGCTGTGCGAAAAGCCAACAAGGTGATAATCAAAGCACACCACTTGCGTCACAAGGTAAAAGCGTAATGGGCTTAGCTGTGCCTGCGATGGATGTGGTACGTGTTGGTTTTATTGGCGTTGGTCAACGTGGTAGCGGCCATGTAAAACACCTTTGCCACATTGAAGGTGTTGAAATTAAAGCTATCTGTGACACAGATCAGCTAATGCTCGAGAAATCAATTAACTATGTTGTTGAAAAAGGCTTACCTAAACCAACTGCTTACACGGGGTCTGATAAAGCCTATTTAGACATGCTGGCTCGCAATGACATCGACATCGTGATCATTTCAACACCTTGGCGTTGGCACACACCAATGAGTGTTGAAACCATGGAAAGTGGTAAACATGCCTTTGTTGAAGTACCCGCAGCAACCACTATGGAAGAGTGCTGGCAACTAGTAAACACTGCTGAGCGCACTCAAAAGAACTGCATGATGATGGAAAACGTTAACTACGGCCGTGACGAGTTAATGGTTCTAAACATGGTTCGTAAAGGCGTATTTGGCGAGTTACTGCATGGTGAAGCCGCTTATATTCATGACCTGCGTTGGCAAATGAAAGAAATTGACCGCAGTACCGGCTCGTGGCGTACTTACTGGCATACAAAAGTAAACGGTAACTTATACCCCACTCATGGCTTAGGCCCCGTTTCTCAATATATGAACATCAACCGGGGTGATCGCTTTGATTTCGTAACATCAGTCAGCTCACCTGCACTTGGCCGTGCAGCCTACGCAGAACGTGAATTTCCTGCAGGCCACGAACGTCGTTCACTGAAATTTACTGCTGGCGACATGAACACCAGCATTATTAAAACAGTGAAAGGCCGAAGCATTATGGTTCAGCACGACACCACAAGCCCACGCCCGTACAGCCGCCATAACCTAATTCAAGGTACTAATGGGACATTTGCAGGTTTTCCTAACCGCATTGCCCTAGAGGATGTACCACCAGCCATTGCAAAAATCTACCAGCAGCAATATGAAGCTGAAGTAGCAGCATGGGAAAGTGCGGGCTCACAAGGTCGTAAACCACATATGCAAAATTTCCATAGCTGGGATCACGATATGGAAAAATGGCGTGCAGAGTTTGATCATCCATTATGGCAACGTATGGGTGAAGAAGCCGTTCGCAACGGTGGTCACGGCGGCATGGATTTCATAATGTTATGGCGCATGATTTACTGCTTGCGTAACAATGAACCACTGGATCAAGATGTTTACGATGCTGCAGCATGGTCATCTATCTTCCCACAAAGTATGGCATCAGTTGCAGACAGAAGTAACAGCAAAACGATACCAGACTTTACCCGTGGCGCTTGGCAAACCGGTAAGCCACTCGGGATTGTGTCTTAACACTTCCTCTCCATGGAACACTAAAAAGCCCGCCCTTTGCCCTGCGGGCTTTTTTATTTTAGATGTTGAGAGAAGCTTTAAACACGAAAAAGCCCGCAACTTGGCCGGGCATTTCGATTTGTTCTAAACCTTACTGAGCATGAGCTGCAGCACGGAAAATCGTGTTAGTGAGCAATACATTCATGCCTTCAAGGTAGGCGCGATACGTCGGTGATTGTGTAAAGCCTATCACCATGCCTTTACCTAGTGGTTGATGAACAAGGAGCGGCTTGTAAGCTAGCTGAGCTTTGTTTTGCTGCCACAAATAACCACTCGCCAGTACATCGTCTTTACCTGTGAACCACGCTAAGTTTTTGCCTGAGTTAAGTTTAATTGGCGTGTAAATATCATTACCGTAAGCCACCGCCACTAAATTTTTATCGACGCCTGCGGTTAACCAATGCTCTTGGTCTACTTCAACATTAGCAAGTACACCGGCTACATAGTCTGGCGAGGTGTGTGGTTTGATGCTCGCTGCTTTTAAATCATCACGAGAAGCGAATAACTGCCCTGCCACTTTACTGCTTTTATCATCGCTGCTGTCGGCTTTTTCTTCTCGGTAGGCTTGCTCGCGCTTAACATCTAATAAGCCGTAATCAGCATGGGTGGTAAAGCGGTTTGCATTACCGAGTGCAATCAACACGCCACCAGCTTCAACCCAGCTTTTTAAATTAGCCGCGCCCGATTTACCTAATGATTGCTCGTAATTACCTTCCGGTAAAATCAACACTTGGTAATCACTTAAATCAGCCCATGCAAGCATTGGTGTACGAATAGCCGTTACCGGATAGCCGAGCTGTCTTTCTATAACAAAACGGGTGTTACCAGCGCTTAGCTCACTGGTAGGTACATCCCATGCAATCGCCACTTTTGGCGCCACCATTGGCACTGTTTTATTACTACCAAAACTGGGGCCATCAATCACCCAGCTTGAATCAACACCATCGACTATGGCACCTGTTTGCTCTGCAATTTGACTAATTTTAGTCAGTAAGTCTTTATCGTTTAAGCGCTTTTCAATCACTAAACTGCCCGCTGGGTAGTTAGTTTTATCACCTAATATAAATGCTTGGTCAGCACTTTTAAGCTTAACGCCTGCTTGCAGCGCTGCGGTTAAAAAGCGTGCAGCGGCCGTGTCGCCCCAAGCAACAATATAAGCCACTGAGGCTTCTGGGTTATTCACTTTACCAATCAGTGTGTCGTTAGCCTGAACCGCTTTACTGTCAGCGCTCACAGCCTTACTACAGCTATCGCTATCAACATTAAACATCATTGGCAGCGACCAGCCTGTGACATCATAAATTTCGTCGCCTAGGTTACGAGCACGGCGTCTTTCTTGTTCTTTTACAAAGGCTTCAGCCATATCAACTTGGTCTGTAAATGTGGTACGAACAAATACACCACGCGGCTGCGCTGTATCAATAAAGTAGCTACCCGCTTTGTATTTAACACCGCATGCTTTGAAATCTTCATTTGCTTGTTGAACTTCTACGCCGTGTTCAGCCATTAACGTAGCAAGTTTATGCGTTCCTTCACGGTTACTTTGGTTCGGTAAAATATACACACGTTCTTTACTCTTCTTACCTGAATCAATTGCATCAACTTGATATTGGTAAAAGTCATTAAGTAGCTTCTCACGTTGATTAGCTGCACCTTCGGCGGTAGAAATTGATGCCACAAACTGACGCTTCACTGTATTAAAATAAGTAAGAAGTTCACCGGTGTTTTTTTCAAAAACATGGCCGCGAGCAGAGCCTACTTCGTAGGTTGATGCTGACGCACCATAAAATACAGGCCAACTATCACCGTACCCAGGATAAAAAGCATCAAAAATTTCGCGGGTAAAATAATCAAAGCCAAACTCATCAAAATATTTAGCATGATTTTGGCCAATGGCATCCATATTGGCTATTTGCGTTTTTGTCATATGGGGATTGAATGGCTGAGCAGCCGGCGCAAAATAATATGATTGATCGCCGCCCATTTCATGAATATCAACCACCACTTGAGGTTTATATTTATTAATTGCAGCTACTCTCCCCTTTGTTTCAGGCTGAGTAAGTGCTAACCAATCACGATTCATATCGAACAGATAATGATTAACTCGACCTCGAGGCCAAGGCTCATTATGCTCTGCACTTAAACGGTCTGCGCTGTGCTCTAATCCGACAGTGGCATAATAGCGAGAAACAAAGCGCTCACGGCCATCAGGGTTTTGTAGGGGATCAATAAATACAACGGTATTCTCTAATATTTTACTGTTAATGGTATCGTTCGGTGCCGCTAATAAATGGTAAGCGGTGAACAGTGCCGCATCGGTCGAGCTAATTTCATTACCGTGTACTGCATACTGCAGCCACACTGAAGTGGGTAAGTTTTTGATGAGTGACTTTGCATCTTTCGCAGATGTACTTCGCGGGTCTGCCAGCGCTTGCGTGTTGTTTGCAAGGGTTTCTAATGAGCGAATATGCTCAGCGGTGCCAACAACCGCATAAACAAGCTCACGACCTTCCCAGCTGTTTGCATACTTAAAAACTTTAATACGCTCAGGAGCGGCTTGCTCAAGGGCTGTTAAATAACGACGCATATCGTTGTAATTAGTAATGCGCTCACCTACATCATAACCAAGAACCTGCTTAAATGTAGGTATATCCGTGTTGTAAACCGTGCCTGGCCACATAGTCTCTGTATTGTTGATACTTGCTGCGGCACTCAGGCTGACAGACATAGCCATAATACACAGTGAGACGGCTTTGATTGCTCCCTTCGCAAACATATAAATTCCACCCATTTAAAAAATCTGAATAAACAGTTACTAACATATAAAACTATTGAAAATAAGGGAATTAAAAGCGTTAGAAAGGTATAAATTAGGGTTAACTGGGAAATAACACCCCTTGTCAGCGAGAGTCATAAGAGCAAGGGGCATTAGGTGTCATTTTCTGTTTTATGCTTTCGCTTTTAAGAAATCATAAAGTTCGTCTTTAAGCGCAGCTCTTTGGTGTTTCTTTTCATGCATTTCACTGTCATCAATCGGAGAACTATTAAGCTCAAGCTCTCTAATTTCTTTATCCATGTCATCGTATCGTTGCATGGTATTTTTAAAATGGGCATCGCTTTTGGCAAGGTTGTGGATTAATTCATTAAACTCTGGGAATTCATTCAATAACGAGTGTTTTTCGCCTAGCATGGGCAGCTCCTTTGGCTAGAATTAAAGTTCAAATTCACTGTATCATTCTGTGAAACAGAGTCAACGTAGCAACCTTGTTCAAGATCAATAATGACAACGATAAGGCACTGATACCCTATTGCCCCCAATACAGATGAATCAATAGATCGGTTGCTTTAATTTATATAAGAATAATTCCTAGACATAACTTATTGAATTAGATGTATAATAAAAACTCTAAGGAGAGAGTCATGCGTATAGGTATTATCGAAGATCATCAATTGGTAAGAGATAGTTTTAAAAAACTATTGGAGCTGCAATCTGGGTGGCACGTTATCATCGAAGCCTGCTCAGTCAATGAAGCAAAACTTGCTGTCGAGATAGAACAACCTGACGTGTTTATTGTCGATATTTCAATGCATGAAGGTGAGAATGGAATGGCGTTTTTATCTTATTTAAACACGACATTTCCTGAAATAAAAACCATCGTTGCCTCCATGTATGATTACGAACCCTATGTGAGTAATGCTTTAAAACTTGGTGCATTAGGCTATGTGTCTAAACGCTCAGCATCGGAAGCTTTAATTGATGCAGTCAATTCGATTATGAAAGGAGGCAGATACATTAGTGAAGATGTAAAATTCAATGCGACCTCTGCATCAAACAAACTCGATTTACTCACACCAAGAGAAAGAGAAGCCTTCCCCTTATTTGCCAAAGGATTAAATGCTAAACAAGTTGCTCAGCAACTTAATATGATGCCCAAAACAGCTCATGTCCATAAAACCAATATCTACAATAAACTAGAATCTACGAGTTCTTTTGATTTACTAAAAATTGCCATCGACTCTGGGGTAATAGCGCTTGATGAACTGGCGTAACTGCATGCCAATACACGTAAACTCAGTCAATGTAGTGATTGAGTTATCGAAGCAATTATTAACATTTATCCTGTATTTTGTCGGTTTATATTGCTCATCGTTGATAAGTAACTATTTAGAAACCGTAGCTCAAAGTAGTGCAATTTACTTACCTGCAGGAGTAAAACTTGCGTTTTTCGTAATTTTTCCCCTGAGGTTTTGGCCCATACTGTGGTTCACGTCTCGGCTTTATGCAGCCTATTTAGGTGTCTATTATAATAATGAATGGGACTTCGATTTGTTTCACGGCTTTTTACAAGAGCTAACCTATATGGCTATTGTGTATGGTTTTAAAGAGAACCGCTGGCCACCCAAAATTGACTCTAATTCTGGCGTTTTATCTCTCATATTACTCGCCGTATTCACGGCTGCATTTAAATGGTTTTTATTTTCGAGCGCCTTTGAATTTACAACGTGGCTTAAGGATAGCCAGTTATTACAATACAAACTCAATATGACATTAGGCGATCTGACAGGTGCACTATTAATCGCTCCCGCCCTATTGCTACTGAGTAGTAACTATAAACGCATACTCTCTTACTATAATAGCTTGATTTTAATCAGCTTATTAACACTCACTCTCATTTACTTACTTATCTATGTAAACCATGCTGACTTATATTCGCTTTTACGCCTCTGCTCGCTCCTTCCTATTATTTGGTTTTCTTATAAGTTTGGCATTACGGGCGCAATTTCTAGCGCATTTGTCAGTAATTGCTTAATTGTCGCTGAAGCGGCTATTGTTCAAGACACAACCAATACATACATAAGCCAGCTTTTTATTATAGTTAATTCAGTGACAGGGCTATTAATAGGCACAGCAACAAGCGAGCTAAAACTAAAAAATAACCAACTACAAGACAGCAATGAAAAGCTCACGGCATTACTGGAAAAAAATAGACAACTTGCCAAACGCATGGTGACAGTCCAAGAAAATGAACGCAAATATCTGTCTCAAGAGCTGCACGATGAACTAGGTCAGAGCCTGACAGCCCTTAAAACTGATCTCACCATTTTATCAATCGAGCAGCAAAACGATACAAGTCCCCTTGTAGCAGGACTAAAAGAAAATGCCAAAGCGATGTATGACTCAGTCTATCAGATCATGCATCACCTTCGACCAAGAGAGCTTGATGAACTAGGTTTAGAGCAAGCGCTAAAAAATGGCCGATTTAAATCTCTGCTTAATAAATCGTCTATAAATTATAAGGTCGAATTAAACTTAAAAACGACACTCTCTGATGAGCATCAAACCGCTATTTATCGTATTTGCCAAGAGGCAATTACTAACTGCATCAAACATAGCACAGCAACCGAATTAAGACTCAACCTGACAGCAAACGATGCTCATATTCAACTTCAATTAAAGGATAATGGTACAGCGAACGGTATAAGCTGCGACTCGGGGGGGTATGGGTTGTCATTCATTGAAGAACGGGCGATTGCGCTCGGTGGCAAATATACTATTGATGAAAGTGATGGCTATAAAATAGAGGTTACTTTTGATCTATGATCACACGTACCTAACGAATATAAACCTGTTTCGAATAATATTTCTTTTTGGCATTCATAAGTTGAATTTCAGCTTGATTACCAACAAGCTGCAGCAATAAGCCGTGAGCGATTTCTTTTTCGCCTACTTTCGATTTAACCACCACTTCTTTACCAATAGCACCTTGTAATCTGGGCTTTGGAAAACTAGCTTTTGTGACTGGTTTAAGCCCCTCATTTTCAACGAATAAATTAAGACAGTGCTGCTTAGCTGCAATAATCCATTCATCTTGAGACTTTACAATATCGACATTATTTAAAAAATGAATCAGCGCACTATTCCTGCTGTTAAACTCACTCGACACATCAGACATATTTCGCGCTTGTGCCCACTTTCTGATCACAACATACTTTCCCTGCATGAGTTTAGCCAAGCTCGTTGATGCCCCCGTCATCCTGCTATACCATTCAATTCTATAGCATGAAGATCCTAAGCTATGCAGTAACACACTTGTATTACCAAACTCTTTAGTGCTCCCCTCAATAATACTCATTGTTTATTCCTTTAATCTTAGCTCGTTTAAGATAAAAGAATATACAGAACTCACGGTTATGGTAATTGGCTGCTTTCTTAGTAAGCCTAAGAAAAATTCCTATACGCTATAATCAGTTAAAAACTATAAGAGCAGACTGACTCGCACAATTCAAAACAAAAAGCCCGTGGCGTTAACTACGGACTTTCTTTAATGTGGTCAGTTAGCCAATAGGCCGTTGCTTTATATGCGCAGAGTGGATTTTCTTTTAGATAGCAAAAAGCCCACAGTTTTCACTGTGGGCTTTCATTAATTTGGTGAGTCAGCCAGTAAGCCGGGTTCTGTCGTGGATAATCATTCGTCTAGGCCATAAATCGCTCTATGGCTCAAGCAACCTACCCGGTTCTCACGTGGGCCACGCGTTCATTATTTAAAATGATAGAACCCTATTTGGTCTTGCTCCGGGTGGAGTTTACCTTGCAACCAACTGTTACCAGTGGCCCGGTGCGCTCTTACCGCACCCTTTCACCCTTACCAACCGAAGTTGGCGGTCTCCTCTCTGCTGCACTTGTCGTAGGCTCGCGCCCCCCAGCCGTTAGCTGGCACCCTGCCCTGTGGAGCCCGGACTTTCCTCCCCCTGCGCATTTTCGTTGCAGGCAGCGATTATCTCGGCTGACTCGGCGCGCAGTATACCTGAGCATGCAGCCGAGTGCAGTAAAGAATTAGTCTTTTTCGTCAATAATTGCTTTATAAAGCGCGTTTTTCTTTAAACCGAAATACTCTGCAACCACGCCACAGGCTTTTTTAAGTGGCATTTCGGCTTCGAGTAAGCCAAGCATACGGCGGGCATCTTCTGGGATATCATCGCTTTGCTTCGCTTTACCCGGCAGCATTAATACTATTTCGCCGCGCTGCTTTGTTGGATCATTCGTTAAAAACTGCTTTAGCTCAGCAACGCTGCCATTGAAAAAAGTTTCGAATGTTTTGGTCAATTCTTTGGCAAATACCACCGGTTGGTCTGAGCCTAATGCGGCTTCTAAATCATCAAGGCTTGCCATGATGCGGTGGGTACTTTCGTACATAATGCTCGTGATACCTGAATTAACAGCCTCAATAAAAAAAGTTTGTCTGGCTTTACTTTTCGCGGGTGTAAAACCGATAAACTGAAAACGGTCGGTCGGCAAACCTGAACAACACACTGCCGTAATGGCTGCACATGCACCAGGTACAGGTGTAACATGTGCACCTTGCTCACGACACAAGTTTACCACGGCATAACCCGGGTCACTGATCAGTGGCGTGCCTGCATCTGAAACCAACGCGATATTCATTCCTTGCTCTAGCCAATCGACGATTTGCTGGGCTTTTTGTTTTTCATTGTGATCATGCAAAGCAAAGGTTTTTGCTTTGATATTAAAGTGGCTTAGCAACTTTCCTGTGTGACGAGTATCTTCAGCGGCTATTAAGTCAACCTCAGATAGGGTTTGTATGGCACGCTGGCTGATGTCATCAAAGTTGCCAATTGGTGTGGCTACAATGTAAAGAGTGCCGATTTTATCTGAATTCTCCTCATTTAACATTGAGGTCTCCTGCGTCAGTCAGTAATATAAGCAAATCGCGTTAACGTATTGGGAAATCATTGTGCGACTTAAACTTGTTAGTCTATTAATTGTATTGTCGGGGTTATCGGCTTGTAGCACAACCGAAAAACCATCAAATACGGCAGAAAATCAGTCGGGGCAAGCAAACACAGCCCTATCACAACTAACCGATGCGCAATCAATGTACCAAGCAGCGTTAAATCGCCAAGGTGCCGATAAAATTCAATTACTTTACACCGCTCGCGATGCAGCAATTACTGAGCAGCGCTGGTCACTGCTTGAAACAATCTGTTTTGAGCTCGAAAGCACACCAAGCGTGGATCAAATTCAAAACAAGCTTTACATCGCTTTAGCACAAGAGAAACAAGGTAAAAGTGATCGCGCATTAGAGCAATTACAGTTGCTCGAATCACAACTCACTTTGCCAGAGCATAAAGCATGGCATCAATATTTAACGGCCCGCGTTTATGCATCACAAGGCATGCCTAAACAAGCAATGCCTTATTACTTTGCAGCATCAACCATTAGCAACGAGAATAATTTCACGGTTGCTGATTTAAATAAAGACTTATGGGCAAGCCTTACTCAACTATCTTCGTATGCACTTGAGCGCTTTAATCGCGGCTCAGTGGTACAACAAGGTTGGGTTAATCTGGCGCTTTATCACCAAGTGTATTTAGGGGCGCCGGTTGAATTGCATCAAGCGATGAATAACTGGATGCGACGCTATCCAGGTCACCCTGCCGCAGAGATTTTACCTAAGAAAGTCACTGAGCTTGTGCAAGTTGAGCCTCTTAATGTCAATCGTTTAGCGGTGCTTATTCCACTATCAGGCGCTAACGAACGCTTAGGCGACGCATTAAAAGCGGGTGTACTTGCCGCACTTGATACTCACCCACTTGAACAAACACTGTTTATTGATGAATCACTTTCTGCCGCTGAAATCAGCTTAAAACTCAGTGAATTTAAAGCTGACTTTGTGATTGGCCCATTGCTTAAAAGTAATATTGAAAAGCTAAGCACAGCACAAACGCTGATTGATTACCCTGTTATGCATCTTAATAGTTTTGAGGGTGAGCGTATCTCACAGCAGCATTTTTTCTTTGCATTAAGCCCTGAACACGAAATACAACAAGCGTTAGAGCGCTTTTTAACCGCTGGTTACCAAAAGCCAATGCTACTTGCTCCAAACAACAGTAACGGCCAGCGCCTCGTTGAGTACTTTAACCAACAATGGCAACGTTACAGTGAAGTGAAACCACAAGTTGGTTTTTACGCAGGTAAAGATGACATGCCAAAAACTATCACGGGCTTGTTAGAAGTGGACCAAAGTAAAGAGCGGATCCAAGTGGTTAAGTCGCTCTTTAAGCAAGAAGTCGAAAGTGAAACTCGCTCACGTAGCGATATTGATGTTATTTATATTTTAGGTGATGCAACTGAAACTCGCCTCATCAAACCGTACTTAGATGTTAATGTAAGTACTTTCGCAGATCGTATTCCGCTATACGCAAGCTCTAAAAGCCATAGCAAACAAATAGACAGTACCGATAAAGGTGATCTAGAAGGGCTGTATTTTACTGAACTACCTTGGATGCTTGACGGTCAGATAAAGCAGCATAACTTGCGTCAGCAATACGAACGCTTATGGCCTGAAAATACAGATATAAGTCAGCGCTTATTTGCCATGGCATATGATGCAACCAGCCTATTAGGTGATGTTAAGCAACTAAGTATGATTCAAGGAAAACGTTTTGCTGGCATCAGTGGCGAATTAAGTATTGAAACGAATGGGTATGTTACCCGTACGTTAGATTGGGCGCAGTACAAAAACAAACAAATCATTGCCGTTGAATTAGCAACAGAGCAACCGATTCCGTTATTTATGCAATCGGCAACAGGGATCAATTCGGCTGATTAAGTAACGACAGCACAAGGATGAAAGCATGTCGTGGTTTAAACAATTGTGGCACAATAGCCGCGAAAAAGGCCTGTACTATGAACAACAGGCTGAGCAGTATTTAAAGCAATATGGCCTAACAGCCATTGGGCGTAATTATTTATGCCAATATGGTGAGCTTGATCTCATTATGCGCGAAGGGCAAACCTTGGTGTTTGTTGAAGTGAAATTTAGAAAAAACAAACTTCGCGGTGGTGCAAATTACGCGCTTAGTAAGCAAAAACAGCAACGGCTTAGACGAACGATCGCCCATTACCTTGCTGAAAATAAATTATCAAATCAGGCTATGCGAATTGATTATGTTGCCATAACAGGTGAACTAAATAGCGAAATAAACTGGTTTAAAAATGTGTACTAACGCCTCTTGGCGTCGGCTTAATTGGTAGGTTATGCAAGATACAATAAAAAAGATTTTTACCGAGAATATTCAAGTTCAAATTGCGGCTGGCGAGGTGCTCCCAAGCGCCCTTGAATCAGCGGCATTTACCATTGCACAAAGCCTTATCAATGGTAATAAATTGTTATGCTGTGGTACCGCGAGTTGCCATATGCTTGCACAACATATGGCTGGTTTATTAATTAACTTTTACGAAACTGAGCGTCCGTGTTTACCTGCAGTAGCCTTGGCACAGGAGCAAGTTAACTTAGGTCCCAACAACAATATTGATGATCACGAAACCTTTGCAAGGCAAATCCGTGCTTTCGCACAACAAGGTGACTTACTGCTAGCTATCGCCGTCAATGGTAATGAAAAGCAAATAATTTCTGCCGTAGAAGCGGCCTTAACTCGCGATATGAAAGTGATTGTGTTAGTAGGTGACGATGGGGGTGAATTAGTTGGCTTGCTTGGCCCTAACGATGTTGAAATCCGCGTGCCATCAAAACGCCCTAGCCGCATTGTTGAATCTCATTTAGTGAACTTGCACTGCCTGAGCGAGCTTATCGATTTAACCTTATTCCCACAGGAAGAAAATTAATGTTTAAACAGTCTCTTATTGTACTTGGTACCATTTTATTGCTGCAAGGCTGTGCAGCTGCAGTTGTTGCTGGTACCGCAGGTGCTGTCACTGCGGCCAATGACCGTCGTACTATTGGCTCGCAAATTGACGATAATAATATCGAAATAAAAAGCTCTATCGCACTGAGTGAAAACGAGCGCATACATAAATACGCGAATGTAAATGTTGTTAGCGTTAATGGCATTGTGCTGATGATAGGCCAAGTCGCCAACCAAGAAATGAAAGACGAAGCGCAACGAGCAATCGAAGGTGTTGACGGTATTCGTAAAATTCATAATCAAATTCGCATCAGCTCAAATATAGGCATGAGTACGCAAACTCACGATTCGTGGTTAACCTCAAAAGTTAAAACGCAGCTTATTACCGCAGAGAACATCAGTGCCAATAACATTAAAGTTGTCACAGAGAATGGCGAGGTATTTTTAATGGGCTTAGTGAGCGATACAGAGGCTAATTTAGCGGTTGATGTTGCCCGTAACATCTCAGGTGTAGAACGTGTCATTAAGGTGTTTGAGTATTTATAGTTAATCACTCAATAGTCATTAATAAAAAACCCGCATTTAAGCGGGTTTTTTTGAGCATTTGAAAAGACTACTTGATCACTCGTAAGTGAGCACCCTTCTTTTTCTCAGGCTTAGCAGGTGGCTCATCATCTGGCGAAATATCGTCAGGCGTTTCAACACTTTCTAATACCGGAGCAAACTCTTCTTCGTCCTCGATGAATTCTTCTGCAGTAAATACAGTCCCTTCACCATTCTCACGTGCATAAATTGCGAGCACAGCCCCCATAGGCACATACACTTGCATTGGTTGACCACCAAAGCGCGCATTAAAGCTTAGCTGTTGGTTATCCATAGCAAAGTTTGTAACTGCCGATGGGCTAATGTTTAAGACAATTTGACCGTCTTGAACAAATTGCGTTGGTACTTGTACAGCAGGAAAATCAGCGTTCACAACAAGGTGCGGTGTACACTGATTATCAACAATCCAATCAAAGAAAGCGCGTAGTAAATAAGGACGATTTGGCGTCATTATAAACGGATCTCACGCTCTGCTTCAGTCAATGAAGCTTGGAAAGATTCACGCTCAAATAAACGCAGCATGTATTCTTTAAGTTCTTTAGCTCCCGAACCTGAAAGCTCAATGCCCAGTTCAGGTAAACGCCATAATAGCGGTGCTAAATAACAATCAACTAAGCTGAATTCTTCGCTCATGAAATAAGGCGCTTCAGAGAAGATTGGTGCAATTGCAAGTAATGCTTCAGTTAGCTCTTTACGTGCTTGTGCTGCTTCACTGCTACCGCTTGTGATTTTATTCGCTAAGCTGTACCAATCAGTATCAATACGGTGCATCATTAAGCGACTACGGCCACGCATAACCGGATAAACAGGCATTAGTGGAGGATGAGGAAAACGTTCATCAAGGTATTCCATGATGATGTTTGCCTGATATAAACCAAGCTCACGATCGATCAGTGTGGGTACTGTACCGTAAGGGTTAATTTCATGAAGTGCTTCTGGCAGGTTATCCTTTTCAGCCAGGTGAATGTCAACACTTACACCTTTTTCAGCAAGTACAATGCGTACTTGATGGCTATACATACAGTTAGCACCAGAAAACAGGGTCATTACAGGGCGCTTATTGGCAGCTACGGCCATGCCTACCTCCATTATATTACAAAAACAGCAATAGGGGCTTAAGCCCCTATCACAAAATTACCTTTCAAAACGTCCAGAATTAGTGAACATCTCTCCAGTATTCTTTCTTCAGCATGAATGCCAAGATAAATAGAATCACTAAGAAACCAATTACCTTAAGACCTAACGCTTCTGACTCTAAACGTGACGGTTCGCCTACGTAAGCTAAGAAGTTAGTTAAGTCACGAGCAGCACGATCGTACTCGTCGTCACTCATTTCACCTGTACCATCTGTTTCAGTGCCAACAACCTTAGTCACTGTGTGACCATGTTCCTCGACTTCTTCAGTGATAGGTGTCGGTAAACCTTGTAGTTCTTGAAGAACGTGCGGCATACCTACCGATGGGAAAACAATGTTGTTTACACCAAACGGGCGAGATTCATCTTTATAAAATGACTTCAGATACGTATAGATCCAGTCAGTACCACGAACTCGCGCTACAAGCGTTAAGTCCGGTGGCGCTGCGCCAAACCATTTAGCTGCGTCATCTTTCGCAATTGCATTCTTGATGTGGCTACCTACTTTTGAACCGTCAAAAATAAGTTGCTCTTGACCAATTTCAGTAGGAATACCGATATCGCGGAACGTACGCTCATAACGTTGATACTGCATTTGGTGACAACCAAGACAGTAGTTCATGAACAATTTAGCACCACGTTGCAAAGACGCATTGTCTTTTAGGTCAATGTTCGCGTCCATTAAAGGAACCGAAGGACCTGCTGCCATCGTCAACGTTGGCAACAATGCGAATAAACCGATAATTAGCTTTTTCATCATTTCGTCAACCTCGTTGGTAATGGCTTAGTTTTCTCGTTCTTGCTGTAAACAAATAACAATACGAAGAACATAAAGTATGTCACAGTCGTGATTTGCGATAACAGCGTTTTGAAATCAGTTTGTGGTGTTGCACCAACCCAACCTAAGATAACAAACGTTACCACGAATTGAGCAATGTTTAACTTGTGTAAGCCACAACGATAACGAATAGAACGAACCGAACCACGGTCAATCCAAGGTAGTAACGCAAGCACTACGATAGATGCACCCATCGCGATAACACCAATTAGTTTATCTGGGATAGCGCGCAGAATCGCATAGAATGGCGTGAAGTACCAAACAGGGAAAATGTGCTCAGGTGTTTTCAGTGGGTTCGCTGCTTCGAAGTTTGGCGCTTCTAAGAAGAAACCATTCATCGCAGGCATAAAGAATACAACCCAACAGAATAAGATTAAGAAACCAACCACACCCACAATATCTTTAACTGTGTAGTAAGGGTGGAACGGAATTGCATCAACAATGTCTTTTTTGTTGGTGTAATACTCGTGGAATTTAAATTTAGGCTTATCTTCTTCAGCCACAGAGCCTTTCTTACGCTTAATTTCAACACCGTCTGGGTTGTTTGAACCCACTTCGTGTAACGCAACAATGTGTAAGAACACTAAGATAACGATAACTAAAGGAAGCGCGATTACGTGAAGTGCAAAGAAGCGGTTAAGCGTCGCACCTGAAATTACGTAGTCACCACGGATCCAAAGCGTTAAATCATCACCAATAACCGGAATCGCACCGAACAGTGAAATGATTACCTGCGCACCCCAGAACGACATTTGTCCCCAAGGTAGTAAGTAACCCATGAAAGCTTCAGCCATTAGCGCTAAGAAGATGAACATACCGAACAACCACAGTAACTCACGTGGTTTTTGGTAAGAACCGTAGATCATGCCACGGAACATGTGCAGATAAACAACGATAAAGAACGCTGATGCACCTGTCGAGTGTAGGTAACGAAGTAACCAACCGTATTCAACATCACGCATGATGTATTCTACTGATGCGAATGCACCTTCAGCTGATGGTACAAAGTTCATTGTTAACCAAATGCCTGTTACGATCTGGTTAACAAGCACTAACATAGCTAATGAGCCAAAGAAGTACCAGAAGTTAAAGTTTTTAGGTGCTGGATACTGTGCAATGTGCATGTTCCAAACACGAGTCATTGGAATACGATCGTCGATCCAACCAATAATTTTACCAAACATTACGCCGCTCCTTTTTCTTCACCGACTAAAATAGTCGTGTCATCAAGGAAGGTATACGGAGGAATCTCTAGATTCAATGGTGCAGGTACAGATTGGAATACACGACCCGCCATATCAAATTTAGAACCGTGACACGGACAGAAGAAACCATCATCTGTGCCTTCAACTTTCTCACCAAAGCCACCTTGTAAGAAGCTTGGTGAACAACCTAAGTGCGTACAAATACCAACAGCAACGAAAATTTCTGGACGTTGCGAACGGTATTCGTTCGTTGATGATTCAGGTTGTTGAGGCTCTTCAGACGCTGGATCACGAAGTTGACCTTCGTGAGCTTTCATCTGCTCAAGCATTTTTGGTGTACGATTGATAACCCAAACAGGTTTTCCTCGCCACTCAACACGAATTAATTGTCCTGGCTCAAGCTTGCTGATATCTACTTCTACAGGCGCACCCGCAGATTTAGCTCGCTCACTTGGATTCCAAGACGCAATAAAAGGAACAGCAGCCCCAGCCGCACCAACACCACCAACAACAGAGGTAGCTATGGTTAAAAAGCGACGTCGGCCATTGTCTACAGGCGCATTGCTCATCCACTTATCTCCACTATGATTCCCAACACTTGCCATATTGAGAACATCAGTTACAGCAGGTTAATTTTTAGAAATTTTAAAATAGACGCGATCATAATTAAAACCCTTGATTAAAACAAGGTTATTCACAGTCCCATGCTCGAATAAACCCCATTTAATGAATTATTAATTTGGGTAAGCTCGAGTATGAAGCCGTTGGTTATGATAACGCATATAAAAAACAATATACTGACCAAGATCAACCTCACTAAGAGGAAACAGAAATCTGCATTAGCTGTTGTTGAACTCACTCACATTACTTGCCCCCCAATTGTAGCAAAAAAATTCATCAATTAACTGATGGATTTGAGCTTATTTTGCGAAATCGTGAAGTTTTTTTAATGTAATACGAAGGAATTGCCAAGACCGGTTAAATATCGAACGAAAAAAACGGACCATACGCAGGATACAACTTTCTCTGTTTGATCCCTATTCACATCAGTAATCGTAAAATCGAGGAGTTAAAAGTAACTTTAGTGGTTAGTGGTTAGTGGTTAGTGGTTAGTGGTTAGTGGTTAGTGGTTAGTGGTTAGAACAAAATAAACCATTTTAACCTCAAGCACGCTTTTTATGTGTGTGATCAAACTTCTAACTTCTAATTTCTAATTTCTAATTTCTAATTTCTAATTTCTAACGTCTAATTTCTAGAAGAAATAGCTAAAAACAAAAAACCCAGCCGAAGCTGGGTTTTTGAAATTCTGATAAACGTAAATATTAACGTTTTGAGAATTGTGGACGCTTACGAGCTTTCTTAAGACCCACTTTCTTACGTTCAACTTTACGCGCATCACGAGTAACGAAGCCTGCTTTACGAAGTGTAGGACGTAATGACTCGTCAAACTCCATAAGTGCACGAGTGATACCGTGACGGATAGCACCAGCTTGACCAGTAGTACCACCACCTGAAACAGTAATGTGTAAGTCAAACTTTTCAGTCATTTCAACGTGCTCTAATGCTTGACGAACAACCATGCGAGCAGTTTCACGACCGAAGTACTCTTCTAGAGAGCGCTTGTTAATTACGATGTTACCAGTGCCTGGGCGTAAGAATACGCGAGCACTTGAACTTTTACGACGACCTGTACCGTAGTATTGATTTGCCATGATAGTGCTCCTTAAATGTCTAGAACCTGAGGCTGTTGTGCAGCATGGTTGTGCTCAGTACCCGCGTAAACTTTAAGTTTACGGTACATAGCGCGGCCTAAAGGACCACGTGGCAACATGCCTTTAACAGCTTTTTCGATGATCATTTCAGGCTTTGCAGCTTGAAGCTTGTCGAAAGTAGTAGACTTAAGACCACCTGGGAAACCAGTATGTGAGTGGTACATTTTGTCTTTTGCTTTATTACCAGTAACAGTAACTTTCTCTGCGTTGATAACGATGATGTAATCACCAGTATCTACGTGAGGAGTGTACTCAGCTTTATGCTTACCGCGTAGGCGACGAGCGATTTCAGTAGCGATGCGACCTAAAGTTTTACCTTCAGCGTCAACTACGTACCAGTCACGTTTTACTGTTTCTGGCTTAGCAACAAACGTTTTCATTTATTAAAATCCAATGTTTTTTAATTTAAAACCACAGGTAATTATTTTTTAATTACCGCTCTAAGTTGAATGCTTTAACCCCTTCGAGTTTAAGACTTTGCGCCATCAATTAGAGGCTAAACTAATATCTGGCAATAGAACGCAACGTGGCAGACGCGGGAGTATACCAGCACTTAAACCACATTGCTAGATGATGGTTGTTTTTTATTCTAAGAAATCAGAATGAATATTTACGCACTTAATGTGAGCAATGGCTTTTTTATCAACTTGTAAAGAAAGCGTCATCTCAAGTGGCTAATTTCTGAAAACTCACAATAAACAACTCAACAATGACTATGCTAAATGCTCTCGCGCTAAATATTCGAGCGACTGCATTTCTTGTAATCGGCTAATACAGCGCTTAAATTCAAAATTTAAGTTACCTTCACTGTAAAGTTCAGTGATCGGTTTTTCTGCAGAAATAATAAGCGTCACATTGCGCTCGTAAAACTCATCAACCAATGCAATAAAACGACGTGCGGCATCGTCATTTGCTTGTCCTAATGCTTTTACATTCGAGAGTATGACGGTGTTGTATAAACGGCTGATCTCCATATAGTCGACCTGACTACGGGCTGTTTCACACAACTCGCTAAAATCAAACATCACGATACAATCAGACACTTTACGGGTTTTTATCATGCGCCCTTCTATTTCAATAGCGGTATCTAAAATGCCGGGCTCAGGTGAAAGCTTATCAAAGTATTCAAATAAGTTTGCGTCTGCTTGCGCATCGAGCGGACTATGAAAAATTTCGGCCTGCTCTAAGGTCCGTAAACGGTAATCAACCCCTGAATCAACATTTACTATTTCAGTATTTGCTTTTACTAATTCAATTGCTGGTAAGAAACGCGCACGCTGCAAGCCATTTCTATATAGCTCATCCGGAACAATATTCGACGTTGCCACAAGCACAATACCGCGCTCGAACAAGGCTTCCATCAGGCCGCCTAGCAACATTGCATCCGTGATATCTTGTACAAAAAACTCATCGAAACAAATAATATCTGTCTCCGACTTAAAGATATCAGCAACGACGTTCAGTGGATTACTGGTGTTTTTTAACTTTTTAAGCTCATCATGTACACGGTGCATAAACCGGTGAAAGTGCACACGCATTTTACGCTCAGTAGGCAGCGCTTCGTAAAATGTATCAACCAAATAGGTCTTACCTCTACCAACACCGCCCCAAAAATAAAGCCCTTTTATAGCTGGCGTGCTATCTTTAGAAAAGAGCTTGGCAAACCATCCCTTGGCGGCTGGCTTGTCAGCAGTTAAGTCATCATAGAGTCTTTGCAAATGACGAACCGCATTTTCTTGCGCTGCATCATGTACGAAGTCTTCACGTTGTAAATCTTGTTGGTATTTCTGCCAAGGAGTCATAGGTCGTTACAATAAAACACAGTTAAATTTGCACAGTATATTAACACGCATCGTATCTCAGGGTATATTAGCCCGCAGTATGATTTCACAATCAAATTAAGCATATTTTAATAAAGATTGGACTATAAATGCTTTTAAGGCATAAGTTTTAGTTATTTTTCCCAAAGGGGTGGATTTATGGGCACAATTACCTGGGTAGGTATTTTAATCATCGTTGCAATCGCAGCATTCTTTATTGGTGCATTTGTAACCAAAAAGCAATTTAAACAAGACGAGCTAGAGCATCAAGTAGAACAAGCCAACAATGCACTTGAACAATATCGTCAAGACGTTGCCGATCACCTTGCGAGCACTGGCAAACTGGTTTCAAAAATGAAAGACAACTACGATCAATTGCTCAATCATGTTGAAGAAACAAATAAGTTACTCCTAACAGATAAAAAGCAGCACCCTAATGAGCCGTTCTTTTCAAAAGAAACCACGGAGCAATTACAACATTCATTACAAGACCGCCAAAGCGATCGCTCAAACGCAGAAGCGCAGCCTGCCGACTATGTAGTAGGTGAAACAGGTCTATTTGCTGGTTCAAATAAAGTTTCAGAACATTCTAAAGCCTCTTGATGAACTTTTTTTTGACCCCATAGTCTTTAGATATAACAGCTTTATATCTAAACGAAGAAAAGGGCTGCTTATGCAGCCCTTTTTAGTTTTTGCTTTATCTCTGAAGTGGAGTAAACCCAGACTATGAAAATGAAATTATCTGTTATTAGTGCTGCTATTTTATCTACTAGCTTATTGTTAACCCCTGCAATTTCAATGGCCAAACTTCCGGTGGCTGTCAATGGTCAACAACTGCCAACGCTCGCACCAATGCTTGAACAGATCACCCCAGGCGTCGTGAGTATTCAAGTATCAGGGTCTAAAGAAGTCCGCCGTAGAGCAACCCCTTTCGATGACTTTTTTGGTGTGCCGCGTGGGGGCAGTCAAAAGCGTCAATTTAGTGGTCTTGGTTCTGGCGTGATTATCGATGCCGATGAAGGTTATGTAGTGACCAATAATCACGTTGTTGAAGATGCCGAAAAAATGGTGGTCACGCTTGAAGATGGCCGTGAGTATGAAGCAACAAAAATTGGCAGTGACAAAGAGTCTGACATTGCCTTGTTACAAATCGATGCTGAGGATTTAACCGCTTTAAAAATTGCAGATTCAGATAAGCTTCGCGTCGGTGATTTTGCTGTCGCGATTGGTAACCCGTTTGGTTTAAGCCACACTGTAACCTCTGGGATCGTAAGTGCCCTTGGCCGCAGTGGCCTAAATATAGAGGGCTATGAAGATTTCATCCAAACCGATGCTGCGATTAACCAAGGTAACTCGGGAGGCGCGCTTGTTAATCTAAACGGCGAGTTAATCGGTATTAACACCGCAATTTTAGGTGCCTCTGGCGGTAACGTGGGAATTGGCTTTGCCATTCCATCAACAATGATGAAAAACCTTGTTGATCAAATTATTGAACACGGTGAAGTACGCCGCGGCTCACTCGGTATTTCAGGCCGTCCGTTGGATGCAGGGCTTGCAAAAGCGCAAAAGCTTGATGTTAAGCAAGGTGCCTATGTCATGCAGGTAATGGATGACACCGCAGCGAGTAAAGCGGGCATAAAAGCCGGAGATGTTATTATTAGTGTTGATGGTACTGAAATCAGTGGCTTCCACGAACTACGCAGTAAAATTGCGACCCTAGGTGAAGGCAAAAAAGTGAAGCTCGGTATCTATCGTGATGGCAAAGTGAAAATAGTAAATGTCACACTTGATGGCGCCGCGACTTCTGTTTCAGCAGGTGAAGAAACACACCCTGCATTCCAAGGCGCAACGCTTGAAAACACGCAAAAGAGCGATGGGAAAGGTGTTGAAGTTGCCTCAGTAGAAGCACGTTCACCTGCCGCACGTGTGGGCTTAGAAGAAGGTGACGTGATCATGCAAGTGAACCGCCAACGTGTTGAGAATATTCGTGACATGAATAAAATTATCGAAAACACGCAAGGTAACATCGTACTCGGTGTAAAACGCGGCAGAGAGCTTGTTTTTGTTCTGATCCAGTAAACTTAATTGATAAATCATGAAAAAATAACAGCGGTGCTTGCCGCTGTTATTTTTTTTGTGCCATCATTAGGGGATTGCTCACTGATAATAAGAATATTGTGCTAAAACTATTTAAATTTATTCTTCCACCACTTTTTACCGGATTAGGGATTGCTTTTTTGGTGGTGTTATTTAGCCCCAGTTTACGCAGCGCACTTTTTCCTAATGTAAACTTACCAGCCGCGATGTCGTCTGAGCATATGAGCTTTTCTAGCGCTGTGCAAAGAGCCGCTCCTTCGGTGGTGACCATCTTTTCTGAGAGCATTTCAAACCAACCGCGATACAAACGTCAAAACACGATTCAAGAGTTAGGATCTGGCGTGATCATGTCGCAAGATGGCTACATATTAACCAATTACCATGTAATCAATAATGCGGACCAAATTATTGTGATCTTAACCGATGGCCGTCGCTTTTACGACGTTCAACTAATTGGTTTTGATACCATAACTGATTTAGCCCTCCTAAAAATAAATTCTGATCATTTACCTGTGATCCCCGTCAACGATAACTTCAAGCCCCGAGTAGGCGATGTTGTGCTCGCAATTGGTAACCCACTCAATTTAGGTCAAACAATTACCCAAGGGATTATTAGCGCCACCGGCAAACAAAAGATCACAGACAGCCCCTACAATAACCTATTACAAATGGATGCGGCCATAAATGTGGGGAACTCAGGGGGAGCATTAGTTAACTCACGAGGCGACCTTGTGGGTATCACATCTGCGCAATTTAAAACCCGTGAAAACTTAGATATTCAAGGTATCTTCTTTGCTGTTCCCTACTCTCTTGCAAAAGATATTATGGAAAAGCTAATTAAACATGGCCGTGTCGTTCGTGGTTACCTAGGCTTTACTGGAACCGCTGTGGACAGCACCGGAAAAGATGTAAGCGACAGCTACACTCCAGTAACGGGTATGCGTATAAATAACCTAGATCCCCTTGGTCCTGCATGGCAAGCGGGTATAAAAGAGCAAGATATTGTCATTAAAATTGCCGGATTATCGGTTGCAAACCCACAGCAAGTGCTTGAGAAAATAGGCAATACAGAGCCGGGTAAAGAAATTGAATTTGAGCTGTACCGTGATGGCAAGATTCTAAAAATAATGGTCACCGTCGCAGAACTCGAAACCAAGTTATAGCAATAAAAAAGGCCTATATAATATAGTAATGCCGTTCACTTAAGGTGAGCGGCATTGTATTTTCGAGGGTATCGGCTTGGTTTTTTCTTAACGACTCTAGGGAAGGATCTTTCTCGCCTGGGCTCAAGTATTAAACTCTCACTCATTGAGTAGAAGTTTTGGAGTTGCCTCGGGATTGCTCCCGGTGACGAGTATGGAAGCCCTACTATTAGGCGCATGATATGAGCCAACGCCCCATTGAAGCTAAGTTGATACGGCAAGTAGTCTCCATTTAAAGTATTACACATCTGCACCATTTGATACCTGACCAAGTTATAGGTCAGCA
>NZ_LYPI01000024.1:0-62301 GCF_001938575.1 Pseudoalteromonas sp. PAB 2.2
TCTTATGGCGCGAGGCCCGAAGGTCCCCCGCTTTGGTCCGAAGACATTATGCGGTATTAGCAGTCGTTTCCAACTGTTGTCCCCCACCATAAGGTACATTCCCAAGCATTACTCACCCGTCCGCCGCTCGTCAGCAGAGTAGCAAGCTACTCTCTGTTACCGCTCGACTTGCATGTGTTAGGCCTGCCGCCAGCGTTCAATCTGAGCCATGATCAAACTCTTCAATTAAAAGTTTTTTCTGTCCTTCCCATAAGGGAGCGGACATGCTCAATGAATTCTGAATTTATTTAACATTTTTCGATGTTGAATTGACTGTGCTGAAATAAGTAAACTTATTTCTGTTGGTCACTCAGTTTAAATTGAGACTCTAAATTTTTTTGTCTTACTACCTAAGTAGCTCGACTGTTAGAACTCAATCTGTACGAGTGCCCACACAGATGATTGCTTTATATTGTTAAAGAACGTTTCGAGTTGCTTTCGCGTCTCGAGGGATGCGTATAATACATCCTTAATTTTTCGAGTCAACACTTAATTTTAAACTTTCTTTCGAAGACTTAAAACCGAAGTTTTACTTAACTCTCTGCTACGTTGTTCAGCGTCTTTCGTTGCTGCCCGCCGTGTCAGTGGATGCGCATTATAGGGATTATCTGGAGGCCGTCAACGCTTTATTTCAGTTTTATTTAATTAATTTCAATTTTGTACAATAATCATACAAACAAAGGGCTGCAGGAGTATTTCAGCTCAAAAATCAGTCACTTTTATGTTCATTAAAGGGCAAATGAAAAAGCGATATACTTTAAAATCAGTCTATCGCTTTTATTTTACTAGTTGGATTACTTAGTGGAAATTTCCCACACAGCGATTGAGCCCGAGATTTCATTACCTACGACAAGTAATGCTTCATTCGTTGCACTTTGTTCTGCAGGTATAAATGCCATCCCTTCAGGGGCAAGATCACCGGTTATTTCTGCACCGGCTTCTAAGCCACGGTTAAAAAAGTAATCTTGGAATGTCACATTGTATGGATTAGTAATATCAAACACCATAATGCCACCCATACGCTCTAAACCAATAAATGCAAATGTACGCTCACCAATAGTACCCAGTGCTAATGCTTCAGGTTCAGCCCCTTTGTCATCTGAGCGGGTATCACCGGCATTTTCATCTTCATTATTGTTAAATGCTTCGCCGTGAACTGATGCGGTAATACGTGAAATTTGGTCACCAGAATCAAAAACCACCATGCCATTACTATCCCAAATAGAAAATGAGCGGGCTCCGTACGCATAGAGTGACTCGTATTCACCATCGTTATCTTCATCACCTTTAACTGTGGTCACTTTTAGGCGGCCAATATCAGTGTTGTCGTTGTTCAGATAATCAAAATTGCTTGCCAGCGTTAAGTCTTTAGCTCTGGTTTCATCTATATAAGATAAGCAGCCATCATCTTCATCATAGTCAAGACCACCTTTTGCTATACAATCAGCTTCGTCGGCTGTGTCAAAGAAGTATTCTCGTGCATCGCCTTCGTTAGCTGTAACGATGAAATTTGCACCTTTCCAGCTGAAACTAGCGATAGTATCGGGTTGATACATACCATATAAGCCTGGGTATGATTTAAAGTTCACCCCTCCATCTTTATCTGATGCATCAATGAGTAAATTAGACCAGTCTTTGAAGCCTAACCCTTTTAGCTCTAAGCTATTATTTTCCAAATTAACGATAGCCAGGGCATTATTTTCTTGTAGTGAAACGTAGGCAAACTTATTGTCTTTAGAGATGCTGATGTACTCAGGCTCTAAATCCATAGCTACGGTTGTATTAATTAGCTTGCCGTTGATTGTACGACCTGTCGGATTAGCAAAAACAATCCCTAATTCTTCAAGCTCTGCTTGTTTATCGTTATAGGCTGCGAAGGTGATGCTAATAGCAGTGTCAGCAATCACGCCATCATTGATGTTAATGATGCTAATTGAGCCTTCAGGATCAATACTGTAATCCCCATTCGGTTCGCCTTCGTTTGCAACCAGTACTTTATTACCATCATGGCTAAAGGTAACCATGTCGGGCAGGGCGCCTACAGATACATTCTTAATAAACTGAGGCTCGTCGCCACTAATATCATAAAATGCGATAAGCCCTGCATCACCCGTTGTTTTTGCAGCCATAGCTACAGCAAGTAATTCGTTATTTTCATCGATGGCGATACTGTTTGCATCACCCGCACTGTGCTCATTAAGAGACACGGTAATTGCAGAGGCTAAATTAGTGCCGTTTACAACGCCTTCGTTATCCTTTACGAGCGCAGCTCTGTCAAAGCTATCAGCCGGAATGATATTAACCACTGCAGAATCACCCGAACTATTAATTGCAAAAATTCTTTTTTTAGCCGCTTGATAGGCCACAATCTCTGCGGCACCTTCTGGGCTTTGTGCATTTAATACTGCACGGCCAATAAGATGAATATTTAAAGGTGAATGTGCATTAGTGCCATTAACACCATCTTGCCCTGCGGGACCTTGCTCACCTTGTAAACCATCTTTTCCATCATCTCCCTCTAATGAGCAACCCGTAAGAATAGACAACAGTGACAGAGCAAGCATTGATCTTTTTAACATTATTATTTTTCCTTTGTGTTGTATTTACTACATAACAACACACAGGCATGACAACAATATGGCATTTTTATGTGGACAAAATCCGGGCATAAAAAAAGCGAGTGTGAACTCGCCTTTTTCAATTAGGTATAATGCAGCTTACTGTTTTTTAACAGGGCGCTTCCAACCACTGAGATTACGCTGTTTACCACGCGCTACCGCCAGTTGTTCATCTTCAACAGTATTAGTGATCACAGAGCCCGCACCAATCGTTGCTGTTGAACCAATATTCACAGGAGCGACAAGCGATGAGTTTGAACCAATAAAGGCGTTATCACCGATGATGGTTTTTGATTTATTTACACCGTCGTAGTTACAGGTAATGGTACCCGCACCAATATTTACCTTTTCGCCGATTTCAGCATCACCTAAATAAGTAAGGTGGTTTGCTTTTGAGCCCTTACCTAAGCGGGTCTTTTTCATTTCGACAAAATTACCAATGTGAGAATCTTCTTCCATAATGGCACCAGGACGCAGTCGTGCAAATGGACCTAAAGTACATTTAGTCGCAACAGTTGCTTCTTCGACTAATGAATTGGCTTTAATAATAACGTTATCACCAATGGTGCAGTCTTTAAGTACGCAATTAGGACCTATTTGTACATTATTACCCAGTGTTACTTTACCTTCAAAAATAACATTAACATCAATAAGTACATCTTCACCCGTTGTTACTTCACCGCGTACATCAATGCGTGCAGGGTCGGCAAGGGTGGCACCGTTTAACATCAGCTCCTCTGCTTGCCATGCTTGATAAGCACGCTCAAGTGCCGCTAGTTGTACACGGTTGTTTGCGCCTTCAACTTCCATTGGATGCTCAGGTTGTGCAGAGGTGATTTCAACGCCTTCACTGTGAGCCATGGCAACAATATCTGTTAGGTAGTATTCACCTTGAGCATTGTTATTCGATAGGTTACTTAACCAACGTTTCAGTAATTCACCATTGGCAGCCATAATGCCAGTGTTGATTTCTTTAATCGCTAATTGCTCAGCGGTCGCATCTTTTTGCTCAATAATACCGACTAATTTGCCATTTTCACGCAGCATACGCCCATAACCAGATGGGTCGTCTAATGTTACTGTTAATACTGCAAGTCCGTTTTTAGGCGTAACAGCAAGTAACTTTTCTAACGTCGCACGTTTTGTAAGGGGAACATCACCGTATAAAATCAACACGGTATCATCATCAGCGATATGCTCTTTAGCGACCGCGACAGCATGGCCAGTACCAAGTTGTTCTTCTTGTAGCACCCAATTTACTTGATTATGAGAAAGGGCGGCTTGTAATTGATCGCGACCGTGGCCATAAACTAAGTTGGTCTCACGTGCGCCTAAGGCCGTGGCATTATCAATTACATGTTGCACCATCGGCTTTCCAGCCACTTTATGAAGCACCTTTGGAAGTGCTGAACGCATACGAGTACCTTTACCCGCAGCGAGAATAACGGTTGTCAGAGACATTAAAACAATATCCTTCTTTCTTTGTTTTAGTTGAGCTGTTAATGAGTGTAATAAGTAAGTCAACCTTGGTTAGGTAAGTCACGTCATGTGCAAATACTCAATCCTAATAAAGAGGACTGAACCTTAGATGAAATACTTATTCACATTTAATACACCACATTGTAACGGGCTTTGATGAAGGATATAAGTACTAAACGAAGAATAGGGCGCTTTAAACGAGTTTGCTTATACCATTGTGCTTAATTAAGTGGTCTATAATAATACTTAATCACTCAAAATGATTCAGTATTATTGCGGATTGATATTACATAAATGTTGAGTAAATTACAGGCACAAAAAAGCCCACATTAAGTGGGCTTTTACAAAACCGAGTAGGCTTACTTTTTGCGTAATTGTTGAATTACGCGAAGTTGAGCGATTGCTTCAGCAAGTTGCACTGCAGCTTGTTGATAATCTAACTCAGCAGTTGACGTATTCGCCATTTGCTCTTCAGCATCACGTTTCGCTTTTTCAGCCGCTTGCTCGTCCAGATCTTCACCACGTACTGCTGTATCAGCAAGAATCGTAATACGATCAGGTTGAACTTCTAGCGTACCGCCAGCAACATACATCACGTCTTCGTGACCAAATTGCTTAACTAAACGTACCATACCAGGTTTTAGGGCAGTTAATAATGGAGCGTGGCCATAGTTAACACCAAGGTCACCTTCACTACCACTTACTTGAATCGATTCAACCAGACCAGAGAACAAGCTCTCTTCTGCGCTTACTACGTCAAGATGTACAGTCATAGCCGCCATACTACCCTCCTAATTACATGCTTTTGGCTTTTTCTTGAGCTTCTTCAATAGAGCCAACCATGTAGAACGCTTGCTCTGGCATATCATCAAACTCACCGTTTAAGATACCTTTGAAGCCAGCAATTGTGTCTTTAAGTGACACGTATTTACCAGGCGCGCCTGTAAATACCTCAGCAACGAAGAACGGCTGAGATAAGAAACGCTGGATTTTACGTGCACGAGATACAACTTGCTTATCTTCGTCAGAAAGCTCGTCCATACCTAGGATTGCGATGATGTCTTTCAGTTCTTTATAACGTTGAAGAACTGTTTGAACGCCACGCGCTGTATCGTAGTGCTCTTGACCAATTACTAATGGGTCAAGTTGACGTGAAGATGAATCAAGTGGGTCTACCGCAGGGTAGATACCAAGTGACGCGATATCACGAGAAAGTACTACTGTTGCATCTAAGTGAGCAAACGTTGTTGCTGGAGATGGGTCAGTTAAGTCATCCGCAGGTACGTATACCGCTTGGATTGATGTGATTGAACCCGTCTTAGTTGATGCGATACGCTCTTGAAGTACACCCATTTCTTCAGCAAGTGTAGGCTGGTAACCTACCGCTGATGGCATACGACCTAGAAGTGCTGATACCTCTGTACCCGCTAGTGTATAACGGTAGATGTTATCAACGAAGAAAAGTACGTCACGACCTTCGTCACGGAACTTCTCTGCCATCGTAAGACCTGTTAACGCTACGCGTAAACGGTTACCCGGTGGCTCATTCATTTGACCGTATACTAGTGATACTTTATCTAGTACGTTTGAGTCGTTCATCTCATGGTAGAAGTCATTACCCTCACGTGTACGCTCACCAACACCTGCGAATACTGAGTAGCCGCTGTGCTCGATTGCGATGTTACGGATAAGTTCCATCATGTTTACGGTTTTACCTACACCGGCACCACCGAATAGACCAACTTTACCACCTTTAGCGAATGGACATACAAGGTCGATTACCTTGATACCCGTCTCTAAAAGTTCAACTGAACTTGATTGTTCTTCATAAGAAGGCGCTGCACGGTGAATAGACATACGCTCTTCTTCACCAATTGGACCAGCTTCATCAATAGGGTTACCAAGTACGTCCATGATACGACCTAGTGTCTTCGTACCTACTGGAACGTGGATTGGCTGACCTGTACCTTCTACTGATGTACCACGACGTAAACCGTCAGTAGTACCAAGTGCGATACCACGTACCACACCGCCACCTAGCTGTTGTTGAACTTCTAAAGTTAAACCCGCTAAGTCGCCATCTGTTACTTTTAGTGCGTCATATACGGCTGGCACGTTGTCTTGTGGAAATTCGATATCCACAACGGCGCCGATAATTTGGACGACCTTACCTAAACTCATGTCTATTCCTCTCATTAAACTTTGCCGAAGCGTTAAACTGCTGCCGAGCCGCCAACAATCTCACTGATTTCTTGTGTGATTGCAGCTTGACGAGCCTTGTTATAAACAAGCTGTAACTCATCCATAAGGTCGCCAGCATTATCAGTTGCAGCTTTCATTGCAACCATACGGGCAGCCTGTTCAGAGGCAGCGTTCTCAACTACACCTTGGTATACTTGAGACTCAATAAAGCGTACTAACAGAGCTTCTAAGATAGCTTCTGGGTTTGGCTCATATAAGTAATCCCAAGAATGTTGAGATACTTCTTCTTCAGCTTTTGGCAAAGGGAGTAACTGATCGATTGTTGGCTCTTGCTTCATCGTATTAACAAACTTGTTAAATACGACGTATAAGCGGTCAATTTTGCCTTCAGAGTATGCATCTAGCATCGTTTTTACAGGACCAATAACGTCTTGTAATGAAGGTGTATCTCCTAAGTTCGCCTTTTTAGCGACTAACTTACCGCCGAAACGTTGGAAAAAGCCTGCTGCTTTGCTACCTAAAGTAGTAAATTCAGCATCAACGCCTTTTTCTTTCCACGCTTTCACGTCTAGGGCAACTTTTTTGAACTCGTTAGAGTTCAAGCCACCACATAGACCACGGTCAGTAGAGATAACAATATAACCAACTCGTTTTACTTCACGCTCTTCTAAAAAAGGGTGAGTAAAATCAAGATTTGCTTGAGCAACACGACCAATCACTTTGCGTAAGTTTTCAGCGTATGGACGGCTTGATGCCACACGTTCTTGCGCCTTTTTCATTTTAGACGCAGCAACCATTTCCATTGCGCTGGTGATCTTTTGAGTATTCTTGATACTCCCGATCTTGCTTTTAATCTCTTTTCCGCTGGCCATGACTCTCTCTCCGAATCAGGTGGGCTTTAGTTGCCTAAAGCTCACCATTCATAACTAAATTACCAAGTTTGCGTCGACTTGAACTTCTCTAGAAGTTCTTTAAGTTGCGCTTCAATCTCAGCGTTGTAGTTACCAGTTTCATTGATTTGAGCCATTAGCTCTGCGTATGTGCTGTTTGCATAAGAAATTAAGCCCGCTTCAAAGTCACCGATTTTCGCGATTTCGATGTCTTTTAGGTAGCCTTTTTCAGCTGCGAATAGCGACAGAGACATTTCAGCAACAGACATTGGTGCGTACTGTTTCTGCTTCATTAGCTCTGTTACGCGCTCACCATGCTCTAATTGAGAACGTGTTGCATCGTCAAGGTCAGACGCGAACTGCGAGAACGCAGCTAATTCACGGTACTGAGCTAACGCTAGACGGATACCACCACCTAGTTTCTTAACGATTTTAGTTTGCGCTGCACCACCAACACGCGATACCGAGATACCAGCGTTAACAGCTGGACGGATACCTGAGTTGAATAAGTCAGTTTCTAAGAAGATCTGACCATCGGTGATAGAGATAACGTTTGTCGGTACGAACGCAGAAACGTCGCCGCCTTGAGTTTCAATGATTGGCAATGCCGTCAGTGAACCTGTTTTACCTTTCACTTCACCATTAGTGAACTTCTCAACGTAATCAGCGTTTACACGTGATGCACGCTCTAGAAGACGAGAGTGAAGGTAGAATACGTCACCTGGGTATGCTTCACGGCCTGGTGGACGCTTAAGTAGCAATGAGATTTGACGGTAAGCAACAGCTTGCTTAGATAAATCATCATATACGATTAATGCGTCTTCACCACGGTCACGGAAGTATTCACCCATAGTACAACCAGCAAATGGTGCTAGGTACTGAAGTGCCGCAGATTCAGAAGCCGATGCAACCACAATAATTGTGTTTTCAAGTGCACCGTGCTCTTCTAATTTACGTACTACGTTAGCAATTGTAGATGCTTTTTGACCAACCGCTACGTACACACACTTAACGCCTGTGTTCTTCTGGTTGATGATTGCATCGATAGCTAAAGCAGTTTTACCTGTTTGGCGGTCACCGATTACAAGCTCACGCTGACCACGACCAACTGGGATCATCGCATCAATAGATTTATAACCAGTTTGAACTGGCTCATCTACTGATTGGCGCTCGATTACGCCTGGTGCGATTTTCTCAACAGGTTCAAAACCGTCGTTATCTAAAGCGCCTTTACCATCGATAGGGGCACCTAGAGTGTTAACAACACGACCAAGTAGACCACGACCAACAGGAACTTCTAAAATACGACCAGTTGATTTAACTTTTACGCCTTCTTTAAGGTCTGCGTATGGACCCATAACTACTGCACCTACTGAGTCACGCTCAAGGTTTAGTGCGATAGCATAACGGTTGCCAGGAAGCTCAACCATCTCACCTTGCATACAGTCAGCTAGACCGTGGATGCGGATGATACCGTCAGTAACAGATACGATAGTACCTTCGTTACGAGCTTCACTTACAACTTCGAACTGCTCAATACGTTGTTTGATCAGATCTGAAATTTCAGTGGAATTAAGTTGCATGCTCTTTTTCCCAATTACGATTGTAGTGATGTAGCTAAGCGGGCTAACTTGCCGCGTACTGAGCCGTCAATTACAGTGTCACCCGCCTTAATAATAAGGCCGCCAACAACTGTAGCGTCTTCACTACAATTCAGCTTAACTTTGCGTGCGAAACGTTTTTCAAGTGCCGCTACCAATGTTGCTTGCTGCTCAGCAGAAAGCGGTGTTGCAGAAACCACGTCTACGTCGGTTTCTTTATCGTAATCCGCTTTTAATTCAGCGAATAACTCTGCAACAGCAGGCAGTGCAACTAAACGACCATTTTCAGCCATTACCTTAACTAGGTTTTGGCCTTGTTCGTTGAGCTGCTCTGCACAGATCTTAATAAAAAGACCTGCTTTTTCAGTAGCAGTAGGCAATCCAGCTAGCGCAGCAGCGGCTTGCTCGTTGCTGGCAACTTGGCCAGCAAAGAACAGCATGTCGTTCCAACTTTCAACAGTGCCTTTTTCAACAGCAAGTTCAAAAGCCGCTTTAGCGTATGGGCGAGCGATAGTAGCCAATTCAGACATGCTCATACCCTCCTAATTACAGCTCAGCGACAAGTTTTTCAACGATGTCACTGTGTGCGGCTTGATTGATTTCGCGCTCTAGAATCTTCTCAGCACCAACCACGGCCAGAGTTGCTACTTTCTTACGTAGCTCTTCTGTTACACGGTTACGCTCTGCTTCGATTTCAGAGTGCCCTTGAGCAATAATTTTTTCACGCTCTTGTTGACCACGAACAGTTTCTTCGTCAACGATAAGCGTGGCACGCTTTTTAGCTTGTTCAATGATATCAGCCGCTTGAGCTTTTGCCTCTTTAAGCTGCTCAGCAGCTTTCTTTTGCGCAAGTTCTAAGTCTTTTTCGGCTCTATCAGAGGCAGCTAAACCATCTTCGATTTTCTTCTGGCGAGCTTCAATTGCACCATTTAGTGGTGGCCATACGTATTTCATACAGAAAAGTACGAATACCGTAAATGCAATTAATTCACCGATAAGAGTGGCTGTTAAGTTCACGACCGCTCCTCCTTAAAATAGTAAGCTGTTCAAAAAATAATATTAAAGTACGAACAACAATACCATTGCGATACCAACACCGATCATAGCTACGGCATCGATTAGACCAGCAAGGATGAACATCTTAACTTGTAGTGAAGGTGCAAGCTCTGGTTGACGCGCACATGCTTCTAGGAATTTACCACCCATGTTACCGAAGCCGATAGCAGTACCGATTGCACCGAAGCCGATAAGTAGAGCAACAGCGATATACTTAAGACCTAATACTAGTTCCATTTTTTTCTCCAAAGTTTCAATTGTAAATTAAAATTAAATTTTAAAAGTGTAAAAATTAGTGATTATCTGAGCTTGCCATGCTTAGGTAAACGATTGTAAGCATCATAAATACGAATGCTTGTAGCACGATTACTAAGATGTGGAATGCGGCCCAAATAAAGTGCAACGGTAGTTGCATTAAACCAACAGCGCCGATCAAGATGAAAATCAACTCACCAGCATATAAGTTACCGAATAAACGCAGTGCTAACGAGAACGGCTTAGCAACTAAAGCGATTGTTTCTAGTAATAAGTTACATGGGATTAAGAACACCATCATCAGCTTGTTTTTAGAGCTAAATGGGTGCAGTGTTAGTTCCGCTAAGAAACCGCCAATCCCTTTGATTTTAATTGCGTAACCGATCATCAGAATGAATACACCAATAGCAAGTGCAGCAGTCATATTGATGTCTGTTGTCGGTACAATTTTCATGTATACGTCGTGAGAGTCCATACCAAATGCTTGCTCACCAACGAAGCCAGCGAATGCAGGTAGGAAATCAACCGGGATCAAGTCCATTAAGTTCATTAAGAACACCCAAACGAAAATCGTTAGAGCTAATGGAGCAATTAAACTACTTTTGCCGTGGTAAGTATCGCGTACGTTGTCGCCAACGAATTCAACGATCATTTCAATGAAGCATTGAAATTTACCAGGTACACCGGTATTTGCTTTTTTAGCGGCACTACGGAAGATCCATAAAAATACAAGACCTAAACCGATTGACCATGCGAGGGTATCTATGTTCCATGTCCAGAAGCCACTGTCCGCACACGCTTTATTGAAGGCTAGACCAGCGTCGGTCGAGCACATCTTAGCATTGGTTAAGTGGTGCTGAATATGGCTTGATAGAGTTACTTCTTCTGCAGCCATGTTATATCCCAAAAGTTAATGATTAAAAAAAACGGGTGCGAACAATCCGCTAAATAACACCAATACATACACACAAAAAAACGGTAATAAAACGACCGTGTAAGACTTCAGTATCAGTGCAAACAACACAATTGTTAGCATAAATTTTAATCCGTTGCCGCGCTTTAGCGAGGCATACACTTGATTTGTCCGACTTGCACCCATATATCTGAATGCATAAACGACAAATACAAAATTAGGGAGTAGTGCAACAGCTCCGCCAGCTAGCGCTGACTGGCCGGCATTGACTCCCCAACCTACAAAAACAATTACTGCAGCGATTATCGCTACGATACCCTGAAGACAAATTAATTTAAATGCGGCAAGCCTATATGGCTTTGCTAACCTATTAGTCACGTTTTATTAACCTTAAGAACGTTCATATTGTCAGGGTATGAAAACTGGCGAAATTATACTGATTCCTACCAGTTTTGCAACTTGAGTCGACCCTTTGTAGCGCAAAAACACCACAAATGTCTCTTTTTGGACATGTTATTAATTAATGACGGGAATAGTCTTAATTTATACGGCTTAAAATGCCATCTAACTCATCAAAGCTTGTGTACGAAATAACCAGCTTGCCTTTGCCTTTTTTGTTGTAGTTAATTTCTACTTTAGCCCCTAAGTTCTCGGCAAGTTTTTGCTCTAACTGTTTGACATCAGGATCTTTTTCGAGCACTTCTTTTTGAGGTGCGGGCTCTAAAATTGAACGAACAAGCTTTTCAGTTTCACGCACAGTTAACGCTTTTGCGACAGCTAATCGCGCCGCATCTGACTGCGCTTCACCTTCAAGTGCTAATAAACAACGTGCATGACCCATTTCAATGTCGCCATGCTCTAACAGTATTTTAACATCTTCGTTAAGATTATTTAGGCGTAGTAAATTAGTCACTGTGGTACGAGATTTACCAACAGCTTCGGCCACTTGCTGATGAGTAAGCTCAAACTCATTCAATAAACGATTAAGTGCAATGGCTTCTTCCATTGCATTTAAATCTTCGCGTTGAATATTTTCAATAAGTGCAATAGCAACAGCCGCTTCATCAGGTACGTCTTTGATAATACAAGGTACGCTATCTAATTTAGCTAATTGAGCAGCACGCCAACGACGTTCACCAGCAATAATTTCGTATTTATTTGCACCAATAGGGCGCACAACAATAGGTTGAATTATGCCTTGCGCACGAATCGAGCTTGCAAGCTCTTCCAATGCTTCTTCAGACATGTCTTTACGTGGTTGATATTTACCTGACTGTAAAAACTCAATCGCTAATTTTTGCAGTTCACCTTTATTTTGCTCTGCCACAGCATCTGATACAGGCTCTGTTGTTACTGCATTTTGTTGCTGATTATCTGCACTTGGGGCAGGTTTTGATGAACTTAATAAAGCGTCGAGTCCTCGGCCTAAACCGCGTTTTTTAGCAGACATGTTATTTTTTTACCTCAAAGTTAGGCTACTGCTGAAGATGTTTTCTCTTTTCTACGTAACATTTCACCGGCAAGGGCTAAGTATGCTTTTGCACCACTTGATGCGCGGTCATAATACATGGCAGGGGCACCAAAGCTCGGCGCTTCTGCTAAACGGACATTACGTGGGATAACGGTACGATAAACTTTATCGCCAAAATGTTGTTTTAATTGTTCAGATACGTCATTTGCAAGGCGATTACGCGGATCATACATGGTGCGTAAAATACCTTCAATTGTTAACGCCGGATTGACCAACTTCGACAGCTGAGTAATGGTGTCCATTAATGCAGTTAAACCTTCAAGGGCATAATACTCACATTGCATAGGCACTAAAATAGAATCAGCTGCTGCCATCGCATTAACCGTTAGCATATTCAGTGAAGGTGGGCAGTCAATAAAAATGAAGTCGTATTGGTCTTGCACTTTTTCAAGGGCATTACGTAAACGCACTTCACGGGCAAATAATTCCATCAATTTAACTTCAGCTGCTGTGACATCGCCATTAGCTGCAATTAAATGATATTCACCTGACGTTTCTTTATTGATTACTTCTTCGATTGGGGTTTCTTCTATCAATAAGTCATAAATAGTTGCAACGTCACCGTATTTATCGACACCGCTGCCCATGGTCGCGTTCCCTTGTGGGTCAAGATCGATTAATAACACTTTACGCTTTGTCGCGGCCATAGAAGCCGCAAGATTTACAGCGGTGGTTGTTTTACCAACCCCCCCTTTTTGGTTTGCTAATGCGATGACTTTTGCCACAGTGCTCTGATCCCTAGTCTTTAGATAGAATAATTAAATGCCTTTGCGCATCTAACTCAGGTACTTCCAAGCTAATTTTTTCGTCAAACTTTATACCCGCTGGTAATGAGTCAAGTTCGTCGCTCGGAAATACACCTTTTAAGGCGATAAATTTACCCGAATGATCAATCAAGTGCGAACACCAGTCAACCATATCTTGCAAAGAGGCGAATGCACGACTTAATACACCATCTAATTTAACACTTGGTTGATATTCTTCAACTCTAGACTGTACTGGGGTTACATTTTCAAGACCCAGTGCGTGTTTTACCTGCATCAAAAAGCGTACTCGCTTACCTAAACTATCTAACAAAATAAATTGTGTGTCAGGTAAAGCAATGGCTAATACGATACCCGGTAAACCCGGACCGGTGCCAACATCAATGTAATGTTTGCCTTTTAGGTGTGGCGCAACAACTAAGCTATCCATAATATGCTTAATCATCATCTCTTCAGGTAAGCGCACCGATGTTAAATTGTACGCTTTATTCCACTTGTCTAATAATTCAACATACTGAACGAGTTGCTGCTGTTGTTTTTCTGTTAGCGCAATATCAGTTTGCGCTAACAGTGACGTTAATTGTTGTTGTAACACTGTATTCCTTACCAACTACGCAGTCTTACGTAGTAAGCCTTGCTTTTTCAGATATACTAATAATAGCGAAATAGCAGCAGGGGTGATACCTGAAATACGTGACGCTTGACCAATCGTGTCTGGACGACTATCTGTTAATTTAGCAACAACTTCATTTGATAAACCAGAAACCGTTGAGTAATCAAAGTCTTTTGGTAATACAGTTTGCTCATGACGCAATTGTTTATTGATCTCGTCTTGCTGACGAGCAATGTAGCCTGCGTATTTTGTATGGATCTCAACTTGCTCAAGCGCAGCTTGGTTATTAAATTCAGATCCTAATCCTTCAATGGCCATTAAATCGTTATAACGAATTTCAGGGCGACGGATCAGATCCTCTAAACTCGCTTCACGTGTCAGTGGCGTTTTTAATAATGCGTTTACTTGATCAACCGCAACATGATCCTTATGGATCCACGTTTCTTTTAGGCGTTGCGATTCTTTCTCGATAATCTCCATTTTTTCATTAAATGCAGCCCAACGAGCATCATCAACCAAGCCTAATTCACGGCCTTTTGCAGTTAAACGAATATCAGCATTATCTTCGCGAAGTAATAATCGGTATTCAGCACGGCTAGTAAACATACGGTAGGGTTCTTTTGTACCTAGCGTCGCTAAATCGTCAATTAATACCCCTGTGTATGCTTCATCACGACGCGGAGTCCAAGGCTCTTTACCTTGTACTTGCAATGCGGCGTTCATACCAGCAATCAACCCTTGAGCACCCGCTTCTTCATAGCCCGTGGTGCCATTAATTTGGCCAGCAAAGAATAACCCGTTGATAAATTTAGTTTCTAATGATTGTTTCAAATCACGAGGGTCAAAGAAGTCATATTCAATTGCGTAACCAGGACGACAAATATGTGCATTCTCAAAGCCAGTAATTGATTGCACAATTTCAAGCTGAACATCAAACGGTAAACTGGTAGAAATACCATTTGGGTATAATTCGTATGATGTTAAACCTTCAGGTTCAACAAAAATTTGGTGTTTGTCTTTATCAGCAAAACGAACAATTTTATCTTCAATAGAAGGGCAGTAACGTGGGCCAATACCTTCAATAACACCTGAATACATAGGTGAACGATGTAAGTTATTACGGATCACGTCATGCGTTTTTTCATTCGTATAAGTGATATAACACGGGATCTGCTGTGGATGATCCGATTGCTTACCCATAAATGAAAACACGGGTATTGGTGTATCACCTGGTTGTTCTTGCATTTTACTGAAATCAACAGTACGCGCATCAATACGTGGAGGTGTCCCCGTTTTTAAACGATCGACTCTAAAAGGTAATTCACGTAAACGTTGTGCCAGTGCAATTGATGGTGGATCACCTGCGCGACCCCCTTTAAAGTTTTCTAAACCGATGTGGATCTGGCCACCTAAGAAAGTGCCCACTGTAAGCACAACAGTAGGGGCGCTGAAGCGAAGTCCCATTTGGGTAACAACACCGAGTACACGTTCACCTTCAACAATAAGATCATCACATGATTGCTGGAAGATCTTTAAATTTTCTTGGTGTTGTAAAGTATGTTGAATAGCCGCTTTATACAAAGCACGATCAGCTTGTGCACGAGTTGCTCTAACCGCAGGGCCTTTTGATGAATTTAAAGTACGGAATTGAATACCGCCTTTGTCAATGGCTTGTGCCATTGCACCACCGAGTGCATCAATTTCTTTAACCAAATGACCTTTGCCAATGCCCCCAATAGCTGGATTGCATGACATTTGACCAAGGGTATCCATATTATGTGTTAGCAATAGGGTATTCATACCCATGCGAGCAGAGGCTAATGCGGCTTCAGTACCTGCATGTCCACCACCGACAACAATAACATCAAAACTTTCGTGAAAAATCATTTATGGATCCTACTTAATCGACCAGCAAAACTTTGTAAAGGGAGCGTATTCTACCTAGAAATTTAGAGAAGATAAATGATTAAACAGTGCTCAAGATCTAAGTGGGTGATCTCTAATAATATAAAGGATCTTTTAAAGAGATCTTTTATTACTCTTACTACTACTGAAGCGGTTTTCTGTTGATAATGTTTAGTTCTATATTTAAAACATGATCTTAAGTCAGATCCAAAGGTGTTAATATGATCGGATCTAACCGCTAACAAGCTCTGATCAAAAGACCTATTTATACACAGGGCAATATCGAATGGATCTTATCCAATGGATAAACTAGGTTAAAAACGCAGGTAAATCAGTGTTTATCCACAATCTGATCTAAATTATCAGTAAATTGTGGGTAACTTTTTTAATAGATCTTGCCACTCTATACTTTAAAGACCCACAGACTTGATCCAGCTGGGTAGCCAGGCTAAGGCCGTATCTTCTGGCAGTTGTTCATCTAATATATTTAGCTCTAAACGTTCTGCTACGCGGCTTGCGCCTTTACTTATAAATAAATCATCAATATGACGGCCTGCGTAGTTATATGTGTCGTAACTGGTGTCACCTAAACCTATAACACTGTACTTTAATCCTTTTAAATCAATTTGTTGGTTAACTGATTCAATAAAAGGAAGTAAGTTTTCAGGGTAATCACCGGCACCATAAGTCGATGTGCATAATAGCCAGATAGTGTCTTGTTGATCGATATCATTGAAAACGGGTTGTTCATGAAGCTTTACTTGAATCCCTTGTTGTTCAAGGGATTCAGCGAGCTGCTCTGCAACATATTCGGCAGATCCCATTTGACTACCCACAATGATATTTACTGATTGCATGTCGTTGATCGTGTAATGAGTTAAGTGGGCACATAATAACGAACTTGTAGTGTGAGTAAAGTGTTGAATTACGATCTGAATAAGTTTTTATGTTCAAAAATCACTCTTTAATTTTTATTTTGTTTTAAGTTTTTGATTTATAATGTTTTTAATTTATTTCGCTAATTTAAAGTCGTTGATCAAGCTGTTAGTAAATTTGGGGAAAGTTCTGATCAAGGCTATTTTCTAGACGTGCATAACTTTGCTAAGTGATTGATCTTTAAATATCTGAATTGAAAGAATCGCTCAGATCGGGGGGAGGTATTTGGTGAGATCGTTTTGTGGATAGATCGCTTGTTGATAACGATCGAATTGTATTTTTCGATCGGTAAATTCGATCGAAAAAAACGAAAAATAAACGAAAAAATTAGTTTTTAAAGGTAAAAACCTCTAAAAAACTGCCATATTTACTCTGAATAACAAAAATGACAGTGATAAATAGTGATCGTTTAGCTGTTTAGATCTAAAAACAGGCCAAATGTGGATAACATTTTTACCAATCGCCGATCTAAATTGTATTTAAGATCAGCTTTATGGCTGGTGGCTCGTTATTTCCAAGCTGTGTTAAGTGTTTTTTTAGCGTTTCACCAACAAGATCATATAGAGAATTCCCCAAAGAAAATCGTTTAACCCCACCAGCAAATGCTATTTTTGGGCAGTTAAAATCTGCCATTGCCATCACATTTATTGGAATATTAAGTGCGTTAACCAGCATTTTTATCTGTTCAATTTTGCAAAGTCCAGGTACAAACACACCGTCTGCTCCTGCATTTTCATAGGCTTTTGCTCGTGCTAATGTCAGCTCATAGGGATCTTTTTCTATTAAATATGTGTCGGTTCTGGCATTAATAAAGAGCTTTTCGAAGCCATTTTCATCCAGAGTTTGCTTTATTTTCTCTATAATAGTGCACTGTTGATCAAGCGATCTTAACTGTGATGTTACTTTGTCAGAGTCTTCTATATTTATACCTACAACCCCTAACTTGGCTAAGCTAAGTACATGCTGGCTAATTACGTGTGCGTCGTTACTATAGCCTGACTCAATGTCTACAGATAAAGGGATAGTGAGGTGATTGATGAGTGTTTTGACCAGCGATAGTAGGTAACTAAATGGGATCTTCTCACCATCTTGTAAGCCATAACTTGCGGCAATTCCCCAACTTGTTGTTGCAAGGGCTTTTGCTCCTGAAGCTTGAATAAATTGCGCTGAGCTTAGATCCCATGCATTAGGTAATACAAAGCCTGTTTGTTGCTTATGTAATTGATGAAAAATGTGATATTTATCCATGATGTCCTCCTATAAATGACATCAATAGATTAATGAGTGTAAGATTTATTGCTGGCTGTATTCGGCACTGAACCTGTTAATGAAAGTGCTGTTTATGAACAAGAAAAGAGTCTTGCGACTCTTTTCTAATAATGATGACCGGCGTTTATTTACCGATACAGAACGAGCTAAATATTTTGCCGAGCAAATCATCAGACGTGAATTCACCTGTAATTTCATTTAGGAACTGCTGAGTTAAGCGTAACTCTTCAGCTAATATTTCACCGGCAATATGCTGTTCAAGTTGCTCTTTACCTGTATGCAGATGATGCGCTGCATGGTGTAGTGCATCGAGATGACGACGACGGGCCATAAAGCCACCTTCGGTTGCGCCTTGAAAACCGATACATGCTTTTAAGTGAGTACGAACTAACTCTATACCTTCAGCATTTTTGGCGCTTAATCGAATGACAGGGTATTGATCATGTTCATCCATACCGACATTTTCACCCGAAATATCGGCTTTATTTCGGATCACCGTGACGCCCATGCCTTGTGGTAACTTAGACATAAACTCTGGCCAGATAGCATGTGGATCTGTAGCGTCGGTGTCGGTGCCATCTAACATAAATAACACGCGATCGGCTTGATTAATTTCTTCCCAGGCGCGTTCAATACCAATTTGCTCTACCTTGTCTGGACTTTCTCGAAGGCCGGCTGTGTCGATAATGTGAAGCGGCATACCATCTATATGAATATGTTCTCGCAGTACGTCTCGTGTGGTGCCGGCTATGTCGGTAACAATGGCTGCATCACGACCCGCTAACGCATTTAATAAACTTGATTTACCCGCATTCGGTCGACCTGCAATGACTACACGCATACCTTCGCGCATTATCGTCCCTTGCTTTGCTTGTTGCGTGACATTATCAAGTTGTTGAATGATGGCATCGAGATCATTTGCTACTTTTCCATCTGTCAGAAAATCGATTTCTTCATCTGGAAAATCTATGGCTGCTTCAACATACATACGTAAATGAATGACTTTTTCCACCAGCATCTCTATGTGTTTTGAGAACTCACCTTGAAGAGATTGCAGGGCGCTTTTTGCAGCTTGCTCACTGGTTGCGTTAATGAGGTCGGCAATTGCTTCGGCTTGTGTTAAATCAAGCTTGTCATTCATGAATGCACGTTCTGAGAATTCCCCTGGTTTTGCTAACCGTACACCTTCAATATGGCTAATTTCTTTTAATAGCATATCGAGTACAACAGGACCGCCATGTCCTTGTAGTTCAAGTACATCTTCACCGGTAAAAGAATTTGGTCCTTGGAAGAAAAGGGCAATACCTTGATCTAGCTGTGCGCCGTCTAAGCTCTTAAAAGGCACATAGTCTGCGTAACGTGTTTTAGGACAGCGACCAATAATATGCTCTGCTACCGTTTTGGCTAAGCTGCCAGAAACGCGAATAATACCAACGCCACCTCGTCCGGGTGCGGTCGCTTGCGCTGCAATTGTATCTTGATTAATCATGCTTTTAGTATTGCCAATATTGAAAATGATGCTGGTTTGTATTGTAACCTATGGCTTAATTTCATGCGAATAGCGGTGTATAAAAATACCAACTTAGTCGTTGCTATTAGTTTTACTTTATTCAACATTAATAAATAATAAACACTAATTGCAAATGATAATTATATTCATTAAGGTATTTGCATCTTACTTTATAATTTAAAAATATATGCGCTATTCTCCTTTATTATTAGCTGTTCTCGCGAGTTTTTCTGGTTTTTCAGTTGCTGAGAATCAACAAACGTCAGATCAAAATGAAATCGAAAAAATCGATGTAATAGGGCGTGCTTTTTCTTTATATCGACCAACCGAGTCAAGCTTCGGGACCCGCACTAATACGCCGATTGAAAAGATCCCACAGTCTATTCAAATTTTGCCACAGGAGCTGATTAACGATCAGGCTGCCCGACAGATTACCGATTTATACAGTAATATTGCCGGTGTAAATGGTTTTAGTTATTCAGGTGTAACATTTCGTGGTTTTCGCCAAGATGAAATTTTATATGATGGTGTCAAAGGCGATCCATTCAACGGCTTTGCTGTTCCACAATTATTTAATATTGAACAAGTTGCGGTGTTAAAAGGGCCTGCGGGTGCTATATACGGTAGCGGTAATCCAGGTGGTATTATTAATTATGTAACCAAGAAGCCAACCTTTACTGAAAAGCACAGTATTGAAGTTGAGCTTGGTAATGATGACTTTATTAGTGGCGCATTAGAAAGTACAGGGCCCTTGAGTGACTCATTAGATAATCATGCTTATCGTGTTGGTTTGTATCGTGATTCAGAAAAGCCATTTCGCGCTAATACCAGCAGTGATAATACGATTGTTGATCTTGGTTATACTTGGCTGATAAGCAGCGCAACAGAGCTTACAACGCAATATACGTATATAGAGCAAGAATTAGGAGGAGCACGCCTTCGTGGGGTGCCTGCTGATGATAATGGGCATTTTATTACGGATATTAGCTGGAATCATAATGAAGCGACTGATTTCCAAAATGTTGAGGCGCATGTTTATCAAGCTATTTTAAAACACGACATTAATGATGTATGGCGTACGGATATTACAGCACGTTATTTTGATAATAAAGAAGTGCAAAATTACCATGAGCCGAGAGGGCTTGTGGATACCAATGGCGATGGCATTGTTGATTGGAGTCACCGCGAATTTCGTGATCAACTTCGTGAAAATACAGGGTTTAGCTTAACCGCTAATGCGGTAGCTGAGTTTATATTTGCTAATATGCAACACCAAGTCTTATTTGGTAGTGATTGGTATGAGCATGATTTCGAAAGTGTTTACCGCACAGCTACGCAACAAAGTAAAGGAGGGCCTGTCCCTGGGCTTGACCTTCAAGATCCCGAGTATGGTTTAACGTCTCGCGATGATTATGATCTCAATGCTATTACACCCAGACTTGGCAGTACTCATAGCACACGCTTTGGTGCTTATGTGCAAGACCAACTTGATGTCACTGCCAACTGGAGCATAACCGCAGGGTTAAGATACGATCGCTTTGAAGACAAAGATGAGTTAAATCAGACCGAGTTTTCTGATAGCGATGTCACTTATCGTGTCGGCACCAGTTACAATATTAATGATACTTTCTTTCCTTACGCCTTATATGGTACTGGTTTTGTACCACAAAGTGCCAGCGATCAAGAAACAGCCAAGGGCGGACCTTTTGCTCCTGAAACAAGTCGTATAAATGAGGTGGGCTTAAGAACGAAGCTTGTTGATGATAGCTTAGCTGTGAATATGGCCGCTTATGACATTGTGCGCAAAAATATTCTGCAACCCAGTTTGTTGGGTGATGTTGCAGGCGATGGGGTTGATGATTTAGTGGCCGTCGGCGAAGTGCAAAGTAAAGGGTTTGAACTCGAAGTGGTTGGTGATATTACCGAGCGTTGGGTTGTGACAGCAAGTTATGCCTATAATGATACCCGTATCACTAAAGCCAATGACAGCATACGTAATCAAATTCCTAACAGTGATAAGTTTGCCAATGCGCCGCAAAATACCCTGGGTATTTGGACACGCTATGAACTACCTCGCGTATCGTCATCTATTTCTGCAGGTTTAGACTATGTTGATGAGCAGCTTAGCTTGGGCGGACAACGTGTTCAACCTTACACTATCTACAATATGGCATGGCAAACGACCTTAAATAACTGGCAATGGCAGCTATCAGTTAAAAATGTGTTTGATAAAGAATATGCAAGCAGTGGCTTTATTGAACGTACGGGGCATTTTCCCGGTGAGCCACGCCGTGTTTATTTAAGTGCTAAATACAGCTTTTAATGGTGGCGTGTGAGCGCTAAGCAGTGGTTTAACTTACATTCGTGGGCAGGACTTGTTGTTGGGGTCCTGCTTTTTGTTATTTGTGTGTCCGGTACGTTAGCAACCCTTAGTCACGAGATAGAGTACCTGACTGAGAGTAAATATCGTGCTTTAAGCTCTTCACCCATGACTAACTATCCCGCGATAGAATCCAGTCTTAATAAGCATTATCCCAATGCACAAGTACTGTATATCCATCGTCATAAGCAAGATTATTTAGCCACAGAAGTTGCGCTAAAAATAAATGATACATTTCGGTTTGTTTATCTTGATGCTGCCTCAGGAGAAGTATTAGGAGAAGGAGAGTGGGCACGAATATCGCGGTTTTTACGTAACTGGCATATGAATTTATCCATGGGCTGGACTGGTAAGTTGATTGTGACAAGCTTAAGTATCTTAGTACTTATATTACTGGTCTCGAGCTTTTTTGTTTACCGACGCTGGTGGCAAGGCTTTCTTAAAAAGCCAGCCCCACTTTTATTGCATAAACGCAATGGTTGGGCAGACTGGCATAAGCTTGTAGGACTTTGGAGTACGTGGTTTATTGCTGTTATGGCGGTAACGGGTCTTTGGTATCTGATAGAGCATGGATTGCAAACAGCCAAAGTAGATCATTATGTTGCAGAACCTACAAAGGTTATTGCGCTAAAACAAAGCGCGTCGACAAGTAATATGATGCCAATATCTTTAACGGCCGCATACGAAGCAGCACAACAGGCTTTTCCTAGTTTAGATATTCGTTACATTGGTTACGGACAAAAAGCAGCACAGCCTATCGAAGTTCGTGGCTATAATAACGATATTTTACTGCGCTTACGCGCTAATCGCGTCTATATAAATGCAAGCACAGGGGCCGTGTTAGGCATTCAAAAAGGGCAAGACTTGCCGTTTGTTCCACGTATAAAAGACACCGCTGATCCACTGCATTTTGGAAACTTTGCAGGTCTAGGCACAAAGTTTATTTGGGCTATTTTTGGTAGCTTGATGAGCGGTGTTAGTGGTGTTGGAATTTACATGAGCTGGCTGAGAGTTAAACGCAAAGCAACCGTTTCTAGCTGGTTAGGTGTATCAGGTTATATAGCCATAGGCTTGGTTATAGGCTCTGTGGTAATAACAAGCGTTAGCGTTAGTGAACGTAGCGTGCCAAAGCAGCTTTATGCACCTGTACTCGGTTAAAAATAACTGGGCATTAAAAAAGGCGACCTAAGTCGCCTTTTTTGTGCGTAAGGGTTTTAGCCTCTTACTTTAATGCCTTTTTTCTCCATTCCACGGTAGATGATAAGCATCTGCGCGATAGAGATAAGGTTCGATACTAACCAGTAAAGTACAAGGCCAGATGGGAACCATAAGAAGAATACAGAGAAGATTACCGGCATAAACGTCATCATTTTTTGCTGCATTGGATCTTGAACCGTCATCGGTTGCAGCTTTTGTGTGATGAACATACTTGCACCAAATAAAATTGGTAATACGTAGTATGGGTCTTTCGCTGATAAGTCAGTTAACCATAATACAAACTCAGCATGGCGCAATTCTGTTGATTCTAAGAATACGTAGAATAGTGCTAAGAAGATTGGCATTTGTAGTAAAAGCGGTAAGCAGCCACCCATCGGGTTTACTTTCTCTTTGCGGTACATTTCCATCATAGCTTGACCGAACTTTTGACGATCATCGCCAAATTTCTCTTTTAGTGCGGCCATTTTAGGTTGTAATGCGCGCATTTTCGCCATTGACGTGTATTGTGCTTTTGTCAGTGGGTACATTGCAGATTTAACAATGACAGTAATAGCGATGATAGCTAGACCCCAGTTACCTAGGATACTGTGCAACCATTTAAGTAGCACGAATAATGGTTGCGAGATGAACCATAACCAGCCGTAATCAACCGTAAGGTCTAAGTCTGGGTGAATTGCTTCAAGTACATCAGACTCTTTCGGGCCCATATAGTAAGTCGAAGCAAGGGTTGTTTGTGTGCCAGCTTGTACGTTAACAGCTTCACCTTTAGTACCAATAATGGCAGCATTGCCAGCCACTAATTTGCTGTATAGCGTATTTTGTTGGTCTTGCTGTGGAACCCATGCACTTACAAAGTAGTGTTGAATAAACGCAATATAACCACCAGCCGTCGTAACATTTAGGTTTTTATCGGCCATATCAGAGAAGCTGTATTTTTCGTAAGGCTCTTCTTCAGTACCGTATGCAGCCCCTAAGTAGTTTTGATCAACTAAGCTACCTTTATCTTGTACTGTACGCTTCACTTGCGTGTAAAGCTGCACTTGAATCGGATCCGCTGTTACGTTATTTACCGTGTACTCTAAATCTACAGCGTAGTCGCCTTTCTTGAAGATATAAGTTTTGGTAAATGTCACACCTTTGCTGTCGGTAAACTCGAGTGGTACACGAAGCTCATCGCCATTTAAGGTGAACGATTTTTGTGTGGTTTTATAAACAGGGCGACCAGCAACAGTTGCATCTGGGCCGTTTAAACCAATTAAGCCACTTTGTGAGAAGTATTGATTACCGTCAAACTCACCAAGTAGCATAAAAGGTGTATCACTGCCTTTTGTCTCTTCGTATTGAAGTAAGTCTGCTTCAATAATGTCACCACCGCGGGTGTCAATTTTTACAGTGAAGACATCAGTTGTTACATCAATAACTGAGCGCTTTGCTGTTGTAGCAACAGGAACTTCACCGTCAGATGATGCTGGAATAAAGTCATCTGACTCTGATGTTGTTGCGCCTAGTGTTTGTGTTGTGGCACTTGGATCAGCTTTTGGTGCATTGTAGTCGTTATTCCACTCTTGGAATAATAAAAACGACACAAGCATCAAGCCGATTAATAAAAACGTGCGTTGCGATTCCATAACAGCTCTTATTTCTCGTGTTGGTGGTTAATATGATTTTTTGCAGGAACGGGATCATCCCCACCTGCATGTAAAGGGTGACATTTTAATATGCGTTTAACTGCTAACCAACTGCCTTTTACACTTCCATGCAAATTAATTGCTTGAATAGCATAATGAGAACAGCTTGGATTAAAGCGGCAATGTGGACCTAATAGCGGGCTTATCCAATTTTGATAGCCACGAATTAGCATGACTAAACAGCGCTTTGGAATAGCAACAAGTGGTTTAAGTAACCTCATGGTGTGTCTGCCCCTGCGTTAATTTAGTCAATGGAATACCATGAATTTAAATTCCCAAGATAGAATTTTAAATGCATGATTAAAAGGTGAGCTAAAGATACCTTAATTATGCCCGTAATTCTATTGATATCAGGCTTGTTTATTAGATTTTGCTGATTTATTAGGGCGTTTTTTGAAAGGGGGTGGTTTTGGTGCACCCGGCTTGCAGCGTTCGTTAATTTTTCGCCACAATTTATTTAATTGTTTTGTTAACTCTTCGTTTGACTGCTCATCAATGCCACTTTTAACCATAAGCACAATATCAATGTTATCGATTTTGTGTTGATTTAAACGAAAACTTTCGCGAGCAAGTCGTTTAATACGATTACGTTGGCAGGCTTTTTTAACACGTTTTTTAGCGACAGTAAGACCTAGTCGAGGACTTGTTTGGTCATTGGGTTTTGCTAATAAGGTAAAGAAAGGAGTCGCAGCGCGAGCTGGTTCATTAAATATACGAGAGTAATGCGAGGGAGTTAACAAACGTAACTCCCTGCTGAAGCTAAAGTCTTCCACTTATATTAAGCAGAAAGAACTTTACGGCCTTTAGCACGACGACGAGCTAATACTTTACGGCCATTTGCTGTTGCCATACGAGCACGGAAACCGTGTGTACGTTTGCGTTTTAAAACGCTAGGTTGAAAAGTTCTTTTCATAACAATTCCATCCGATCGGTTAAGGTTAAAACATCCTATGCAGGTCGCGATCCTGGCACAGGTGCCATTGCGAGCGCGAGATATTATAGATGAAGACAACAAAAGTCAATCATAATTACACGGCTAACACAGTAATTATAAAGGATCCTGTCGCTCGATCATATAGGATCATCATAAATAAGAAGTTTTCCACAGCCTCTGTATAAAAAGTGAATAAAAGCTTGGGAAAAGCAAATTAGATCGTAGAATTTAATCGCGATCTAGCTGCGAATTTGCTATGATCACTATTCGGATGTAAAAAATAAACCCTATAAAAATCATGTGGTTGTCTTTTTGTGAAGACGAGATCATATTTTTCAGAAAAATCAATCTTGTACTTGTGGATAAAGTGCCTTCATAATACTCGGTCTAGGCCAAGAAAATTGGTCAAAGATTAGTAATAAATGTATGATTTTCCATCATTAAAGATGAACGGGAATAATAATTAAATCTCTGGGAGTTTAATAGTGTATCTGTCGGTTTGGCAAAGTTGTTTATATGTATTGCAAGATGAACTGCCGTCACAGCAGTTCAGTATGTGGGTAAGACCACTACAAGCAGAAAGTACCGAAGATACGTTAACTATATATGCGCCGAATCGTTTTGTTCTTGATTGGGTGAGAGAAAAGTATTTAAACCGTATAAATGAACTGCTCGTTGAAATTTGTGGTGATGAAGCGCCCGAGTTACGTTTTGACGTAGGCAGTAAACCTATTTTAAATGCGCAAGCCGCCGTGCCAGCTGCGAGTGCTCCTGTTAGTGCTCAACACACATCTGAGAAACAACAGCCTAAACCTGAAAAAGCGAATGTAGAACCTGCACCAAAATCGGGTTATAAATCAAACATTAAAGAAAATTATACGTTTGATAGTTTTGTTGAAGGTAAATCAAACCAGCTAGCAAAAGCAGCCGCAACTCAAGTTGCAGACAACCCAGGGTCTGCCTTTAATCCCGTGTTTATTTATGGCGGTACAGGTTTAGGTAAAACGCATTTATTGCATGCTGTAGGTAATGGCATCATGGCGAATAAACCGGATGCAAAAATTGTTTATATGCATTCCGAGCGTTTTGTCCAAGACATGGTTAAAGCACTTCAAAATAACGCAATAGAAGAGTTTAAACGTTATTACCGAAGCGTTGATGCATTGATGATTGATGACATCCAATTTTTCGCTAATAAAGAACGTTCTCAAGAAGAATTTTTCCATACCTTCAATGCATTACTTGAAGGAAATCAACAGATTATATTAACTTCAGACCGCTATCCAAAAGAGATAGAAGGGGTTGAAGATCGCCTTAAGTCTCGCTTTGGATGGGGGTTAACGATTGCCATTGAGCCTCCTGAGCTTGAGACGCGCGTTGCTATTTTGATGAAAAAAGCGCAGCAGAGTAAAATTAATTTACCGCATGAAGTAGCCTTTTTTATTGCCAAGAAACTACGTTCAAATGTGCGTGAGTTAGAAGGGGCATTAAACCGTGTGATTGCAAATGCGAACTTTACCGGTCGTCCAATATCAATCGATTTTGTAAAAGAAGCGTTGCGCGACTTACTCGCATTGCAAGATAAGCTCGTAACCATCGATAACATTCAGCGCACAGTCGCAGAGTATTACCGTATTCGTGTTTCAGACCTATTATCTAAGCGCCGCAGTCGTTCTGTAGCACGACCGCGCCAGGTTGCTATGGCTTTATCTAAAGAGCTCACTAATCACAGTTTACCTGAGATTGGTGATGCGTTTGGCGGGCGTGACCATACAACGGTACTGCATGCCTGTCGTAAAGTTAAATCACTGCGTGATGAAAGTCACGAGGTGAAAGAAGATTATCAAAACTTAATAAGAACCTTGTCATCTTAAGGCTGACTTTATTATGCAAATAACAATATCAAGAGAGCAATTTTTAAAACCTTTAGTTCAAGTGTCGGGTGCGATTGAACGCAAGCACACCTTACCGATTTTATCGAACGTACTGTTAGTTGTAGAAAATGGACAACTATCAATGACGGGTACCGATCTTGAAATTGAGTTAGTAGCAAGCGTATTTGTAGGTGAAGACACCGCAGATACAAAATTAACCTTGCCAGCTAAAAAGTTACTCGATATTTGTAAAAGTTTACCCGATGGCTCTGAACTTACTTTAAGTAGCCAAGATCATCAGTTATTACTAACCAGTGGTAAAAGTCGCTTTTCATTGACCACATTAGCTGCAGAAGATTTTCCGAATCTTGAACAATGGGATGGCGAAGTTGAGTTTCAGTTAACCCGTGTAGAGTTACGTAAACTACTTGAAAGTACTCATTTTTCAATGGCGAACCAAGACGTACGCTATTATTTAAATGGTATGTCGTTTGAAGTCGACAATGCCGACATTAAAACAGTGGCAACAGACGGTCACCGTTTAGCGATTGCACAAAAGCAGTTAGCTCAGTCGCTTAATACACAGCGTCAGCTTATTATTCCACGCAAGGGTGTGCAAGAAATCATGCGTTTAATGGTGGCTGATGATGAGTTAGTAACAATTCAATTTGGCGCTAATCATATTCGTATTATTGATACCGAGTTTACGTTTACAAGTAAATTGGTAGATGGTCGTTTTCCTGATTACCGCCGAGTATTACCACGTGGTGGCGATAAAGTTATTACTGCCAATAGAGAATGGTTACGCAGCGCATTTCAACGTGTGTCTATTTTATCGAATGAGAAATTTCGTGGTGTGCGTTTAAATCTTTCTGATGGCTTGTTGAAAATAACTGCCAATAACCCTGAGCAAGAGCAAGCAGAAGAAGTGGTTGAGGTTATGTATCAAGGTGGTGAGCTGGAAATTGGTTTTAATGTTTCGTATGTACTCGATGTTTTGAATACATTAAAAACAGAAGATGTCACTTTTACCCTTGCAGATTCAAACAGTAGCGCGCTAATAGAAGGTGCTGGTGACGAAGAAGCGATGTATGTTGTTATGCCGATGCGCTTATAACCTTTTATGAGTTTAAGTCATTTAAGCCTCAATAATTTTCGTAATATTGAGGCGCTGACACTTGAGCCGATAAATGGAATTAATATTATTTATGGCGAAAATGGCAGCGGAAAAACCAGCCTTTTAGAGGCTATTTATTTCCTTTCACATGGTAAATCATTTCGAACCGCCAAGCATAAAAGTATCATTCAACATCAGCAAGACAAGTTTGTTATTCATGGTCGTAAGGCATTACATGACTTGTCGATTCCGATTGGTATAAGTAAAAACCAAGCGGGTGAAACATCATTAAAGATCCAGGGTAAAACGAGTCGAAAGATCTCAGAGTTGGCGCAGCTAATTCCTGTGCAAGTGATTACACCTGAAAGCTATTCTTTATTTTTCGGTGGACCAAAAGAGCGTAGAAAATTTTTAGATTTAGGATTGTTCCACGTGGAACATGACTTTTTTTATTTATGGCAATCATTCAATAAAGTATTAAAACAACGTAATGCATTGCTGAAGAGTAAACCTAGGAATTATTTCGAGCAGATCAAGTTTTGGGACAAAGAATTTGTTAGACTAGCAGAACAAATAAATAATTTAAGAATCGCGTATATAAGTAGGTTTAAGCAGCAATTTTTTGATAAAATGTGTGCAGAATTAACGCTTATACGCGATTTAGAAATTAGCTTTAACGCGGGTTGGAAAGAGAGCGAATCGCTCTCAGAGGCTCTTGAACAGAGCTTTGAACGTGATGCCAAACAGGGTTTCACAAGCAAAGGCCCGCATAAAGCTGATTTTAGTTTTAGCGTTTCTGGTAATAGTGTGGAAAATACATTTTCACGCGGTCAATTGAAGCTCTTGCTTTATGCGTTGAAAGTAACGCAAAATAGCTTAATTGAATCAGAAACTGATAAGCAATCTATATTGCTAATAGATGACTTACCTTCGGAGTTAGGTGAAGATACAAAGGAAAAAGTGGGTCAGCTTTTATCGCATTGCGATTCACAACTTTTTATCTCATCTATTTTATCTGAAAGTATTTCTGCTGTGGTGGAACCCATGCAACGAGAACTAAAAATGTTCCACGTGAAACATGGCAACCTAATAACAAGATAAGTGGGATTAACCATGTCTGAGAATTACGATTCGTCGAGTATTAAAGTGCTTAAAGGATTAGACGCAGTAAGAAAGCGTCCTGGAATGTATATAGGGGACACCGATGACGGTACAGGCTTACACCATATGGTGTTTGAGGTTGTTGATAACTCTATCGATGAAGCCTTAGCTGGTCATTGTGATGATATTTATGTAACGATTCACTTAGACGGTTCAGTCTCTGTAAGAGATAACGGTCGTGGTATTCCTACTTCAATCCATGAAGAAGAAGGTGTATCAGCTGCTGAAGTTATCATGACGGTACTTCATGCTGGTGGTAAATTTGATGATAACTCTTATAAAGTATCGGGCGGTTTACACGGTGTAGGTGTTTCTGTTGTAAATGCTTTATCGGAAAAGCTAAAGTTAACTATCCGTCGCGAAGGTAAACTTCATCAACAAACGTATACAATGGGTGTGCCAGATGCACCATTAGCTGTTATTGGTGACGCGACTGATACAGGCACTGAATTACGTTTTTGGCCAAGCGGTGAAACATTCACTGACCTAAACTTCCACTACGATATTTTAGCGAAGCGTTTACGTGAGCTGTCTTTCTTGAACTCGGGCGTAAGTATTATTCTTACCGATGAGCGTGAAGAAGCGAAAAAAGACCATTTTAAATACGAAGGGGGTATTCAAGCCTTTGTTGAGTATTTAAATCGCAATAAAACACCTGTCCATAAAAGTGTTTTCCACTTTACGCATGAGCGTGAAGAAGACGGCATAAATGTTGAAGTGTCTATGCAATGGAACGATGGTTTCCAAGAGAGCATCTACTGTTTCACAAATAACATTCCACAACGTGATGGTGGTACGCACTTAGCTGGCTTTAGAGCTGCACTTACGCGTACACTAAACAATTACATGGAAAAAGAAGGCTTTAATAAAAAAGCTAAAACAACAAGCAACGCCACGGGTGATGATGCTCGTGAAGGTTTAACAGCCGTTGTGAGTGTTAAAGTTCCTGATCCAAAGTTCTCATCACAAACGAAAGATAAATTAGTATCAAGCGAAGTTAAATCTGCTGTAGAACAAGCCATGGCAGAAAAACTAACAGAGTTTTTATTAGAAAACCCTGTTGATGCTAAAACTGTTGTTGGCAAAATTATTGATGCAGCACGAGCGCGTGAAGCAGCGCGTAAAGCACGTGAAATGACTCGTCGTAAAGGCGCTATGGATTTAGCTGGTTTACCGGGTAAGTTAGCAGACTGCCAAGAAAAAGATCCTGCACTTTCTGAATTATACATAGTGGAGGGTGACTCTGCGGGTGGTTCAGCTAAGCAGGGTCGTAATCGTAAAAACCAAGCAATCTTGCCATTGAAAGGTAAAATATTAAACGTTGAAAAAGCACGTTTTGATAAAATGCTATCTTCGCAAGAAGTTGCGACTCTTATTACCGCATTAGGATGTGGTATTGGCCGTGACGAATACAATCCAGAAAAACTGCGTTACCACCGTATCATTATCATGACCGATGCGGACGTGGATGGTTCTCACATTCGTACACTATTACTTACTTTCTTCTACCGTCAAATGCCAGAGATTGTAGAACGTGGTTATATTTATATTGCACAACCACCACTTTATAAAGTGAAAAAAGGTAAGCAAGAGCGTTATATAAAAGACGATCCAGCACTTGTTGATTACTTAACATCATTGGCGTTAAATAACGCTGCGCTATACACAAGTGAGGGTGCAACCGCACTCGAAGGTGAAGCATTAGAGTCTATTGTTCACGATTATCAAAACACGGTAAAAGTGATTGAGCGCTTAAAACGTAAATACCCGAACACGGTTATGGAACGTTTAATCTATCAAAGTGAGTTAAAAGAAGCTGACCTTGCAGATGAAGCGAAAGTAAAAGAGTGGACTAACATATTAGTTGATGACTTAATTGCTCGCGATGAAGATGCGACTATTTTCCATGCTGGAACAGAACATGATGCTGAGCGTAATTTATATTACCCTGTAGTGAATATTCGTCAGCACGGCGTAGATAAAGCACACGTATTAAACTACGACTTCATTACTTCACGTGATTATAAGCGTATCGCTGTAACAGGTGTAAACATTGCTAATATCCTTGAAGAAGGCGCCTATATTCAACGTGGAGAAAAAACAATTCCAGTTGATAACTTTGTCGATGCATTAGAGTGGTTAATCAGTGAGTCTAAACGTGGCTTGTATATCCAGCGCTATAAAGGACTGGGCGAGATGAACCCAGATCAGTTATGGGAAACAACCATGGATCCTAGTGCTCGTCGTATGTTGAAAGTAACAATTGAAGATGCCGTTGCTGCTGACCAATTATTCGCAACATTAATGGGCGACCAAGTTGAGCCGCGTCGTGAGTTTATTGAAACGAACGCGCTACGTGTAGTAAACCTAGACGTATAAGCTAAAACACATGATGAAGAAAGGAGCCTATTGGCTCCTTTTTTTATTGCTGAAAAAGCACAAACTGCTTAAAACCTTACTGCACACAAGGTATACTGAGAGCAATTTTCAGACTAAACGCACCAGATACTATAAGCCAAATATGCAAAAATATGACGTTAAAACCTTTCAAGGTTTGATCCTGGCTTTACAGGACTATTGGGCACAGCAAGGCTGTGTGATTGCTCAACCACTCGATATGGAAGTGGGAGCAGGGACATTTCATCCGTTAACTTTCTTAAAGTCGATTGGCCCAGAGCCAATGTCGAGCGCGTATGTTCAACCATGCCGTCGCCCAACTGATGGTCGTTATGGTGAGAACCCAAACCGCTTACAACATTACTACCAATTCCAAGTGGTATTAAAGCCATCACCAGAAAACATTCAAGAGCTCTACTTAGGCTCGTTAGCTGCTGTGGGAATTGATACGCTAACTGATGAAGTGCGCTTCGTAGAAGACAACTGGGAATCACCTACACTGGGTGCATGGGGTCTTGGTTGGGAAATCTGGTTAAACGGCATGGAAGTGACTCAGTTCACTTATTTCCAACAAGTAGGTGGCCTTGAGTGTTCTCCAGTAACAGGTGAAATTACTTATGGTCTTGAGCGTTTAGCGATGTATATTCAGGGCGTAGATAGTATCTATGACCTAGTATGGGCAGATGGTCCAATGGGCCGTGTTACATACGGTGATGTATTTCATCAAAATGAAGTTGAGCAATCAGCGTATAACTTCGAACAAGCTGACGTTGCATTCTTATTCTCTCAATTTGATCACTGCGAAAAAGAAAGTCAAAAGCTAATTGAAGCTGGCTTACCGCTACCTGCTTACGAGCAAGTAATGAAAGCGTCACACGCGTTTAACTTATTAGATGCGCGCCACGCTATCTCAGTAACCGAACGTCAACGTTATATCTTACGTGTACGTGCTTTATCTAAAGCGTGCGCACAGAGTTACTATGATGCACGTGAAGCACTTGGTTTCCCGCTTTGTAAGGATTAAGAATTAGCATGTCAGCAGAAAATTTATTAGTAGAAATTGGCACTGAAGAATTGCCACCAAAAGCACTTCGTAAACTTGCTGAGTCGTTTGCTGAAAACTTAACAGCAGAGCTTGCAAGTTTAGAGCTAGCCCATCAAGGCGTAAATTGGTATGCCTCACCGCGCCGTTTAGGTTTACGCGTTACAGCACTTGAAGCAAAACAAAGTGACAAGGTTGTAGAAAAACGTGGTCCTGCTGTTGCGGCAGCATTTGATGCCGATGGCAACCCAACCAAAGCAGCAATGGGTTGGGCACGTGGTTGTGGTATTGATGTAAGCGACGCCGAAACCATTGAAACAGACAAAGGGGCATGGCTACTTCATAAAGCACACGTTGAAGGCCAAGCAACCACCGCGCTAATGAGTGATGCGGTAAACAAAGCGCTTGCTAAATTACCGATCCCGAAACCAATGCGTTGGGGCGCGAATAAAACGCAATTTATTCGCCCTGTACATACGGCAACGATTTTATTTGGTAATACACTAATCGAAGGTGAAATCCTTGGTAAGCAAGTAGGTAACCAACTACAAGGTCACCGATTCCACCACCCAGAAAAGGTCACTATCAATCACGCTGACGAAGTATTTGATGTACTAAAATCTGCGTATGTCGTGGCTGACTTCGAAGCGCGTAAAGCACAAATTCGTGAACAAATTGAAGCTGCAGCGGCTGCTGTCAACGCAAAAGTTGCGATGGATGAAGACTTGCTTGAAGAAGTAACGTCACTTGTTGAATGGCCAGTAACGCTAACAGCAACCTTCGAAGAAGCCTTTTTAGATGTACCCGCTGAAGCGCTTATCTACACCATGAAGGATGATCAAAAATACTTCCCACTACTAGATCAAGAAGGCAACTTACTTAACAAGTTCCTGTTTGTTTCTAATATTGAAAGTAAAGATCCAAGTGTGGTTATTGCCGGTAACGAAAAGGTGGTTCGTCCACGTTTAGCCGATGCACAGTTCTTCTTTGAAACCGATAAAAAGAAAACACTTGAGAGCCGTTTAGAATCATTAGACACGGTATTATTCCAAAAGCAACTTGGTACACTTAAAGACAAGTCAGAGCGTATTAGTGAACTTGCTGGTTACATTGCTGAGCAGTTAGGTGCTGATGCAGAACTTGCAAAACGTGCTGGTCTTTTAAGTAAAACAGATTTAATGACTGAAATGGTCATGGAGTTTACTGACGTACAAGGTGTAATGGGTATGCATTACGCACGTCACGATGGTGAGGCCGAAGAAGTTGCACTGGCGCAAAATGAGCAATATATGCCACGTTTTGCAGGCGACAACCTACCAACGAATGTAATTAGTTGTGCTGTTGCTATTGCTGATAAATTCGACACGCTAGTGGGTATTTTTGGCATTGGCCAAGCACCGAAAGGTGACAAAGACCCATTTGCACTTCGCCGTGCAGCCATTGGTGCGTTGCGTATCATGGTTGAAAAGTCACTACCACTGGACATTCTAGACCTTGTTGCTAAATCACAAAGCTTGTTTGGTGAAAAGCTAACAAACCTAAATGTTTCAACGGATGTGTTTGAGTTTATGCTAGGTCGCTTCCGTGCATGGTATCAAGATGAAGGGATTGAGGTTGATGTTATTCAAGCTGTGCTCGCGCGTCGTCCAACTAAACCGGTTGACTTCGATCGCCGTGTTAAAGCGGTAAGTCACTTCCGTACATTAGACGCAGCAGAAGCGCTTGCAGCCGCAAATAAACGTGTTAGTAATATCTTGGCTAAGAATGACATCACAACGCAAGGTGATGTAAATGAGAGCCTATTAAGTGATGACGCAGAAAAAGTACTCGCGTCTCATGTTGCTAAGTTCTCTGTGGAGCTTGCACCACTTTATGCTAACAGCGATTATCAAGAAGCGTTATCACAACTAGCGGGTATCCGTGAGAGTGTCGATAACTTCTTTGATAACGTCATGGTAATGGCCGATGACGACGCGGTTAAGCAAAACCGTTTAGCATTATTAAGCCAGTTAAGCCGCCTGTTTTTAGATATTGCTGATATTTCTGTGTTGCAGAAGTAAGTAATACACACGTTAATAAAAGCCAGCTCAGTGCTGGCTTTTTTGTAAAAGAGGAACAGTTATGAAACGTATACTAACTTTAGCTTTGGCTGGTTTATTAACGGCATGTTCTAGCCAAATTCAAATGCCGAATATCGATGATATTCTGCCCAGTAAAGACTTAGACCGTACCATGTATTTACGGGGTGACTTTACCTTGTGGGATGCAGAACCTCAGTACCAATTTTACCAAGTTGCTCCGGGGATTTTTCAAACGGATGTGAAGTTTTCTACACCTGGCAAAGTGTATGAGTTTAAAGTCGCCGATGCTGATTTCAGCCAAGGCTATAACTGTGGTTTCAGTGATACCGACCCAGCAGGTCAAGCACTCATTTTAGGTGAGGCTGCAAGCGCCGATTGCAACACAATCTATAACTACTTCAGCTTTAAACCTGCGGCAAAAGGGGTTTATGTAGTGAGTTTTGATTACCGCAATAGCAATCAACCAAAAGTAACAGTCACGAAAAAATAACGCTAAGAGTTGAGTGACGCTAAGTGTTGAGTGGGTGATTGATTATTTACTTCAAAGTTGACAAAGCCCACTCTGATTTTATTTTTTAGCTCGTAGCTCGTAGCTCGTAGCTCGTAGCCTACAATCCTTTCTTCACTAAATATCGATACGGTGCTTGCTCTACTTCTTTAGCAACGAGTGTGTGATCCATAAAGGTACAAAAACTGGGAATGTCGCGGGTGGTTGATGGGTCATCAGCGATGATAAGTAAAGTCTCGCCATCTTTCATTTTGCGCACAGCACCACGCACCATCATCACCGGTTCTGGACAACGAAGGCCAAGTGCATCTAATTGGTGATCGGGATTATCAAAGCTCATGGCAGACCTATAAAATGAAAGTAACGAATAGTAAGGGGCTATTTTAGCTTTCAATCACTACTGGTTTCAATAACCGAATTCAAAGCAAATAAAAAAGGTGTACTGCGCGTGTCAGTACACCTTTTTATCACCAAGATGTTCGGCTAATGAGCGTGTTATTCAACGCGCTCAAATACAGTTGCAATACCTTGGCCTAGACCAATACACATGGTTGCTAAACCGTATTTTGCATTCTTGTCTTCCATTAGGTGAACAAGCGTTGTGCTGATACGAGAGCCTGAACAACCAAGTGGGTGACCAAGCGCGATTGCACCACCATTAAGGTTCACTTTTTCATCTACTACATCCATCAGACCGAGGTCTTTTAATACCGGTAGTGATTGTGCTGCAAACGCTTCGTTAAGCTCAGCAACATCGATATCATCAATTGTGATACCCGCTTGTTTAAGCGCTTTTTGTGATGCTGGAACTGGGCCGTAACCCATAATAGAAGGATCGCAACCTGCAACCGCCATTGATTTAATGCGCGCACGAATAGGTAAACCAAGTTCTTTGGCTTTTTCTTCGCTCATTACCAGCATGGCTGATGCACCGTCAGACAGTGCAGATGAAGTACCTGCTGTTACGCTACCTGATGCAGGGTTGAACACAGGACGAAGCTGAGATAAACCTTCAACAGTTGTCTCTGGGCGAATTACTTCATCGTCTTCAACAAGAATTAATGAACCGTCTGCGTCGTGACCTTCCATCGGTAGGATCTCGCGACGGAAACGACCTTCAACAGTCGCAGCGTGTGCGCGTTGGTGTGAGCGGTAAGCAAACTCATCTTGCTGCTGACGGCTAATGCCGTGAAGCGTTGCAAGGTACTCAGCTGTTAAGCCCATAACACCTGCAGCTTGTGCAACAGACGTTGATAAACCAGGGTGGAAATCATTACCGTGAGTCATCGGTACATGACCCATATGCTCAACACCCCCGATGATATAAGTATCACCCGCACCCGTCATAATAGCGCGTGCCGCATCGTGCAATGCTTGCATTGATGAGCCACATAAACGGTTAACCGTTACTGCAGGTACTGAGTGTGGGATACCGGCTAATAATGCTGCGTTACGGGCAATGTTAAAACCTTGCTCGAGAGTTTGCTGCACACAACCCCAGTAAATATCATCAATCGATGCTGGGTCTACGGCTGGGTTGCGCTCTAACAAACCTTTCATTAAGTGAGCACTTAAATCTTCCGCACGTTTATGTTTGAATACGCCGTTTTTTGAACGGCCCATTGGTGTGCGGATACAATCTACGATTACTGGATTATTCATGTTCTTATCCTTCCACCTTATAGAATACACGGCCTTCTTCGGCCCATTTGCGAGTTTCATCTGATACTTGGTAAATCGCACCTAGGTGAGCATATTTGTCTGCAGTTGCAACAAAGTTTGCTAAACCAGTTTGATCTAAGTAACGGAATGCACCGCCTCTAAATGGAGGGAAACCAATACCGTAAATGAGCGCCATATCTGCTTCTTGCGGCGACGCTACAATACCTTCTTGAAGACAAAGTAGTACTTCGTTGATCATCGGTACCATACAACGGTCAATGATTTCTTGCTTGTCGAAGTCTTTAGGTGCATCGGTAATAGCACTTAAAAGTTCAACCGCTTTTGCATCGTGTGCCTTTTTCAAGCGACCACGGCGGTCTGGTGCATATTGGTAAAAACCAGCCCCATTTTTCTGACCAAAACGTTTTTCATTAGCAAATACAGAAACGGGATCTTTCTCTTGGCGAGCCATTCGCTCAGGGAAACCATCAGCCATAACGCCAGTACAGTGGTAAGCCGTATCAATACCCACAACATCAAGCAGATATGCAGGACCCATTGGCCAGCCAAACACGTTTTCCATTACTTTATCGACTTTGGCGAAATCAGCGCCTTCAACAACAAGTTTGCTGAAGCCTGCAAAGTAAGGGAACAATACGCGGTTAACAAAGAAACCTGGGCAGTCGTTTACAACAATAGGTGATTTACCTAGTTTTAAGGCGTAATCAACCACTGCATTGATTGTTGCTTCTGATGTCTTTTCACCACGGATGATTTCGACAAGTGGCATTTTTGGCACTGGGTTAAAGAAGTGCATGCCACAGAAGTTTTCTGGTTTTTCAAGCGCTGAGGCTAACTCATCTATACGAATAGTTGATGTGTTTGACGTTAAAATAGTGCCCTCTGGTAGGTCTTTTTCAAGGCCCGATAAAACAGCTTGTTTCACCTTAGGGTTTTCAACCACGGCTTCAACTACAATATCAACACCTTGAAGGTCAGCATCGTTTAGCGTCGGTTTGATTTTACCTAACGTGGCAATCATCTTGTCCATTGCCATGTGGCCACGTTGTACTTTTTTGCCAAGTAATTTAGAGGCTTCGCCCATACCTAAATCAAGCGCATCTTGATTAATGTCTTTCATGACAATCGGCGTGCCTTTATAAGCAGACTGGTATGCAATACCGCCACCCATAATACCTGCGCCTAATACAGCCGCTTGTTTAATTTTAAGCTCGCTGTTTTTGGCTTGTTTCTTCGCTTTACCTTTGATGTATTGGTCGGCTAAGAAAATACCTGTTTGTGCAGCAGCTTCGCTCGTTGCGGCAAGTTTGGCAAAGTTCGTGTTCTCAATTGCCATCGCTTCGGCACGTTCACAGTTTGCCGCTGCTTTAATGGTTTTTACAGCCATAACAGGTGCTGGGTAGTGACCTTTAGTCTGACCCATTACCATGCCTTCGGCCATTGCAAAGCTCATACCTTGCTCAACACGGTTCATTTTCAGTGGTTGTAATTTTACTTGTCGTTTTGCTTGCCAATCTAGCTTGCCAGAAATAGCTTGCTCAAGTGTTGCAATACTTGACTCTAAAAGTTTGTCAGTACTAACTACCGCATCAAATGCACCTACTTTGAGTGCATCATTCGCGCGGTTTTCTTTGCCTGTCGTGATCCATGTCATCGCATTATCAGCGCCAATCAGGCGTGGAAGACGAACAGTGCCACCAAAACCAGGCATAATGCCTAATTTTACTTCAGGAAGGCCAATTTTAGCCTCAGTACTAGCAACGCGGTAATCGGTAGCAAGTGCCCACTCACACCCGCCGCCAAGCGCCATGCCGTTTACAGCACTTAACGTTGGGAAAGGTAAATCTTCAATTGCGTCAAAAACGTCTGTTGCATTTTTGATCCATGCAACCAATTCTTCTTGAGGTTTAGTGAAAGTCGGTAAAAATTCGAAGATGTCGGCGCCGATAATAAAGTGATCTTTATCGCTGGTGAACACCATGCCTTTGATATCTGAGTTTGCTGCTAATTCTTTTAATGCCGAAGCGCAATCTTGCAAGGTTTGCTGAGAAAGTTTGTTTACTGAGCCATCAGCACAGAACTTAAACTCGGCGATGTTGTCCTTGATGAAAGCAACTTCAAATGAATCGCTTTTATATAACATTATTATTCTCCCTAGTTTATTAACTAAGACTGGTACGATGAGTTTGCATTTCAATCAGTGTGCTTGCTTTAAAATAAAAATGCAACGAAAAATTTACTGCGCTTTATCGCGATTGGTTAAAATATAGCTGGTTTGCTGCTAAGGTGTAGGGGAAGTTTTTATTATTAATTCTTTAATTTTTGTTAAAGGCCATCATGAAAAAACAATTTCTTGGTTGGACGGCTGCCGCATTACTTTTTCCTTTTTTTGCAGCTGGTGCCAACGATAAACATGACGCTTTTTTAAAAGCTGAAAAAAAGGCGCGGTACGGTGACTATGAAGACATGAAAAAGGTGACAGGGGAGCTTGATCATCCCTTAAAACCTTATGTCGAAAAAGCCTATTGGCAGCGTAACCCAAGTCTGCAACACCAAACTGAAATCGAAAACTATTTAAACGTCTATCAAAATACGCCACTTGAATGGCCTGTTCGAAAAGCGTGGCTTGAATACCTAAAGAAGCAGAATAAAAAAGCGGCGTATATTCGTAATTATCGTGAAACCAGCAATAATGAGCTGACGTGTCCCTATTTAAGCTTTCAATTAGATTTAGGGGCACCTGAAAATGCCATCATGAATCAAGTAAGCGACTTATGGGTGGTCGGTAAATCGCAACCTAAAGAGTGCGATAGCTTATTTTCGCAGTGGAAGAAAAAGGGGTACCAAACTCCTGATCGCGTATGGCAACGAGTCACACTGGCCGCAGAAGGCGGTACGTCGAGTTTATTGCCTTATTTAAAAACCTTATTACCCGAACATGAGCAATATTTAGCTGACTTATATTTAAAAGTTCGCAAAGACCCGAGCGCGTCTGCTGGACTTTACCGCTATAAGAAAAAATCAGCCAAAGAAGGGCAAATTGCGTTGTATGGCGTAAGACGTTTGGTGTGGCGCGACAAAGAACTCGCGCTTAGAGCGTGGGAAAAGATTGAAAAAATGTTCTCCTACACTGACGAGCAAAAGGCTGATGTGTATTACAATTTTGCACTATCTTTAGCATCTAGTGGTCACAAAGAAGCTCGCTTTTGGCTAAATAAGGTGCCGAAAGACCGCCAAACTAGCAAGCTTATGCAGTGGCAATTAGCAAACATGCTTGAGCTACAAGATTGGTCTGGCATTGTGGCTTTTTTTACCGGCAAAGAAAATTTAACGCTAGGGCAGCAATACTGGTTAGCTTATAGCTTGAATCAGCGTGGTGAAGTAGAGCGCGCGCGACAAATTTGGCAAACGGTGGCCAAAGAGCGTGATTACTATGGTTTTCTTGCGTCTGCGCGATTAGGTATACCTGTTAGTTTAAATAATAAAGAGCTGAATATTAGCGATAAACTCAAGCTTGAGGTTGCGAATGCGCCAGGCTTTAAGCGTGCCCGTGCTTTGTATGAATTAGATCGTTTTACTGCAGCTCGTCGCGAATGGAATTATTTAACCGATACCTCAACCAAAGAAGAAAAACTGGCTGCATCAATGCTTGCAGCAGATCTTGATTGGTACGACAGCACTATTTATACCTTGGCACAAATTAAAGAGTGGGATTACGTTGATTTACGTTTTCCGTTCGCGTTTCGGAACTTGTTCGAAAACTACAGTAACCGCAGTCATATCGATGTTGCATGGAGTATTGCCATTTCTCGTCGTGAAAGCTCGTTTGCGCCAGATGCTCGTTCACATGCGAATGCTCATGGCTTAATGCAGTTATTACCTAGCACAGCCAAATATATGAATAAAAGCACGGTGTCACGTAGTGTACTTTATCAGCCTCGTACTAATATTCGTCTTGGTAGTGAATACCTGAAGTATTTGAAGAAAAAAAATCATGGTAATGAAATTTTAGCGACGGCCTCTTACAATGCTGGCTATCATCGCATTAAGCGCTGGCTACCAGAGCAAGCAATGCCTGCTGAGTTGTGGATTGAACTGATCCCCTTCACTGAAACACGTAACTACGTTAAAAATGTGTTCGCTTACAGGCAGGTATATCACACCCGCCTTGGTCGAGATGGTAATGTACTTGCGCCCATTCTCGATATGAAAATGGGTGGCTAAATTAAAATACAAACGAGGCTCATATCCCCCTCAGTTGGGGGTTATGGCCGACTATGATAGACTGCAAGTAAGTTAAATTTACTAGAGATGGGTTTACTATGGATAAATTAGCGGTGTTATATGCCGAACATATTGCAACCTTGCAACAGCGTACTCGTACTATTACTGAACGTGAGGGTTTAGAAGGGCTCGTAATTCACTCAGGCCAAGCTAAGCGTCAGTTCTTAGATGACATGTATTATCCGTTTAAAGTGAATCCGCAATTTAAAGCTTGGTTACCTGTAATTGATAATCCGCATTGTTGGATTGTCGTCGACGGTGCATCTAAGCCGAAGCTAATTTTTTATCGTCCAGTGGATTTTTGGCATAAAGTGCCTGATGAGCCGCGTGATTTTTGGGCTGAGTATTTTGATATTGAGCTTTTAGTACAACCTGATCAGGTTGAAAAACTACTCCCTTATGATAAAGCAAATTATGCATATATCGGTGAGTACTTAGAGGTCGCACAAGCGCTGGGTTTCAGCATTATGAATCCTGAGCCAGTGATGAACTACTTACATTTCCATCGAGCTTATAAAACGCAGTACGAACTTGAGTGTCTTCGCCAAGCGAACCGTATCGCTGTAGAGGGTCATAAAGCGGCGCGTGATACGTTCTTTAATGGTGGTTCTGAGTTTGATATTCAGCACGCTTATCTAATGGCTACACGCCAAAGTGAAAACGAGATGCCTTACGGAAATATCGTTGCACTGAATGAAAATTGCGCCATTTTACATTACACGCATTTCGAGCCAACTGCGCCTCATACACATCACTCATTTTTAATTGATGCAGGTGCAAACTTTAACGGCTATGCTGCGGATATTACTCGTACCTATGATTTTAAAAAGTCAGGTGAGTTTAGCGATCTCATTCAGGTTATGACTGAGCATCAAATTGCCTTAGGTAAGGCATTGAAACCCGGTCTCTTATACGGCGAGTTACATTTAGAGTGTCACCAACGTGTCGCACAAGTACTGAGTGATTTTAATATTGTAAAATTACCAGCTGCTGACATTGTTGAACGCGGTATTACTTCAACGTTTTTCCCTCACGGATTGGGTCATCACCTTGGCTTACAAGTTCATGATATGGGTGGTTTTATGGCTGACGAATCAGGGACGCACCAAGCTCCGCCTGAAGGTCATCCATTCCTTCGTTGCACACGTTTAATTGAGAAGAACCAAGTATTTACGATTGAGCCTGGTTTATACTTCATCGATTCATTATTGGGCGACCTTGCTCAAACCGATAATAAACAGTTTATTAACTGGGAAAAAGTTGAAGAATTTAAGCCATTTGGCGGTATCCGAATTGAAGATAATATTATCGTTCATGAAGACAGTCTCGAAAATATGACCCGTGATCTACACTTAGATTAACGGCGAGCAAAATAGAGTATAGGGGCCACATGGCCCCATTTTTTTAGATAAAACAATATGCCTGAATATCAATACCCGGCCGAACCGGTTTTTTATCAAGAAGAAATAAAGAAAAGTACATTTATAGTGCACATTGCGCATACTCCAGACCTCGCGTGTGCAAAAGCGTTTATTAAAGAAATACAAGATAAATACAGTGACGCGCGTCATAACTGCTGGGCACATGTTGCAGGAAACCCTGGCGGGAGTCATGTTTATGGCTTTTCGGATGATGGTGAGCCCAATGGTACGGCGGGCAAACCCATGCTTAATGTGCTGACAGGTTCAGGTATCGGTGAAATTACTGCGGTAGTAACACGCTACTTTGGGGGAATTAAGCTTGGTACGGGGGGACTTGTGCGTGCATACGGTGGCAGTTTAAATAACGCTATGCGCGAGCTAAAAACTGTGACTAAAGTACCGAGTGTTGAACTTATAGGGCAAAGTGACTATAGCGCACAAGGTGCAATCGAGCAGTTATTAAAAAGCCAATATCAGGTGTTAAAAATAGACAAGCAATTTGCCGAGAACATTACTTGGCACATTACCATTGATAGCCGCCAAGCAGAGCAGGCAATCACTGATGTACACGAACTTACTCATGGCGCCGTTGAGCTAAAAATGGGAAAAGGATGAGTAAGGAAAATAAATACATAGCGTTTACTTACAATTAAGCCTGTAAGACAATAAACTGTATTAGCTAAATCATTTAATAAGAAAGCGATACGCCTAGATGCAATTTCGTACCATAATAAAAATTCTCGGCCAGCTGGTGGCGTTATTTAGTATCACGATGGTCCCACCGGCACTGGTGTCTTTAATTTATAAAGACGGTGGGGGTGTGCCGTTCGTTCTTGCGTTTATTTTTAGCGTTGTTATTGGTTTAGCTGCATATTACCCAAACCGTCATGAGCATGGTGATTTAAAAGCCCGCGAAGGCTTTTTAATTGTGGTGTTGTTCTGGCTGGTACTTGGCAGCTTTGCCGCTGTGCCTTTAGTGTTCTTACAGGAACCAAACCTATCTCTCGCTGACTCGGTATTTGAGGCCTTCTCGGGGCTGACTACCACAGGAGCAACCGTTTTAACGGGGATTGAATACTTACCCAAATCAGTGCTTTTTTATCGTCAACAACTGCAGTGGCTAGGTGGTATGGGGATCATTGTATTGGCCGTCGCTGTATTACCGATGCTAGGTGTTGGTGGTATGCAGTTATACCGTGCTGAAACTCCAGGGCCTGTTAAAGACTCGAAAATGACCCCGCGGATTGCCGATACCGCCAAACACCTTTGGTACATTTATGTGTCGCTGACCATCGCATGTACGCTTGCCTATTGGGGAGCGGGTATGGATTGGTTTGATGCGATTTGTCATGCTTTCTCAACCATCGCAATTGGGGGATTCTCTACATACGATGCGTCTATGGGGCAATTTGACAGCCCATTAATAAACTTTATTTGTGTGGTGTTTTTGCTGATTGCGGCGATTAACTTTTCGTTGCACTACGCTGCGGTCTCCTCGCGCAGTATTCGTGTTTACTTGCGCGACCCTGAATTTAAAGTGTTTTTACTTATTCAGTTAGCGCTAGTGATTATTTGTTTTACGGTACTCTCTTCTAATAATATTTATGCAGATGGTGATGAAACGCTCGATCAAGCAATGTTTCAAGCTGTCTCTATGAGTACTACCGCGGGCTTTGCGACAGATAATTTTTCTGCTTGGCCATTGTTCTTACCTATCTTACTTATTTTTTCGAGCTTTATCGGCGGCTGTGCGGGCTCGACGGGCGGCGGTATGAAAGTTGTAAGGGTTTTCCTTCTGTACTTGCAAGGGATACGTGAATTAAACCGCTTAGTTCACCCGCGGGCTATATACTCTATAAAGCTCGGTCGTAAAGCGCTCCCCGATAAAGTGGTCGAAGCCGTTTGGGGGTTCTTTTCTGCTTATGCACTGGTTTTTGTTATTATCATGCTGGCCTTAATGGGCACAGGCATGGACAATATAAGTGCTTTTTCAGCGACGGCGGCGTGTTTAAACAACTTAGGCCCAGGTTTGGGTGAAGTCGCGGCGCATTATGGCGCGATATCTGATACGGCAAAGTGGTTGTTAACAATTGCGATGGTGTTTGGTCGTCTTGAAATATTCACTTTATTAGTTTTATTTACCCCAACATTCTGGCGCGGTTAAGGTTTTATTTGGTTATTTTTCAAGGAGTAGAGAAACAATGCCAAAAACGCAGCAGCAACTTAATTTAGAAAAACTAACCTATATACCCGCAGGGAGTGTGGTCGATGTTGAAATAATAACTGCGACAGAAAGTAAGCGTGTCAAAATTGAATTTATTGGTTTACTTAACGAGCAGTACATCATACTTAACTATCCCCCTGCAAAACGTTTGCCGAATGCGGGTGACTTTATCAAAGAGGGGGTTATGGTGATTGTTCGGGCTGTTTTAGAAAGCGGGGGTGGGCAGGTTATTGCATTTCGTCAGCAGATAAAAGCCGTTGCTTCACACCCTTGTCGATTGATATTTTTACATTTTCCCCAACAAGTACAACTCTTTAGCTTGCGCAGCGAAGCGCGGATCCCCACCTTGTTTCCCGCCAAGCTTGTTATAGATGAACAGGTATATGAAGGCGTAATTAAAGACATTTCACTTGCCGGTGTGCAATTTGAGATTAACAGCGAGGCCGACCTTAGTCATTTGAAAGCACAAGCGTGTCAGGTGGTGCTCAGTAAACGTGAATTTACAGGCAAGGTATGCAGAGTCCGCAAACGAGAGTCGGGCTATCAGTTGGGTGTGCAGCTCAATACCAGTGAAAATGAAATGAACGTCTTTATGAAAGAGCACCTCATAGACCTTTCGGTATTAGAGATAACGAGTTAACGAGCATTGATTCGCCATTTTGCAACAAAATGACTGTTTTTCACTTTTTCTCTAAAAATTAATCAAAAATAATCGATATAAATATATAAAACCTATTTAAATCAGATGATTAAGCGTTAAAAATATTTTTATTTTTTTTGAGGCGTGTTGCCATTCATCTACGGTTTAGCCCCCACACGCAATATTTTCTCTGTTTTAGTGACAAAAAACGGCAGATGTCTCTGTTTTTGCTTTTTTAACTTATTGATTAATAGACAAAAAATTTTCTCACCTCATTGCTTGTTGCTAAAAAGCAACAAAATAACAGCCAGTTTTCCCCTAATTTACTAAAAAATAAATTTAACCTCATGATTTATGGCGTTTTTTAAACTTTGGCATTGAAGTTGAAATAGTTAAAGCGAACACAGAGAAAGTTGATTTAGGAATTAGTCCTCTATCGCAGTTTAGACAACATTGAAGGAATAGTGATTATGAAAACGTTACACAAAACATGTGCACTTATCGCCCTTGTCGCTTCATCAACTGCATTTGCAGCGGTGGATTTTGAAACGCTAGATGTCGATGGCGATGGAGCAATCAGTAAAAGCGAAGCATCTGTAAGCTCACCGTTAATGAGCCAGTTTAAAGAGCTTGATACCGACGGTAATGGCGAACTATCAAAAGAAGAGTTCGCGAAAGCATAATTTCAGTGTAAGGACACATTGAAAAGGACTTCTTACTTAAAGCTACTATTTGAAGGATTACATTATGAACACAGTAAATAAAACATTAGCCCTTGTGGCACTTATCTCTTCATCAGCCGCATTTGCGATGAGCGATTTCGAAACGCTAGACGTTGATGGCAATGGCGTTATTAGCCAAAGCGAAGCATCCGTCGATGCAGAGCTAATGAGTAAGTTTAGCGAATTAGACACTGACGGTAACGGTGAGTTATCAAAACAAGAATTTTCAAAAGCTTAATGAAATTAAGCAAGCCAAGTTATCTAGCTGATTAGTTCTGAGCTGCCAAAGACAGCCTAAATGGATAAGGGAATCCATGACAAAGAACAACCAGGAGCGTGTGATCAGCTAACACTTTTTTAGTTAAATATTGAAGGAATATGATTATGAAGACAGTAAATAAAACACTAGCCCTAATTGCACTTGCATCTTCTTCAGCTGTTTTTGCTGCCACTGACTTTGATACATTGGATGTAGATGGCGATGGCGTGATAAGCAAAAGTGAAGCATCAGTCGACGCAAAAATCATGTCACAATTTAAAACACTGGATGTCGATGGTGATGGCGTACTGACTGAAACAGAATTTTCAGCGGCCGAGTAACAAAGCCAATTTCCACTAAACAGGGATCTCAGAAACGGACTTCACTCTTTTCAAATTTTGAGGCAGTTATTATGAAACACATCAACACAACATTGGCTATTTTAGCATTAGCAACGTCATCAGCAGCGTTTGCTCAAGGCGTCAGTTTTTCTACATTTGATACCAACGGCGATGGCGTGATCAGCAAAGAAGAAGCATCAGTAAATATGCAGCTTGAAAAACTATTTCCTGAGCTTGATAGCGATGGTAACGGAGAGCTTTCAAAAGAAGAGTTCGCACAGATTCAATAGGTTCGTAACCAGAGACTCTGGTTAACTACTTTCACTTCAAGAGTCGTAAAGCAGCCGTCATGGCTGCTTTTTTATTTTCATGTTTTTGGTCTATAAGAAAATAGCACTGACTTGGAACAGCTTTTCAACAACCGTGATGTGTTTCTTGTCGATTAGGAACATGATCACATGGTCACCCGACTGAATCACCGTATCATCATGAGCAATGAGTACATCGTCATTACGCACAATTGCACCAATAGTGGTGCCTGCGGGTAGCTTGATATCGGCAATCGCGCGGCCAACAACTTTCGATGTATGTTCATCGCCATGGGCTACGGCTTCAATTGCTTCAGCCGCGCCTTTACGTAATGAATAAACGTTAACGATATCACCGCGGCGAACATGCGTTAACAGAGCTGAGATAGTCGCTTGTTGTGGTGAAATGGCAATATCTATTTCACCGCCTTGAACGAGGTCAACATAGGCGCCGCGTTGGATCAGCACCATGGTTTTTTGTGCGCCCATGCGTTTAGCAAGCATGGCCGACATAATGTTTGCTTCGTCGTCGTTTGTAACAGCAATGAACACATCAACTTGTTCAATGTGCTCTTCTGAGAGCAGTTCTTGATCAGAGGCGTCACCACAGAACACAACGGTATTGTCGAGTAACTCAGAGAGCTGTGCCGCACGTTCTTTATTACGCTCAAGAAGTTTAACACTGTGATTTTTTTCTAGTGAGCGCGCCAAACCTGCACCAATATTACCCCCACCTGCAATCATGATTTTCTTGTATGAGCGTTCAAGTTTTTGCAGCTCATTCATGACCGCTCGAATGTGTTTTGTTGCGGCGATAAAGAACACTTCATCGTCAGCCTCAATCACGGTTGTGCCGAGTGGTTTAATTGCTTTACCTTGTCGGTAAATTGCTGCTACACGGGTTTCTACATTGGGAATATGTTCTTTCAATGCCGACAGCGCATACCCAACTAATAAGCCACCATAGTAAGCTTTTACTGCAACCAGTGATAACATACCATCAGCGAACTGCAGCACTTGTAAAGCACCCGGATAGTCTATTAATCGACGAATATACTTAGTCACTAAGGCTTCTGGAGCAATGTAGTGATCAACCGGTAAGTCGTCATTATGGAACAGCTTTTCGCGGTACTTTAAGTATTGCTCTGAGCGAATACGCGCAATTTTGGTGGGCGTATTAAAAATACTGTAGGCGACTTGGCAGGCAACCATGTTCACTTCATCAGAACTGGTTACCGCAATAATCATATCGGCGTCTTCTGCGCCTGCGCGACGCAGTACATCTGGGTGAGCACTGTGACCAGTAACCCCCTGTAGATCGTACTTATCTTGCAGCTCGCGTAAGCGGTTACCGTCGATATCAACCACTGTGATCTCGTTTTGCTCACCAACGAGGTTTTCTGCTAATGTGCCGCCGACTTGTCCGGCACCGAGTATGATTATTTTCATGGTGTATTCTTATGAATGTTTTTTAACTAGCTTTGCATAGTAGAAACCATCGCTCTCACCCGGTAGCAATTGCAAGCCAGGTAACGTTGGAGTATCGTTTTCATGCAGTGGTATATGCTCTGCATTGCTGTTGTTAGCAAGAAACGTGGCAACTTGTTGCTGATTTTCTTGTGGTAACACTGAGCAGGTTGCATACACTAACGTACCACCCGGTTTAAGCAGAGGCCAGATACTGTTGAGAATATCACCTTGTAAGTGTGCAAGGTCTTCAATATCTGATGCTCTACGCAACCATTTAATATCAGGGTGGCGACGAATAACACCGGTGGCAGAACAAGGCACATCAAGTAAAATTCGATCGAACTGCTTTTCGTCCCACCAAATATGCGGCTGTGATGCATCGGCACACTGCAAATCAGCGGCAAGGCCAATACGTACTAAATTTTGCTTTACACGCTCTAAGCGTTCACTGTCGCTATCTAGTGCTAATACATCGGCATCAGCAAGCTCCAAAATATGGCAGGTTTTACCGCCTGGCGCTGCACAGGCATCAAGAATCAGCTCATCATCTTGTGGATCTAAAAAACGTGCTGCTAACTGCGCCGCCGCATCTTGAACAGAGCATGCACCTGTTTCAAACTCAGGTAAAGAAAATACATCGCATGGCTTGGCAAGTTTAATACCATCTGGAAAATCAGCATTGAGGCTGTGTTCAATGTCATTTGCTTTGAGCATGTCGCTGTATTCTTGCGTGCTATATTGTGCTTGATTTACACGTAACCACATTGGAGCTTGTTGTTGGTTTGCTTCAAGAATATCTTGCCAGTTATCAGGGTAGGCTGCTGTAACGTGCTTAATAAACCACCCTGGGTGGTTGTATTGGCAAACAGGGATTTGCTTGGCTTTTTCTTCAAGCTCGGCTTGTTCACGTTGGAAACTTCGTAAAATAGCGTTGATTAAGCCTTTTAAACCTAGCGCACGCATTTGTTGTAATGCATTAACGGTTTCACTGATAGCGGCATGCGGTGGAACACGCATATGCTGAAGTTGGTAAATGCCCACATACAGCAAGAACTGAAAAATACGGCGCTTGCCTTTTAGCGGTTGATCTAAAAGTTGCTGACAGTAATTTTCGAGGCTAGGTAAATAACGCAGCACACCGTAGCAAATTTGTTGTAGTAAGGCTTTATCTTTTGGCGATAAACCTTGGCTTGCAAAGGGCAATTCTTGGTTTAACGATGCACCTTTATCAACCACGTTATACAGAGTTTCAGCAGCAAGTGCTCTAACATTACTCATTGTTTTGCCCTAATACTGAGCCAGGTTCAACCCAGTCGCTGCGGCCATTTAAAAAATCGCTCACTGCCATTGGTTTTTTGCCTTGCGGTTGAAGTAGGGTGATCTTAAGTGCATCTTGACCGCAGGCAACGGTAATACCTTGCTTATCAGCGGCGATAATTTTACCTGCTTCAGCGGTGTGAGAGACGATTTCAGCCTGCCAAATCTTTACCGTTTGACCTGCCATTTGGGTAAAGCAAACAGGCCATGGATTAAAGGCGCGAATATTACGCTCAATTTGTGCTGCGTCCTGGGTCCAATCAATGTTTGCTTCGTCTTTAGAGAGCTTTTTCGCATAATTGGCAAGATTGTCATCTTGTTTTTCAGGTACTATCTCACCGGCAGCAAGGCGGTTTATCGTACTAATGAGCGCATCAGGTCCAAGTGCCGCAAGCTTGTCGTAAAGTGAACTGCTGGTTTCTGCGCTATCGATTGGACAGCGACTAATATGGAGCATATCGCCGGTATCTAAGCCTTCATCCATCTGCATTATGGTTACGCCGGTTTCATTGTCGCCAGCCCAAATTGCACGTTGAATCGGTGCTGCACCGCGCCAACGCGGTAAAATCGAACCATGAACATTTAAGCAACCAAGGCGAGGTGTCTCTAAAACTGCTTTAGGTAGCAATAAGCCATACGCGACCACAATCATGATGTCGGCGTTAAGGGTTTGTAGCTCAGCGAGCGCCTCATCTGACTTAAGAGACTCAGGTTGAAAAACGGGCAAATTATGAGCAACAGCCAGCTCTTTTACTTCGCTTGCTTTTAGTTTTTTACCGCGACCCGCAGGGCGGTCTGGTTGGCTGTACACGCCAACAATGTCATGCTCTGAATCAATCAGTGCTTGTAAATGGCGCGCAGCAAAGTCTGGCGTACCAGCAAAAATAATGCGTAATGGTTGTGTCACAGAAATTCCTATCGATAAACTTATTATTTAGCAGCGAGCTTTGCTTCTTTTTCAAGCTTTTTACGGATACGTTGGCGCTTTAATGGCGATAAATAATCAATAAACAGGGTGCCTTTAAGATGATCAAGCTCATGCTGAATACAAATAGCCAGTAATTCATCAGCATCTAAACTGAATGCTTCGCCATGTTCGTTAAGCGCTTTAACAGTGACTGTTTCTGCACGGTCAACTTTCGCATATGAATAAGGAACAGATAAACAACCTTCTTCGCTCACTGTTGAGCCATCTTTTTGAGTTATTTCTGGATTAATTAATACCAGTGGTTGGTCACGTTCTTCAGAGACATCGATGACCACGATTCGCTGGTGGATATCTACTTGCGTAGCTGCTAAGCCGATACCGTTTTCGTCATACATCGTTTCAAGCATATCTTTGACGATTTGACGAACTTCGTCGTTTACTTCTGGTACTTCTTTCGCGATTGTACGTAAACGCTCATCCGGAAATCTTAAAACTTCTAACCTAGCCATAGTTACCTTTTACACTTGTGATTCATTTAGGGTATTGTATGCTCTTATTTTAGCCATTCGTGTTCACCTTTAACAGGTTTTGGTTGATAATAATCTAAAAACAACACAAGGAAGCCAAATGAGACATCCATTAGTTGCGGCTATGTTAGCCATTAGCTGCGCTTTTACAGCATCTGCTGATGTGTTAACAATAAAAAAAGATGCTCCAAAACAATATGTTGTGAAAAAGGGTGATACGCTTTGGGACATTTCTGGCGTGTATCTCAATGAACCATGGCAGTGGCCTGATTTATGGCAAATGAATCCGCAAATTGCTAATCCACATTTAATCTACCCCGGTGATGCGCTCACTTTAATCTACGATAAAGATGGAAATCCGCGTCTCGTGAAGAATGCGCGCTATAAAAAGCTGTCTCCTGAAGGGCGAATAACTCCGAAAGGTAAGCAGGCCGTACCGACTTTACCCCTGGAATTATTGCGTCCTTACTTAAGTTATGAGCAGGCTATTAGCGCGGATGTGATTGCTGAAAAACCGTATATCTTAGGTGCCAGCGTTAATACTAAAATGAACACGATGGATCATATTCTGTACGTAAAAGGGGACTTAAACCTAAATGAAGCGTATGCAGTATATCGTAAAGGCTCTGAGTTAATTGACCCGACTTCACAAGAAGTGTTGGCTAATAAAGCAGAGTTGGTCGCCATTGTGCGTGCATTTAGAAGCGGTGATGTTGCTAATGGGATCCCGGCTTCAGTGAAAATTGAGTTGATTAAACAAGAAATTAGACCAAATGATTTCTTGATGCCAGCAATGGATGGTCAATTGCTGCCGGCATACTTCACAATGAAACGCCCTGATACCACAATGAATGGCACAATTATTTCGTCTGCCACTGAACTTCGTGAATTTAGTACAATGGATATTGTTGTGCTAAATTTAGGGTCAGACCAAGTTAAACCTGGTTTTGTACTTGATATTCAACGTCAGTCTCCAGAAGTGTTTGATGGCGCAAATGGTCCGCGCTATCGCGAAGATTCAACCAGCCTTGAAAAGTTAATCACTGATACGAATGACTTTTTAGGTGTAGAGGCGGACGAAGACAGTAAAGTATGGCATATGCCAAAGGAGAAAGTCGGTGAGCTAATGGTATTTAAGGTTTACGATACCGTCAGTTATGCACTGATTGTAAAAAATCAGCATCCTATTAGAGTTGGAGATTATGCCGTCATAAACTAACTCCTCTGAGGACGCTCTAAGGAGGGAGCATGGAACAGTATTCAGGCAAGCTAGCTCACTGGCTTGCCTTTTATTTATGTAAAGGGATAGGGGTTAAAACCCTTATAGCGCTAAGCCAAAAACACGAACTGAGTGAACTCTTCGCTCTGACTAACGCACAATTGCAGAGTTTAGGCTTAACACAAAGCCAAGCTAATAACCTCACCAATACCGATTGGCATCAGGTTGAACATTACCAAACCCTTATTAAGCAACAGCAATTAACCGTAATTTGTTACTTTGATGATTGCTATCCGCCTTTATTGAAACACATTGCCAGTGCGCCTTTACTGTTATTTTGTTTGGGTAACGTTGCATTATTAACGTCGCCACAAATAGCAATAGTGGGCAGTCGCAATGCAACCCCTACGGGGTCAGAGATTGCTGCTGAGTTTGCGCATCAGTTGTCATTACTCGGTATGACGATAACGTCGGGTATGGCGCTGGGGATTGATGGATCAGCGCATAAAGGGGCTTTAGCGGGAAGTGGTAATACAATTGCAGTGCTTGGGACGGGGCTTGATATTACCTACCCTAAACGTCATAAATTATTAACTAAGCACGTGGCAGAACGCGGCTTGTTGGTGTCGGAGTTTTTGCCAGGAACCGCTGCCAATGCGACAAATTTTCCGCGTCGTAATCGCATTATCTCTGGTTTGTCATTAGGGGTATTAATTGTAGAAGCGCAAATAAAAAGCGGCTCTTTAGTCACTGTGCGTTATGCCTTAGAGCAAAATAAAGAAGTGTTTGCAGTACCGGGTTCAATTAAGAACCCTCTCTCAGAGGCGAGTCATTTTTTAATTAAGCAAGGGGCTAAATTAGTTGAAAATGTGAGTGACATTCTTGATGAAGTGAGCTTTTTTTGTGAAAACAGTCTATATAATATAGAACAGCCTATTGCAGATGAACTCGACTGCCCAGTGTTCAAAAGTATAGGGTTTGAGGTAACCAGCGTGGATGTAATAACTCAACGCAGCCAACTACCAATCGATGAAGTACAAGCTCGGTTACTTGACCTAGAGCTCGCCGATAAAGTCGAACGAGTGCTAGATGGTTATATAAGACTTGGAGGACATAAATATGTTTGACATCCTCATGTATCTTTTTGAAAACTATATCCATAGCGAAGCTGAAATCTTCACGGAAGAAAACGAGCTCACCGATGAGTTGGTGCGTGCTGGTTTTAACAAACCTGAAATCTACAAAGCACTTGATTGGCTTGAGCAGCTCGCAGATCTGCAACAAAGTGATGTGTGCCCTTATTTAAATGCGCAGCCACAACATGCTACGCGCATCTACACAGATAGCGAATGCCAAATGTTGAGCACAGAATGCCGAGGCTTCTTAATGTTTATTGAGCAAATCGGTGTCATCAATACAATAACCCGTGAAATGGTTATTGATAGATTGTGCGCCCTTGATAAACCATTTATCCATTTAGAAGATTTAAAATGGGTGGTGTTAATGGTGCTATTTAATGTGCCCGGCTCAGAGCAAGCATATGCGCAAATGGAAGACCTGATCTTTGACGAACCAGCCGACGTGCTTCATTAATGCATTGCCGCTGGCAGAGCATGGTGGCTCGTCGCTTTCGACTTTGCTTGTATCTTTGCTTAGTTTGGGTATATTAAGCGAAAATTAGCCAGCCTCACAGGAATCTTATGAGTAAAATCGACCATTCTCTTTTTTCTGCAGATAAACATGCGTTAGAAAAAGAGTATGAGGTTTGCCCTAAATGTGGTTCTGAATTGGTTATGCGACACTCTAAATCAGGCCCATTTTTAGGGTGCGCCAGTTACCCTAAATGCGACTATATTCGCCCACTTGCTCATCATGACAGCCAGCAAATTAAAGTACTCGAAGACAGTGCATGTCCCGAGTGTACTAGACCGCTTGTGATCAAGAATGGTCGTTACGGTATGTTTATAGGATGTACAGGTTACCCTGACTGTCACTACATAGCGCATGATGAAGATGCTGACGATGCACCCACTTTGCCCGCGTGCCCTAAGTGTAAAAAAGGGCAGTTGGTTGCGCGTAGCAATAAATTTGGCAAGACCTTTTATTCCTGTGACTGCTACCCTCGATGTAAATACACACTGAACCATAAACCCGTTGCTCAGGTATGCCCAGCGTGCCAGTGGCCTGTTATGACTGAAAAGAAAATGGCCTCGGGTGTTGTGCTACAATGCCCTCAGAAGTCGTGTATGCACAAGCTTATAGAATCTTAATACACTCGTTATTTGCTTAAATTAGGAGAGTTTCTTTGTCTGATCCTGTTGCTCAACCTGCCAATGCCATTGATGCATTACAACAAGGCGGTGTGATTGTTTACCCAACCGAAGCAGTATTCGGTCTTGGCTGTGACCCTGATAATCAAGCTGCTGTAGAAAAGCTACTAGCAATCAAACAACGCCCCGTTGAAAAAGGCTTAATTTTAATTGCTGATAATTATGGTCAGTTATTAAAGTATGTTGATGATGCTAAGATCCCGATGGATAAACGTGCTGATATTTTTTCGCAGTGGCCGGGTGCAATTACATGGGTCATGCCAGCGGCAAAAGAGACACCTAAGTGGTTAACAGGCCAGTTTGATAGTATTGCTGTACGTGTCACTAATCATCCAACTGTTAAAGCCCTTTGCCAGCAGTTTGGTAAACCAATGGTTTCAACCAGCGCAAACTTAACCGGCCAGCCTACAGTGATGAGTATTACGCACGCTAAAAGTGAGTTCGCTGATCGTGTTGATTTTTATGTCGATGAGCCACTCGGTGGCAATAGTCAACCTAGTGTGATTAAAGATGCAATGACCGGCAAAGTATTCAGAGGATAAACATGCAAAGCGAGCTACTCCAACAAGTAAAAACATACCTAATGGCCCTACAAGATAGCATTTGTAAGGGCCTTGAAAACGCCGATGGCAAAGCAACATTTGTTGAAGATAATTGGCAGCGCGAAGAAGGCGGCGGTGGTCGTACGCGGGTGATTCAAGGGGGAGATATTATTGAGCAAGGAGGAGTCAACTACTCGCATGTATTTGGTGCTTCGATGCCAGCATCAGCGACGGCTCATCGTCCAGAACTTGCTGGTCGTAGTTTCCATGCGTGTGGTGTATCGCTGGTGATCCACCCAAAAAACCCACACATTCCAACTAGTCACGCTAATGTACGCTTTTTTATTGCTGAAAAAGACGGGGAAGCGCCTATCTGGTGGTTTGGTGGTGGTTTTGATTTAACACCTTATTACCCTGTTTTTGAAGATGTACAGCATTGGCATCAAGTTGCGCATGATTTATGTCAGCCGTTCGGTGACGGTGTTTACGATAAATATAAAACCTGGTGTGATGATTATTTCTACTTAAAGCACCGCAGTGAAACTCGCGGAGTAGGTGGTTTATTTTTTGATGACCTAAATGAGCTTGGCTTTGAGCAAAGCTTTGCTTTCATGCAAGCCGTTGGTAATGGGTTCTTAGACGCTTATTTACCTATTATTGAGCGTCGAAAAGAGACACCAACAACAGAGCAACAGCGAGATTTTCAACTTTATCGCCGCGGCCGTTATGTCGAATTTAATTTAGTGTGGGACCGAGGCACCTTATTTGGTTTACAAACCGGCGGGCGTACAGAGTCTATTTTGATGTCGATGCCACCATTAGCGCGCTGGGAATATAACTATGCACCTGCGGTGGATAGTCCTGAAGCGAAGCTATATCAATATTATTTACGCCCACAAGCATGGCTTAACACAACAGAAGAAGCGCTTATTGCTCGTCAGTGGCAGCTTTAATCGAGTGCTGAAATAACTCTAAACAACTTTGCGTTGTCATTATCTACGGTGGTGACAACGTTTTTTCTGCTTGGCAGCTCTGCCAAAATGCTAAATAAAATTTCGCTTTTCAAAATAGCCAGCTCATGCTCAGAAGTCTTAATGGGAGCACTGATTTGCGTTAGACACTTTGTGTTATCACACGCATAAAAGTCGAGCTTCACTTCATAAAATTCAGGGTGCTGAATCAATGTGTCAAAGCCTTTTATAATGAGCTGTTCATAATCATCACTTTTAGTTGTTTTATCTGAAGTAAGCAGTGAGTTGGCAATAAACTGAATATCATCGTGGTAAAGCAGGTCGTTTGAGTAGGCCGTTTCAGTGAAGGGATGTGAGTCTCGAGAGAATGAAGCATACAAAACGGCAATAAGCCCAGCACACACTAAACCTGCACACACTAAAAGAGTAGGGGTATATTTCATTTAAACGTCCATATCTGTCGCGAAATAGTGTTCTCTACTCTATCAGTTGTGCATAAAGTGCGCAATTTAGCTTAATTTAAAACGCCTTACTTGCTCATCTAAAGAGCGTGCTAACGAGACTAACTCTTCACTGACTTTTTGATTTTCATGGGCATCAACCAAGGAATGTTCGGCATTATCACTAATCGCGACAACACTTTGGTTTATTTCTTCTGCGGCTAAATTTTGCTGCTCTGTGGCATCGGCAATTTGCACGTTGAGTTGGTTTATTTCACTCATCTGTGCTGAGATATCACGCAGTGCTTTTGCCACTTGTTTTACTTGCACAGCCCGCTCATCGGCTTCTGCACTCGAATTATTCATGGTATTGACCGTTTGGGCCGCCTCGTGTTGTAACTTATCAATAGTGCGGCGAATTTCGTCTGTTGAGTCGTGTGTTCTATTCGCCAACGTTCTTACCTCATCAGCAACAACCGCAAAGCCTCGTCCAGCTTCACCTGCACGTGCCGCTTCAATGGCTGCATTCAAGGCCAGTAAATTGGTTTGCTCGGCAATGCTGCTGATCACTTCAAGAACTTTACCAACATCGAGGGTTTGCGCTTGCAATTGTGATACTTGATCTGCGGCTGCTCTTACATCTGCTGCAAGCTGATTAATACTCAGCTCGGTGTGTTCCGCTACTTCTAAGCTTTGCTGTGCAAGTTGGTTACTGTGTTCTGATTTTTCAGACGCAAAGTGAGTGGTATTTTTCACTTCACTTGATGAGCTTTCAAGTTCATTTATCGCAGCAGCCACTGAGTCTGTGCCTTGTTTTTGCTGCAATATGGCTTGCTCTGTGGCGTCGGCCGAAGCATAGATGCTCTCGGCTGAGTGGATCAGCACTTTAGATGAATGCGACACTTGCGCAATGTTGTCTTTAAAGGCGCTAATCATGTGGTTAAAGCTGGTGGCCAATGAACTTAACTCGTCATTGTGGTCATCATTAATATTGAGGCTCAAATCTTTATTGGTGGTTGCTAAATGCATGGTATGACTGATGACTTTTAATCGTTTTATAAAAATCTTTCTGAATAACATGGCCAGTAGCATAAAAGCAGCAATAAAAATGGTTGATAACAATAAAGTATTCATCAAGGTGTTTTGTGACACTTCATGCTCAATATCAGCCAGTGAATAACTGATTTTTACCACCCCAAGAACATCACCTTCCTGTGCTTGATGGCACCCTAGACAGTTCGTGCCTTTATAATCACGTGTTGCAAACATGGGTTTTAAGTAGGTCATGGTGCTGTTGTTTTTATCGATATACAGCGCTTCGGTGCCTTTTAATGCATCGCGCTCAGCGTCAGTATTCGCTGCTTGGTTCGCATTTCCGGGGCCGTAGAGCTTATTAACAATAGCGCTGCGGATAATGTGCGCGTCTTCAATGTTTTCATGGCTTCTTAATTTATTACTCAGAATTTCTCTGTTTGCCATTGTGCCTGTTAACATCATGGTATTGATAGAGTCAAAGTAGTTATCGGCTAGTAACTTAATATTACTTTCAACGGTATCTTGCGCGAGGGCTTGTTGCTGCTGAGCACTGCTAAATATGCTGGCAAATAAGACCAGCACACCAGTAATTGCAAGCAATGTATAAATTTTAAATTGGATAGACTTCACTTGACGACGCTTCCACTAAACTAAGGAAAGAGTATTATCTTTATTTAGAAAAAGCGTATATTGATATAGCTCAAGCTTAGCTAATTAATGTTGATTGATCATGTGGCTGGCAAGTTGTGAAAGAGACTGTCTTAACCCTTCACGCAATAAAGGATTATCGATTTCGATATCCAGCGTTTTATTCATACAATACATCCATTGATCACGTAGGTCTTGATCAATTGGGAATGGCATGTGACGCTTTCTGAGCATCGGATGACCATATTTCTCTACGAAGAGATCGGGGCCGCCTAACCAACCGGAAAGAAATTCAAAAAACACTTGGCGAATTCTATCAAGTGGTTGTGGATGCATATCATATAATGGTTTGGCGTATTCATCACAGGCCATTATGTCGTAGAATCGGTTTGCAATGGCACGAGCACCGGCTTCACCACCAATAATTTCGTAAGGTGTTTTTTCTGGCGTGGGTGTTTCAGGCTCTGCTTTCGATTTAGAAAAAAGTCGTTTAATCATAATATTAATAAAGCTCTACAAGGCAAAGAGGTTGCTTCACTATGGATAAATACGCGGTTTTTGGAAATCCAATAAAACACTCGAAATCACCCGCAATACATAAACAGTTTGCGACCTCATTAGGTGAGCAAATTGATTACAGCGCCATTTTAGCACCAACCGATGCATTTGAAAAAACCGTATCACGCTTTTTCGCTGCGGGTGGCAAAGGTGCTAATGTTACTTTGCCTTTTAAAGAGCAAGCGTATGCAATGGTTGATGAGCTAAGTGAACAAGCGAAAGTCGCCGGTGCGGTAAATACGATTAAACGCCTTGACAATGGTCGTTTATTTGGCGACAACACTGACGGTATAGGTTTAGTGAAAGACTTACTGGCCAATAATGTCACGTTAAAAGCAAAACGGATTTTGTTGATTGGTGCCGGCGGTGCAGCACGTGGCGTAATTCAACCTCTTTTAAATGAGCGTATCGCGACGTTGATCATCGCGAATCGCACTGCCGAAAAAGCACATATGTTAGCTTCTATTTTTGCAGAGCAAGGAGATGTTAAAGGGTGCGCTTTAGATGAAATACCGAATGAACACTATGATATCGTGATTAATTCTACTTCGAGCAGTGTTACAGGTGACTTACCCGGTATTGCTCAAGAGCATGTCGCTCACTGCTCATGTGCCTACGATATGTTTTACGCCAATCACGCCACCGCATTTATAAGCTGGGTTAAAGCCGTTAATCCTAGCTGTATTACACTGGATGGCAGTGGCATGTTGGTTGGACAAGCCGCACAAGCTTATTATATATGGCGTAATAAAATGCCAGAAATACTGCCCGTGGTTGCTGCATTAAAAAGTGGAGAACTCGCATGAACCAAGCGATTCAATTTATAGATAGAGTTGAATACAAGGCACAAGACAAACTGCTTGTGTTTTATGCACAAGTCAGTGGAATGATGGTCGAGTGTGTTATCGACACGGATAAATATGATTTTGCTGATCAAAGCGGCGCGATCAATTACTTTGAAACACACCGCTTTGACTATGAAGAACTGGCCGAGCAATTAATAGAAGACGAGCAGTACAACTCGGCAGGACAAATAGTATTAACAGAGGTCTTTTAACTCTCTGCTATATATTCATCTTTAAGTTGCACATAATTGTCAGCAGATAATGTTAAAAAGGCACGCTCTTGCTCAGTGAGAGGGCGAGCCTGTTTGACAGGGCTTCCGACATATAAGTAACCAGACTCTAACCGCTTATTCGGGGGGACTAATGAGCCTCCACCAATAATTACATCGTCTTCAACGATAGCGTTATCCATAACAATGGCACCCATGCCAACAAGAATACGGTTGCCTAGTTGGCAGCCATGTAACATCACTTTATGTCCAACAGTGACATCATCACCAATAATAAGTGGATAACCGTCAGGGTTTGACTTACTTGCTCGGGTAAGATGAAGAACACTGCCATCTTGAATATTAGTACGCTCACCGATGCGTATATAGTTAACATCACCACGTGCTGCAACTAAAGGCCACACACTGCTGTCTTTGCCAAGCGTGATATCACCGACTAAAACGGATGATTCATCAATATAAACACTGTTATCAAATGTAGGAGTGATCCCTTTATAAGAACGGATAGTCATAAATTCACCTTAAATCGTCAAAATGCGCTAGCTCTAGTGTAACAGTGAAGTAAGAAAATTCACTAAAAGGCGCTAAAGTTGATTGTTAAACACTCAGTTTTAGGGCGTTTAGCTCAAAAGCTGAGCGAACAGTGCGTTTTTTTAAATTTTATTGAAAAAAGTGCTTGCGTAAAAAATCCATCTCCCTATAATGCGACCCCACTGAGACGGGATGCAGCAACGAAAGACGCTAAGCAACGTAACAGAGAGTTAAGTAAAACTTCGGTTTTAAATCTTCAAAAGAAAGTTTAAAATTAAGTGTTGACTCTAAAAAATAAGGATGTATTATACGCATCCCTAGCGACGAAGTCGCACTGTTCTTTAACAATATAAAACAATCATCTGTGTGGGCACTCGTACAGATTGAGTTCTAACAGTCGAGCTACTTAGGTAGTAAGACAAACAAATTTAGAGTCTCAATTGAACTGAGTGACCAACAGAAATAAGTTTACTTATTTCAGCACAGTCAATTCAACATCGAAAGATGTTAAATAAATTCAGAATTCATTGAGCATGTCCGCTCCCTTAATGGGAAGGACAGAAAAAACTTTTAATTGAAGAGTTTGATCATGGCTCAGATTGAACGCTGGCGGCAGGCCTAACACATGCAAGTCGAGCGGTAACAGAGAGTAGCTTGCTACTCTGCTGACGAGCGGCGGACGGGTGAGTAATGCTTGGGAATGTACCTTATGGTGGGGGACAACAGTTGGAAACGACTGCTAATACCGCATAATGTCTTCGGACCAAAGCGGGGGACCTTCGGGCCTCGCGCCATAAGATCAGCCCAAGTGGGATTAGCTAGTTGGTGAGGTAATGGCTCACCAAGG
>NZ_LYPI01000025.1:0-48342 GCF_001938575.1 Pseudoalteromonas sp. PAB 2.2
TACTCGCTTACAACTTAATACGTATAATCATGCTTGATGCAACTAAAGAAGAAGATATCTTGCCTACTCAATTAAGCTTTAGCCAATCTATGCGGCAGGTAATCGCTTTCTTCATGTTTACGCCAATACATAGTGCAAGTAAGTTACCTGTTCATTATGATGAGTTACTGAAAACACTTAGGTTGTTTATCTTACCCGATAGGCTACCAGACAGGCATTATCCAAGGGTGATAAGAAGGAAACCAAATAAGTATCCTTACAAAAGAAAATGCCAGTCAGCTCTTAACTGACTGGCATTATGCAATTTTGCAGGTTTTTTATTTACTCAAGTGATCTATTTTGAGATTTTAAGTTGGTATTATTAATTAAAATCAAGCAGGGTGATATCAACTCGCATCGGGCTTTGGCAATCCTGTTCATGCTTTGTAGCAATAAATGTACTGTACACATCTCGCGCAAGATGAGGGGGTATTAATACTTCAAAACGACTGCCTTTACTCATCAGTTGCAATGCTTCTTGCAAGCCCACAATCGCCTCGGCAATTTCATACTCAACAGGTACACCCTCCGCACGGGTGTCAAATAACACCCGACCGTTATTAAGTACTACACGTTGATGCACAGTGACTGTTGCATCCCAGCGGGGCTTATCACCTGTTCCCTGCTCAATAACACGATAACCAAGGCCCGTAGGGGTTTGGTAAACGCTTTGCTGCTCTTTTAAGCATGACGAAAATACCGGCTTCACCGCTTTATCAAACACATTATTGCTTAACATAGCTCACTCTTTATTGCTCGTTGATCAATCGAATGCCATAGATACCACCCGCAACAGAATCTGGGTTGGCTGTGAAACGCAAGGTCAGCATTTCTGACTGTTTCATCGCCTCTGTTAATGGGTAATCAATGGTGTAAAACTCATCGCTTGGGTTGCCAACAGGTAAACTTACCGCGGCCAGTTTCTCCCCATTAAGGATGATTGAGAAATGACGATTCACATCACCGATAAAATAACGAATACGTAATGCTGCAGCGTTTTTATTGGGGTTACGAAGCTGATATTCAAACCAACCTGTTGCATCGCGCCAATGGTGGCCATTATTGACACCAGCGCGGGTTCCTTCACCTTTAAAGCTATGCTCTACTTCTGGTTGCTGCTCACCCGGCGTAATGTGATCAACGGTTAATAACCGAAGCTGCTCTTTCGCTTGCTCAGCCGCTTTTGCGTCAGCTACAAATTGTGTGAATTCAGCTTTGCTTTGCTGTGGCCAATACACTTGATAGCGGCTGTCGTGTAAGCGGAAAAATGGGATAAGTTCCGTGCGTTCCGTCTGTCCAATGCCTTGCTTTGCAATCGCCACATTTTTGTCTGCGATAAATGCCAACGCTTGGCCCGGTTTACGAGTTAAATCAGCAACAAATTGCGCAGGTTCACTGAGCATAATGGGTAATGCTTCTGGTGGGCACGTCGGTCCAGCAGCAATGTGACCCATACGGCTGTTATCAGCAACAAAGCTTAACTGCTCATTCGCAAAAGCCTGTACTTTGGTGGCCATAACCACGGGGCCATACATGACAGAATAATAATCTTGGCCATCCGGTAACTGCTCGGTATAAAGCTTAGGCGCTAATTCAAAGGCAAGCTTATCGCCACTTTGCCATGCATGGCTGATACTGTAGTAACCGTCTTTTTCGCTCGCGGTCACGGCTTTTCCATTTAACGTAAAGCGCAGTTCACCTTGTTGCCAAGACGGTTTACGAATATTAATCACAGACTCTGAGCTTTGTCCCTCAGACAACCGGTTCACCGTGAGTGAAACCTTGGTATCATCAGGGAATTGGCTGTCTTGGGTGATCTGTAAGCCTTGTTGTTGCCAATTTAACGTACTGGGAATAAATAAGTTCACCCATAGCTCTTTACCCGTATTGCTATAAATTAACTCACCATACTTGCTGTGATTCTCAATACCCGAGCCCACACAACACCACATAGAGTCTTGCACTGACGAGTACATACGGTAATGTCCTGGGCGCATTGAGGTAAAGTAAACAAGGCCACCATGTTCTGGGTGCTGTGACGATAAAATATGGTTATATGTGGCGCGCTCATAATAGTCTAAATAACGCGTATCAGCGGTTTTCAAAAACAGTAACTTGCTGAGTTTCATCATATTGTAGGTATTGCAGGTTTCTGGGCCTTCAACATCTTCAACCATTGGCGTAAAGTCACTTTTATCATGAAAATGTTCACGTACTGAATTACCACCAATGGACACCGAGCGCTCTTGGCTCACTGTTTTCCAGAAAAAGTCAGCGCCTTGCTGCCATGCTTTATCATCGCTGGCATTCGCCACTTTCAACATACCAATAATTTTGGGAATTTGCGTATTGGCATGCAGGCCTGTTAACTTATCTTCTGTGTGTAATAGTGGTTCAATAATGATGTTATGAGAGAACTGGCGCGCTAGTTTTAAGTAACGCTCATCGTCACTAATAACATACATATCCGCAAACACATCATTTAAGCCACCATGCTCTGAGTACAGCATCTGCTGAACTTGTTCATCAGTTAGCTTCGCTGTGGTTGCTAAGAACCATTCGCCTAGCTTAAATAACATGTGCTTTGCTTGGCTACTTCCTGCAACTTCGTAGGCATCACGAAGGCCATGGAAGATTTTATCTATATTGTAAAGTGGTACCCAACGGTCGTTTAAACTGAATAAATCAGCCTTGATTTCACCGTTTTCAATCTGCTGCCACATTTCATCGCCATTAGGAATACCGCCTAAGTAACCACCTGTGGCTTGTTGAGCACGATTAAGCTCGCTTAGCATGTAATCTAAACGCAGCTTTAATTCTTCATCCCCTGTTGCAGCCCAAGCAAGGCTCAATGCTGATAAATAATGACCCCCAATATGACCATCAAGACCGGTATTTTCCCAGTTACCATAATTGGGCGCTTTTGGTGTCAGGCCCGCCTCACGCAGGTAAGGAGCAAGCAGCTGATCAGGATGAAGTGCTAATAAATAACGCACATTAGTTTGCTGCGCATGTAAAAACGGGCTGGCGCTTAAGCTTACTTGGTTTAGCGCAAATAAATGTTGTTCGCTGGCATGTTCAGCATGCGCAACAGAGGCGACTTGTTTGCTGTCAATTGGCAACTCACTGCATGCAGTCACCGTTAATATTGCAGCACACAGACTTGCTAAATAACTCACTTTAAATGTGTTCATGCTTACTGTCTCCCAGCGAACCGTTATTTTAAAGAGCAAAGCGCACACTGTGTTAGCGTGCGCGTTTTAAGAGGAGGTTACTTTGGTAGGCGTTTTTGAATGACCATGTCCGTATAGTACTCATCGGTAATCTTGTATTTTTTAAGAATAAGACCAAGTAACGCGTGGAATACACCGGGGATAATAGTAAGCATGAGTGCTAAGCCCATTAAGGTAAACTCCGTTTGCTCAACGTTGGGTTTGTACTCGAAAAATGCCAGTAATAATCCCCCTGCTAAACCAGCTAAACCGCCACCAGCTTTTTGGCAGAATGAAATACCACCAAATGATAAGCCCGATGCACGCACACCGTCTTTAATTTCACCGTAATCCACAGCTTCTGCAATCGCAGACCAGAACACAGGCGCATGTAAATCAACCACAAATGACAAGATGATATAAAGCACGAATGCCATCATTACATCACCCGGTTGGACCACAAAATACATAAGCAATGAAATAAATAACACGGCGATTTGTGATTGACGGAATAGCTTCATTTTACAGTAACGCTGCGTGATCCACGTACTTGCCACCATCGATACGATTGACGCCGCAATACCCGCACTGGTGAATGCCCCCGCTAAATCGGGCACCCCTAAATAATAGGTTGCATAGTACATTGCCACACTACCGCGAATTGCATACCCTAAGGTACCAAGTACACACGCTGCACACAGTAACAACCACTGGTCGTTTTTAAGCAGCACTTTTAATTGTGTAAGCACACTCTCTGTTTGTGGCTCGTGAGTAATACGTTCGCGTGTAGTAAAAAAACAAAATAAGAACAGTGCCACGGCACACGCAGAGACCAGTGCCATTGCGAGTTTATAACCGTACGACAAGCTGCCATTTCCCCAGTAAGACGCAAGTAGCGGTACTGAGAATACAATCACTACATTGGCAATTTTTGCGAAAAACATACGGTAACCATTAGCAGATAAACGCTCTTTAGGATCCGCAGTGAGTACACCAATATAAGAGATATAAGGGATTGCTACACCGGTAAACATCAACGTAGCAAACAGGTAAGTTGCATAGGCCCACGCCAGCTTCATGTTGTAATCAAGATCTGGCGTAGTAAATAGTAATATAACCGACAAACCATACGGTACAGACAAGAATAAGAACCAGTGGCGGAACTGACCCCAGCGGGTTTTCACTTTATCGGTGATGACCCCCATTAATGGATCGGTAAAAGCATCAACAAAACGCGCCACTAAAAACAACACACCCATATCAACCGGATCCAGTCCGTAGATATCGGTGTAGAAAAAAGACATAAAATAAAATAACGCTGCAACCATGACATTCACTGCCATGTCGCCGGCACCAAAGCCAACTTTTTCTACAACGGATAACTTTTGAGATTCCATACCACACCCTAATTGGAAAATATTAAGCCAATACTCAATATTTTAAGCAATGAACACCTTTCAATACTGTGTATCAACTATGTGATACTACACAGCTTGGCCACTGCATTCGTTATTTTTGTAAATTTAATGCTAACCCGAATGATAGTATTATCATACTAATTAAATCGCAACTCTTTTCGTTTAATAACAAACACGCCCACTTTCTAGCAAATCTGAAAAATAAAAAACCCCAGCAAAGCCGGGGTTTTGGGTCTATTCAAGAATTTTAGAAAGAATAACGTGCACCAAGCGCGAATGTACGTGAATAGATACCGTTACCGAAATTAAATAAGTTATCGTTACCTTTACCGTAGTAGTTCTGATACACATCATCTAGGATATTAGTTGCATCAAATGTCACAACAAAGTCATCATTTACATTGTAACTAAACTGGAAGTCTAAACTTTGCTCTGGGCGGCTCCAGAACTGAATCGGATTAGCAAAGCTAGCTGCTTCGTTACCGGTGTAAAACTCTGAACGCCACACGTAAGATAAACGCATGTCAAATGAATCACGCTCGTAAATACCGACGATGCTGTAAGACTCATCAGATACGCCAGCCATTTGCGACTTAACATATTCTGTAATCTCTCCAGCACGATTAAAGTCAGGAGTTTCTTGTGATGAATCAAGTAGTGTGAAACTTGCTTGTACACCAAAACCATTTAACATTTCTGGCAAGTTTTCAGGAAAATAGACAGCCCCCAGTTCAAAGCCCGAAAGCTCCCCGTTTGACGCATTCACTGATGTACTAATCACATAAGGTCTAGTTACACCATCATTACCTTCAAGAATCTCAGTCTTACGTCCAGGTAACACTAAGCCTTCAATTTCGCGGTTAAAGTAAGCAGCGTAAATTGAGCTTGTATCAGCAAAGTACCACTCAAGTGATAAGTCATAGTTTTTTGACTCTGTCGGTTGTAAATTAGAATTACCACCCGTTCCCGTACCATAAGGTATATCAGTTAGTGGGTCTTGTAATCTTACAACCGTGTTCAGGTCAGCAAAATTAGGCATACGCAGTGTTTCTGTATATGCTACACGTCCTACCACGTCATCAGTGATGTTCCAGTTAAGTACTAGACTTGGTAAAATTTTATCTGTTTTATTTTTACCTGTTGTTAGCTCACCATTGTTATCTGTATCATAAAACTTCATGTCTTGTTCATAGTTCACATAACGTAAACCAAATTCACCACTAATATCTTCCGTTAAAAAGAAATTAGTGGTTGCATAAAATGCATAAGAAGTTTCATCAATATCAAAAGATTTAGCTATACCTTCAACTTGAGTATCATATACTTGGCGAACCGCATCGGCATTTTTCAGTAAATAACTACCATCTGCAGTAATGAAACTATCAAATACATCTGCACGACCATCAAAATAATCATCTACTTTAAAAATTAAGCCACTTCCATCTCCTGATGCGCCTGCAGCGACTAGCTGTTCCATTAGGCTTGCAACTGAAGTATTGCCAATAACTTTATTATCATCTCTAGTAAATTCTTGTGCTGAACGGTTTTCGAAACGCCCACCAAATCGAACTTTATCTATGTAAGTACCGCCAAAAAGATACTCACCGTCAATTGTGAAAGTGATGGCATCACCGCTATTACCAGCAGCACTGTCATAAATAGTACTAGCATTCCAATTTTCTATCGCAGCCATATCAGCTTCGTTTACTGTGGTGTTTGGATCATCCCAAAATGAGATACTTGGCACACCATCATTGTCATTAAAGTCAACATCTAAACCATACGAAGTGCGATCAAAACGCATTGCAAAAAAGTCCGACTTATATTCACTGTCTTGATAAACCACTTCAGATTTAATAGTTAGATAATCGCTTGCTTGCCACTCGGCACCTAATGCATATAAGTAGCTATCTGTTGTTTCAGAGTTATAGTCACCACTTTGGAAGCCACCAGCACCGATTGCTTGTTTTTCTTTAACGACGTTAGTGCCATCAAATACTGTGGGGGTTTCAATAAAGCCGTTACCAGTTTCAAAGGTATTTGAAAACCATAACGCATTTTGAGATTGATTCTCGTAACCCGTGTAGAAACCTTCCGCCGTAATTTCAAGTGTTTCATTTGGTGCCCACTGCAAAGATATTGATGCTGCAGGGCGCTTACGCAAACCTGTAAATGAAGTACCGAAAATAGCATCTCGCGCTAATAAATACTCAGTTGGTTCACCTTCTACGTTCAACGTAGAACCCTCTGATGATGGTAGACCATTTTCTAAACCACCTTGCCAAATTAGATTATCTTGAGAGTCACGGTCAGGGATTCGAGAATACGGTGAATAATTATGATGCGGCTTGTCAGTAAAAAATGGAAATGCTGCACCTGCTGTAATTGTATCATCGCGATAATGTGTTTCAGCGTATGAAATATTAACTAAAGCACCAAACTCACCTGCACCATCGATGTCCCAACGGTTAGAGAGTAACGCACTGATATTTGGATCAACTTTATCTGGCTGATCAGCATAAATAGCACGTGCCGCTAAAACGACTTTTTCACCGTCAAAGTTGAATGGGCGATGCGTTTTAATGTCGATCGCCCCTGCGATACCACGCTCAATTTGATCTGCCGAACGAGTTTTATAAACTGTAACACCTGATAGTAAGCTTGCTGGAATGTCTTGCAGTGCCACATCACGGCCCGCACCAGTAAATATAGCACGACCATTAATAGTCGTATTGACGTCAGTAAGGCCACGGATTGAAACCGCACTTACTTCACCTGCACCACGGCCCGTTGTTTGTACACCCGTCACACGTTGAAGCGCTTCAACTACGTTGTTATCAGGGAATTTACCAATATCTTCTGCAACAATAGCATCCACGATTTGAACGCTTGCACGTTTTTCATCAAGTGCTTTGTTTAAACTGCCGCGAATACCTGATACCTGAATAACTTCCATTTCATCGACGTTCTTTTCAGGAGTATTTGGTGCTTGCTCTTGAGCGAAAGCAAATTGACAGGTAAATGCCATAACTACAGCACTGGCTATGTGTGTTCTTTTAAACATAAGCGGTGTTCTCCAAATTATAGTTATATCGGCCCGCTGAACTTTCCCCATTCAGTTACCGAAGAGTGACCACTTTATTGTGCATCGTGTGTTGTCAAAACGGTGCGCAAGTGAGTCTATATTTTATTATGTTAATACATTGCTGCCTGAACTTTAATCATATTGTATGATTATTTGACAGTCAACTCAAAAAGCCAAATTAAAATAACTGCCATTATGTTTACAAAAAATGCCGCAATTATAACATGTTACAAACTTAAAGCGTGCTGCGTTTATGCTTTGGTTATTCATTAATACCGATTATTATCATAAACTTAGCATGTAATCATTTGCTTGTTTAATTTGTCTTTAGTTCACCTAGAGCGACAAAAAAGGGCTAACAAGTTATTTACCCAGCGAATTTTGATGCTACTATGATTAAAATACAATAATACAATATAGAATTAATTTTTGCTGCACTTTTGCTGATTTGTTTCGATGTAAACAATCAGTTACTCAGTATAATCAGGCGTACACTGTGTATTATCTGGTCATTTAGAATGAGTTTTAAGCACAAAAGCAGCAGTTCGTACAACAATCATTAGTCACAGAGGACACTCATGAAGAAATTGAAAGCGTTAGCACTGCCATTGCTTTTTTCGAGCAGCTTAGCCGTTGCACAAAACCCATTATTTACCGATGTTTTTACAGCAGATCCCGCAGCACTTGTTCACAACGACACCGTATACCTTTATACAGGCCATGATGAAGCACCTAATAACGATGTATTTTTCGAAATGCATGACTGGCTCGCCTTTTCGTCTACCGACATGGTGAATTGGAAAAAGCATGGCCCAATTATGAAAGCCACTGACTTTAAGTGGGCAAAAGGCGAAGCGTGGGCTTCACACATGATTGAGCGTGATGGCACCTTTTACTTCTTTACCACAGTTCGCCACAACGATACAAAACCGGGCTTTGCTATTGGTGTTGCAACGTCTAAGTCACCGACAGGCCCATTTAAAGACGCCATAGGCCATGCGCTTGTTACAGACGATATGACCAAGCACACACCGAATGATTGGGATGATATTGATCCTGCTATTTATACCGAAGAAAACGGCGATACATACATGTTCTTTGGTAACTTAGTGCCAAAATATGTAAAGCTGAGCGATGACTTACTTTCGCTTGATGGGGAAATAAAAACAATCGATTTGCCAAACTTTACAGAAGCATTATGGGTGCATAAAAAAAATGATAACTACTATGTATCGTACGCCTGTGAGTTCCCTGAGAAGATCTGTTATGCAATGAGTAAAAGTATTCATGGACCGTGGGAATATAAAGGTATCTTGAATGAAATCGCGGGCAACAGTGAAACAAACCACCAATCAATTATCGAATACAAAGGTAAAGATTATTTTATTTACCATACAGGTGCAGTACCACCAATTGATGGCAAACCAAGTGGTGGGCGTTTTCGTCGTTCCGTGGCTATCGAACCACTTTACTACAATGAAGACGGCACACTTAAACGTATTATCATGACCACTGAAGGTCTCAGTAAACAAGACAAGTAATCTCAAAAAGGGCTCTTAAAGAGCCCTTTTTAGCGCTTAAATGTAATACAAATAAACATATTTACTGGAAAATCCTCACTTTCAGATAAGTAAAAACAGCGAAAAAAACGCCCAAATTGGCAACTTGAAAAAATTAAAATCACGCTGTACATATTGTAAACACTGACACTTCATGTTTACATATCAATTACCTTTGCAAAAGTATTTGCACATTTTAAATCGTACTATAAAATTACAATACTACGTTCTTATTAGTTTGATATAGGCACGCGGCAATTTTATTGACAACAATCGAATAAAAAATGAATCCCAGTTTCAAGAGGACACATAAAATGAAATTAAATAAATTAGCCATGGTCATAGCCTGCTCTTTGGCTGTGACAGGTTGTGGCAAAGAAGAGGGTACTAAGCTTAACTCGTCTCTTGCAGTTACCGAACCCCAAAGCGCAAAACCCAGTGTAAGTAGCAGTGTTGAATACACAGAATCAGGGAGCGTGATGGTTACTAATGTCAGTGTACATGACCCTTCTGTCGTTAAAGTTGACGACACTTATTATATTTTTGGTTCACACCTTGCTGCCGCTAAATCAACTGATCTCTTGAACTGGGAAATGATTTCTAGCCTTTCAGCTAACGCAGCCGTTAATGAAAGCCCCCTATTTGATTACAACTACACAGGTGAAATTGCCGAGGGTATTGAATGGACAGATGGCTTTACTGGCAACTGGGCTGCTGATGTTATTAAAGCCCCAAATGGCAAGTTTTGGTTTTATTATAACCACTGTGCACAAGATAACCCAGATACACCGGATGTTGTTGATGAAGTGTGTTGGAACCGCTCTTACCTTGGTTTAGCTGAAGCTGACAACATTGAAGGCCCCTATAAAAATAAAGGCATTTTCTTACGCAGTGGCTACCGCAATGAGGCGGAATTTACAGCCTACCCACTCGATAACGGCCAAACAACATGGAATGGCGCCGTTGATCCAAACGCCATTGACCCTGCAGCATTCTATGATGCAAACGGCAAGCTTTGGATGGTTTACGGCTCTTACTCCGGCGGTATTTTCGTTTTAGCAATGGACGAAGAGACCGGTATGCCAGAAGCCGGTCAAGGATACGGTAAAAAACTAGTCGGCGGTGACTTCCGTGCGATAGAAGGCGCCTTTGCAATGTATAGCCCAGAGAGCGAGTACTATTACCTATTCTTCTCCGTCGCAGGCTATGATTTAAACGGTGGCTATAACATTCGTGTTGCTCGTTCAAAAACACCTGATGGTCCGTACCTAGATAACGCGGGTAATGACATTGCAGCAATAGGGGGCCTAGAAGTCGGTGAAAAACTAATGGGCGGCTTTGAGTACACCCAAGAACTTGGCGAAACAGCACCTGCTTGGGGCTATCAATCACCGGGGCATAACTCGGCTTACTACGATGAAGCAACAGGTCGTCATTTATTAGTAACACACACCCGTTTTCCACAAACATCAACTGAGTTCCCTAACAATACTGAAGCACACCAAGTTCGTGTGCATGAAATGTTTATTAACTCATTAGGTTGGCCGATGGCTTCACCACAACGTTATGTGCCGCTTGAGGGCGACAACATGGTGGTTGCTGATGAGCTTTACGGTTACTACAAATTTATCAATCACGGCACTGATGTAAACACTGATGCTATTCGTTCAATGCATATTGCATTAAACCAAGATCACTCAGTAACAGGTGATGATCCCGGTATCTGGTACATGATTGATGACTCTAATATCAAACTAGAGCTTGATTCTGGTACTTACTTCGGCGTGGCTAAATGGCAATGGGATGACGCCACCAAAGCGATGGCCGTCACTGTATCGGCAAGATCAAGCGAAGGCGCTACCATTTGGGCAAGTAAACGTGATGAAATTACGGATACTGCAAACGTGCTGGGCACTGTTCAAGAAGCACTTGATATAAAAACTGAATTATCAATTGCAGACGAAGGCTATTCATTACCAACTAAAGGTAAAGATGGTGCAGCGATTAACTGGCAAAGTAGTGATGAATACTACATCACCAGCGAAGGGTCTGTGTTTATCCCTACGCCAGACCGTGGTGATAAATCCGTTACTTTAACGGCTAATATCTCTTTAAATGGCGAGAGCACAACCAAGACATTTAATGTAAACCTTGAAGCGCGTCCAGAATTTAAAAATGCGATTGCACACTACAAATTCGAAGAATCACTAAGCGATGGTTTAGGCAATCTAGGTGATGCAGGGGTGACAGACAACAACCTATTAAATGTGGGTGCAGGCACAGCCGCTTTCGCTGAAGGTCAAACAGGCAAAGCGTTTAACTTTGACGGTTCAACGGGTGTACGTTTACCTGATGACTTAGTGACAAGCGATGAGTACACAATCTCATATTGGTTTAAACCGACTGTGTTGACCGACTTCACGCCAACATTTTTTGCTGCATCATCAGATGCGCGTTGGATGAGCTTGATTCCGGGTAGCACGCACTTTACAACAACACCAATGCTGTGGAGCCGTTACCTTGCTGAAGATGGCACAGAAATGTGGAACCAAATCATTTCTGGCTCTCCTGCGGTAATGGACTGGAATCACATTGCAATTACGTATGCTAACGGGACTACTACGCTTTATCGAGATGGTATCAGAGCAGGGTCAATGCCACGTCCGGATTTCTTCAGCACGCAAACAGGCAATTTTGCTCTCGGTGTTAACTACGGGTGGGATTTACCTTTCCAAGGTCAAATTGACGAATTTATCGTGTATGACTACGCCTTAAACAGCTTAGACATCAATGGTGCAGCAATCAACAACCTAACAGATCCGACTAAGTTCGAAAGTTTCATCACTGATGCGCTTGATTTAGGTGATGTATCTGCAGTACGTGAAAGCTTCGAGTTACCACGTGTCGGTCCATTTGTGTCAGGTATTAGCTGGACGTCAAACAACGAAGAGTATTTAAAACCAGTTAACGGCACGGCTGTTGTGACTCAACCAAGTGCCTCTGCTGGCGACCAAGTAGTGACATTAACTGCAACTATTAAGTACAAAGACTTTACTGATACTAAGTCATTCGATGTAACCTTAAAATCACTTGCACCAGCTGAATACAGCTTCGAAGGTGACTTAAGCGCGCTTAATGGTGCCTACGCAACAGCTAAACCAACAGGTGGGTTAATCAATAATACTGGCGGTAATGTTACATACGTTGACGGTATCATTGGTCAAGCCGTATTCCTTGACGGTTCAGGTGTCCGCTTACCAGATAACCTTATTACAACCAATGATTACTCTGTATCTATGTGGTTAAAACCAGAAAGCTTTTCAGATTACACAACCGCATTCTTTGCAGGTGCAAATGCAGATACTTGGTTGAGTTATGTGCCTTCGATGGCTGGCTCTAGTCTAACTCGTTTGTGGGCAAATAATGGCGCATTCTTTGATAATGCAGAGCTAGATAGCCGCATCCCTCTCAAAGAGTGGACACATGTTGCCTTCACGGTTGATGGCACCAACGGCGATACGATAAAAATGTACGTCAATGGTGAACTTCAGCTAGAAGCGGGCGGTTTCCCTCGCGTGTTCACTGTACCTGGTGAAACCAATGAATTTGCATTGGGTGTTAATTACTGGGATACCCCTTATAACGGGGCTATTGATGAACTGAAAATTTTCAACGGTGCGATTAGTGCTGAAGAAATAAAAGCACTCTTTGACGCAGCTTCTGCACAAGAAGAGTAATAAGTAAGGTGAGCTGTCTCACCTTCCTTATTCGTTGTCGTAAAAAGCCAGACTCTGTCTGGCTTTTTTATGCAAACATGGAGCTGGGCAAAGTTACAAACACAATATGGTAATGCGCCTGTGTACCTGTACTACTTCGATCATCACCCTGCCCGAAAGAGTGGTGCAAAAGATGAAGATCATGGCTCTGCTCACGGTCATGAAATTGCGTACGTGTTTAAAAACTTGAATAAGTCAGATCCCAATGTCACACCAAACGACTTAAAAATGTCAGAGGTTATGGCAACGTATTGGACTAATTTCGCTAAAAACGGGAATCCCAATAATGACGCACTACCAAACTGGCCAGCTTTTGATGATGAAAAGCCGAGTACCATGTACTTCCAACAACAGCCAAAGTAACTAGTGAGCAGTTTTACTCACTTTTCCAAAACTGCCACCACTTTTTGTTACTCGCGGTATCTGCTTTACTCAACGCTGAGCTTGCTGTTTCATGGGGATACCTTATACGATAAGACGGATCACTAAAGGCAGGGTTCAGCGCCGTTGAGTTATTCATTCGATCATAGTCATCTAAGTGGGGATTAGAATAAAACTCTTCGACTGGATACGGTAAATAAGCCTCGTCATACCCTGAATATTCAAAAATAAAACGTTTCGCTTTTTCATTTCTAAGGAATGCATTCCGAAACAAATGCCATTCAGCATCATCAATATTCATATAAAAATATTCACTCGCATCCAGAATGAGATACTCGTACTCTAGCTCATCAAAAAGCGCGATTGTCTTATCTAAATACCCTATCGCTATTTCAGGCTCTTGAAATAACTCAGTAAAAAACCGATGTGAGTTTTCTATATTTTCTTTCGCTTTTTTGACCGTCGTACACGGTAAAGAGATCGTATCGTAGTGTAAATTACCCTCTCCATCCATGTATTCAATTTTAGACTCGATGAAATCATCTTCATTGAAAAACATTAACCAGACTATTGGTATTTGATAACCTGCTTCAGCTAACTCAATGTACTGACCACCTTCACTTTGCAGCTGATGCACACTTGAAATTGGTTTACTTGAATTAATTAAATAAGACATTTACAACTCCTACTCCCTGAGAAAGCAACCAGCGCATTCCCTTAAACTGAATAATTATACCTTCACGTTATATTAACAGGAACAAAAAAAGCCACTCATAAATGAAGTGGCTTTGGTTTGAGTCGATTTTTTACTTATGACTTAATGTGGTTCACGCAGGTGGAACACTTGGCACTTGTTACCTAAATCGGGTTGTTGTGCAAAGTTAGTGTTTTCAGCCAAACCACAGTTACTTAAGCCTAATGCTTGTTTTGTGTAACGGTTGATAAGCATGATGCCACCGCCTTCAACTGGGGCAATGCGCCACTGTGCTGTTTTCGCGGCACACGAAGCCATTTCTACATTGGCACCCGGCACGAGTGCATTATCGGCTACTGCAGCACAGAACTCGCTGTCAGCGCTTTGTTTCAGGCTTACATAACCCGTATCTGTTGGTGTGAAGAACCACTGCTGTGCGTCTTTATGCGTATAAGCGTGTTGCTCAACATTAGTACCAGCTTTAACTGTACCAGCTACGCTCAACGCTTTACCACTTTGTTGGCTTAATACCACAACACTGCCCATAGGGCGTAATTGCCAGTCGCCACACGCTGTTGTGTCGCTTTGCTGTAACACCGCTTGATTTTGCGCTGCCGAACACCCTGCAACCGCTAAAGGTTTGTCTGTGTAACGGTTAGTAATAGACACATTACCGTCTGTGCTTGGAGCTACTTTCCATTGCTGGCAGAAGTTATTGCGCCATGCCGCAGATTGTACTTTAGCGTTGTCAGCCTCGTTACAGCTTTCAAGTTCAAGGAACTTGCTGTCTTCGCGGTTGGCTAAACGAACAAAACCGTCTGTTGTTGCATCAATAACCCACTGACCATTGGTGCTTGCACACTGGCGCTGCACTGCGCGCGCATCTTGTGGGTCTGCAGCGATGTCTAAACATAGGCCACTTGTGGCATTCACTAATTGGTAGCGTTGACCTTGTACACGTGTTACCAGCGGGCCATATTCACCTGATGGTGGGGCGACTTCAACACCCGGCGTTAATGGTTTACCAAAGTTTGGCGTTCCATCGTTGTTCCAAGTGAATTTTTGCGCACGTAAAGAACGCGTTGCGCTACAACCGTGCTCTACTGAATCATTACCATGGTAAACCAGCCAATCTTCAGTACCATCTGGCGACGTGAAGAAACCATTATGACCTGGGCCAAATACGTCTTCTGTGCGCTCAAATACCGGCTTGTCGTATTTTTTCCAGCTGCTGGCTTTAAGTGGATCATCACCTACAAGCTCAAGCATACCCAGCTTGTAGTCAGGGGTATTACAGAAGCTTGCTGAGTACGTCATAAACGTACGCCCATTGTGCTGTATAATTTCAGCGCCTTCCGTTACTTTACGACCACTAATTTCCCAGTCTAGCTCAGGACGCGTGATTACCGTGTGTGGAGAGTTCTTTTTCAGTGTCCATGGGTTTTCCATTTCAGCAATAATGTTTAACTGTTGATCGCCCTGCCACTGTGAGTAAATCACATACAGTTTATCGTTGTATGTAAGGTAGTTACCGTCGATATTCCATACGTTTGGCATTAATGCCCCTTTGTATTCGTATGGACCCATAGGGTCATCACCGGCACTTTCTAAAACATTTAAGTGTTGGTTATCTAGCGTGCCATCGGTACCGGCTGTGTACATCATGTACCAACGATAGCCATTTGGCCCTTTTAAGCGATGGAATTCAAACGCCCAGAAGTTACAACAACGTTCAGGGTTTGAATCAGACCACACATTGACAGGTGTTGCATCTGCAAGACCAGCAAGCGTGGGCGATTTTCGCATCACTAATTCAGAAGTCCATGTTGTTGTGGTTAAGTAATAGTTACCATCCCAATACTCAAGCCATGGATCGGCGCCATTAGGAAACAGCGGATTGGTAAATATGCCATTATCTTGAATGGGCGCTTTTTCTGTGGCTGCTACATCAGTTTTTTTAGCGGTGTTGTCTTCAGCCGTTGTCTGACAGCCAGTCAGCGCGCCAAACGACAAGGCAAATAGGCTGGCTAAACCGGCCTTTTGCATTGCGCTTTTAAGCTTTGTTGTTTTCACGTTTGTGTTCCTTTATTTTGTACCAAATTCGTACACGATGCGTGTTGAGTACACGTCACCCGGTAATAATGTTGTGCTTGGGAACGTTGGCTGATTGGGTGCATCAGGGAAGTGTTGTGGCTCTAAACAAAAACCACTTCTGAAGTTATGCACTAAGCCAGACGCTTGCTTGCTACTACCGTCTAAGAAGTTACCTGAATAAAACTGTACGGCAGGCTCTTCGGTGTAAACGGTTAATGTACGACCTGAGTTTGCTTCGTAAACCGTTGCCGCTTCTACAAGCTCTTTGCTTGGTGTGTCTTTTAGTACAAAGTTATGGTCGTAGCCTTTACCAAGCTGAAGCTGTTCATTGCTTACTTTTATATCTTGACCAATTGCTTTAGCAGTACGGAAGTCAAACGGTGTGCCTGCTACATCCATTAACTCTCCCGTTGGGATTAAGCCACCATCTACAGGCGTAATCGCTTTGGCGTTAATTTGCATTTGGTGATCAAGAATGTCGCCTTTACCCGCTAAGTTAAAGTAGCTGTGCTGCGTCATATTGATAATGGTAGGCTTGTTCGTTGTAGCAATAAACTGCATGTCTAGCGTGTTGTTATTGGTTAACGTGTAAGTCACTTCAGTGGTTACTTCACCTGGGTATCCTTGGTCACCATCGGGGCTAACAAGGCTTAGGGTCACGCCTGCACTGTTTTGCGTAGTGAACGGTGTCATGTTCCATACTTTTTTGTCGAAACCTTGCACACCCCCGTGTAAATGATTGTCGCCGTCGTTAGTGGCAAGCTGATATTCGGTGCCATTTAACGTGAATTTACCGTTCGCAATACGGTTACCAAAACGACCAATAATAGCGCCAAAGTAAGTCGTTGCTTTTGTGTAAGCGTCTAGGTTATCTAAACCCAGTACAATATTACCCATTTCGCCTTTTGCATCTGGCGTTTCAATGCGCGTGATAATACCGCCGTAGTTGATTACATCAACACTAATGCCATTGCTGTTAGTGAGTGTTACTTGATTTACAGGGGTTTGATCTGCAAGCACGCCGTAAGCCGTCATAGATGCTGAAGGGGAAGTTGTCATATTGTCTCCTTGATGAGCACACGCTGGTGTAAGGGCAATCCCACATGTCACCAACAATGCATAAAGCCCGCGCGACTTTTTCGTGTTCGAACCGGCTGTTTGATGAGTTGTTTTTAAACCTTGGAAAACACATTGCAATGACATATGAATAACCTTTTTTTAATTGTATTTATAGTTTTATAATACAAATAAGGGGATCATTGCAAATTTAATCGCTAAAATTGGATTTTGCCGTCTTTTACCATAATGCAGTCCATGCCCGCACTTTTTGCTGCTTGATAGCCAATTTGCGTATCTTCAAACACCACGCATTTACTGGGTTCAACACCTAATTGATCAGCCACTTTTAAAAACGTTTCTGGGTCTGGCTTACCTTTACTCACATCACTTGCGGTAACTAAGGCGCCTATTTTATTAATTAAATTAGTATCTGTTAGGTGATCAATTGCATGCTCGCGGTCAGCCCCTGTACCCACTCCCATTGGCAGTACGCCATGGTATTTCTCAAGTACAGCGACGGTTTCGTCAATTACCAACGGATGGTGCTGTAAATCAACCCAAAATTGGTGCTTGTCTTTAGCAACAACGAGAGGGTCGTGATCTAAACCAAATTTTTCATTGAGCATTTCAATGGTTTTAACGGTCGGTATGCCACCCAAGCTATACATGTAGTCGTAATCGAACGGATAACCATACGCTTCACAGGCTTTCTGCCATGCTTGCAAATGACTGCCCATTGAGTCAATTAAGGTGCCGTCCATATCAAAAATAATGCCTTGGTAGGCGCTTAAGTCGATCATATCTACTCCTAAAAAGTGTTACTTCACAATAGCATAAGCCAGCGAGGAGCGAGGCTCATCACTGGCTTAATCGACAACAAAATTTGATTGAACATGCTAAAAGCATGCCCTAGTACTTTATGTACTCGTTTTTACAGGCCACGTTTTAGCATGTAATAAGCTGCGTTATGACGAAGCTCTGTTTTGAAACCACGAATTGTCGTATCGTTATCGATGATCATCGTTTCAACGCCAGCCATTTCAGCAAAATCAACGATCATATCAGTTGTGACTGCTTGGCTGTATGCAGTGTGGTGTGCACCACCAGCGTGGATCCATGCAGCAGATGCAACAGATAGATTTGGTTTTGGTTCCCACAGTGCTGAAGCCACTGGTAAGTGAGGTAAATCAGCTGGCGGAGCCACTGTATCTACTTCGTTGATTAGAATGCGGAAACGGTTACCCATATCAATTGGTGATACGTTAATTGCAGCGCCTGGCTTTGCAGTAAACAATAAACGGCCTACATCACACTTCACACCAATAGTGTGTTGGTGAACTTCTAAGCGTGGTTTTTGTGCTGCAATTGAAGGACATACTTCTAACATGTGCGCGCCAAGTACTTGGTCAGTCTCACCCATGTTGTAAGTGTAATCTTCCATGAATGAACAACCGCCTTCACGGCCTTCACCCATTACTTTCATGATGCGAACCATCGCAGCTGTTTTCCAGTCACCCTCACCACCGTAGCCATAGCCTTTCGACATTAGGCGCTGTGTAGCAAGACCCGGAAGACCCGAAAGACCTGATAAGTCTTCAAAACAGTTTGTGAATGCTTTAAAGCCGCCTTTCTCTAAGAAACGCTCCATACCAAGCTCTAAACGTGCTTCGTTGCGCAGCATTTTTACGGCGTAATCGTCTTGTAGAGTTTCGTCAGAAATCACATAGTCTTGCTTATAAAGCGCTAACTGTGCATCGATTTCGTCTTCTGTGATTGTATCAACCACTTTTACAAGCTCAGCGACACCAAACGCGTGTACTTCATAACCAAAGGTGATTTGTGCTGAAACTTTATTACCTTCCGTTACCGCTACTTGACGCATGTTGTCGCCAAAACGCGCTACTTTAAGTGTTTGGCTTTCTGCCCAGCCTTTCGCCGCACGACACCAGTCATCTAACTGCTGTTGTACGTCAGCACGTTGCCAGTGACCCGCAACCACTTTGCGCTCTTTACGCATTACTGTACCGATGAAACCGAACTCACGGTCACCGTGTGCACTTTGGTGCGTATTCATGTAGTTCATGTTGATGTCAGACCAAGGAAGGGCTGCATTGAACTGAGTATGAAGGTGTAACCAAGGCTTACGTAATTCGCTTAGGCCAGCAATCCACATTTTCGCAGGTGAAAAAGTGTGCATCCATAATACTAAACCAACACAGTTAGGATCGGTATTTGCCGCTTGGCAAACAGCGTGAATTTCTTCAGGTGACTTAACGGTAGGCTTACATACCAAGTTTACTGGTAGGTTCGCTTCGCTGTTTAAGCCCGCTACAATTGCTTCGCTGTCTTTGGCAACCGTTTCTAACACCTTAGGACCATAAAGATGTTGTGAGCCGGTAACAAACCAGACTTCTTTCGTCATCGTCGTCATGTTAATAATCCTCTAAATTCTTGCTATTTGCTCTGACCGTAATACGCGTTTTTACCGTGCTTACGTAGATAATGTTTATCCATCACGGCTTTTTTAAGTTCAGCTGCGTGTGGATCTAAAGTGCGTGTTAAATACGCCATGCGAGCAATCTCTTCGAGTAGCGCGGCATGGTATACAGACTGAGCGGCATCTTTACCCCACGTGAAAGGCGCATGACCCGCAACAATCACCATAGGTGCAGCTTTCGGATCGCGGTCTTTATACGCATCAGTAATTTGAATACCGGTTTCTAACTCATAATCGCCATTCACTTGCTCATCAGTTAGTTCACGCGTACAGGTGATGTCACCGTGTACATAGTCAGCGTGAGTTGTGCCAAGGCAAGGAATGCTTTGCTTTGCTTGTGCCCATGCAGTTGCATAGGTCGAATGCGTGTGTGTTACACCGCCAATCTCATCGAAGTGGCGATATAAATGAACATGTGTTTTGGTGTCAGAAGACGGACGCATAACACCTTCAACAATGGTGTTTTCAAGGTCGACGATCACCATGTCGTCGGCTTTCATTTGGTCGTACGATACACCACTTGGTTTAATCGCAATCACGCCTTTGTCGCGGTCGATTTGCGATACGTTACCAAAGGTATAAATTACTAAGCCACGACGTTGAAGCTCCATATTCGCTTCATAAACTTCACGTTTTAGTTCAGTAAAACTCATGCTTTGTCTCCGTTTACATAGCTTGCAAGTGCTTGGTAGTTGGCATAAAGCGCGTCATACACCGCTACACGCTCAGGGTTTGGTAAGTACTGATGACAGACTGATGACGCCATCACTTTTTGCGCATCAGCCACTGTTGCGTGCTCACCCGCAGCAACCGCAGCCATAATTGCCGCACCCAATGCACAACTTTGCTCACTCTCTAAAACGTCGATTGGACAGTTCCAAACATCAGCACAGGTTTGCATTACGTAGTCTGATTTTTTAGAAATACCGCCGATAACAACCACTGACTCAATTGGCACGCCTTCACTTTGAAAACGCTCAGTGATAGCACGTGCGCCAAACGCCGTTGCTTCAACAAGTGCTTTAAAGAATTTAGGTGCATCTGTACCCATTTTTAATCCAGTTAATGCCATTGCAACGCTTTGATCAGCATCTGGCGTACGACGACCATTTACCCAATCAAGCGCAGTTACGTCGCTGCTTGTTACAGGGAGTGCTGCCGCCGCATTTGATAAATCAACTAAGATTGAATCTTCTAGCTTGTTAACTAACGCCTGCTCAGCGTCAGATAGATTTGTAAGTTGGCGAGTTGGCCAAAGTACTAGATTTTTAAACCATGCGTATAAGTCACCAAAAGCAGACTGACCGGCTTCTAAGCCAATTAATCCTGGGATCACTGAGCCATCAACTTGACCACAAATACCTTTAACGCAGGTATCACCTAGTTGCTCTTTAGACGTTACCGTGATGTCACAGGTTGAGGTACCCATTACCTTAGTTAGAACGCCTGGGCGAACATTGGCAGCTACTGCTCCCATGTGACAGTCAAATGCACCGTAACCAATCACGATGCCTTGTGGTAAACCTAGCTTCTCGGCCCACTCAGCGGTTAAGTTGCCAGCAACTTGGTCGCTTGGCTCTGTGGTTGCATTTAAAGTATCAACAACACCATCTAATAGTGGATCGATACTTGTAAAGAAACTGTTTGGTGGGAAACCGCCCCACTGCTCGTTCCACATTTGTTTGTGGCCCGTTGCACAACGCCCTAGCTTTAATGCTTCAGGGTGAGTTGTGCCGCACATGAGCGCGGTCATCCAATCACAGTGTTCAACCCATGAATAAGTGGCTGCTTTAACACTGCTATCAACGCGGAAAATATGTAATGCTTTAGCCCAGTACCACTCAGAAGAGTAAATACCGCCCATGTGTGAAAGGTAGTTCACATCGTTGTTAGTTGCAGCTTGAGTGATTTCATTTGCTTCTTTAATAGACGTATGGTCTTTCCACAAAATGAACATTGCATTTGGGTTTTCTGCAAACTCTTCAGTTAATGCCAGTGGTGTACCTTGGCTATTAATAGCCACAGGCGTTGAGCCTGTCGTATCAAAGCTCATACCCACTACTTTGTCTGCGGTACCTGCTGGAACATGCGACCAAAGACCATTCACTACTTCAACAAGGCTATCAATGTAGTCTTGTGGATGCTGACGAAACTGATCTTTACTTGGGTCACAATATAAACCTTGTGCCCAGCGCGGGTAGTTCACTAAATGGCTGGCTAGTTCTTCACCAGTTGCAACATCAACGAGTAATGCTCTTACCGAGTCTGACCCGTAGTCTAATCCCAACGTATAACGAGACATAATTACCTTTCACTAATTGCTTACTAACATTGTTAGTCATTATCTTTATTTGTATGATAATATCAACAATACCAGATTGTAAAGGTATTATAAAAATATTATTAACAGGATTATTTGCTGCTGGCGGGCGATTTATTGCGCAGTTTTTCTGGAAGATTAGATTGTTTTTTCAGCACAAATAACAGGTTAAAGCCACTAAATTAACTTTTGTATGATAAGAATGGGATAATTATGTCTAACCAACTAGAACAACTTAAAGCAATGACAACCGTTGTTGCTGACACGGGTGATTTTGAAGCAATCAACGAATACAAACCGCAAGATGCAACAACGAACCCATCACTCATCTTAAATGCGATTCAAATTGAGAAATACCGTCCACTTGCTGCCGAAGCCGTATCATGGGCAAAAGCACAAAGTAACGATACAAATGAAGTAATAAGCAAAGCAGCTGATAAACTAGCAGTGTTAATTGGCTCTAAATTAATGGAGCAAGTACCGGGTTTAGTGTCAACTGAAGTTGATGCGCGTTTATCATTTGATACTCAAGCAACCGTTGATAAAGCTCTTGAGCTTGTTGCTCTATATAAAGAGCAAGGCATCGACACATCGCGCGTGTTAATCAAAATTGCTTCTACATGGGAAGGTATTCAAGCCGCTAAAGTACTTGAAGCACAAGGCATCCGTTGTAACCTAACACTGGTGTTTGCATTTGCTCAAGCGCGTGCTTGTGCCGAAGTAGGTGCATACCTAATCTCTCCTTTCGTAGGGCGTATTCTTGATTGGTATAAAGCACAAGATGTAAGCGCAGATTTCGACGGTGCAAACGATCCGGGCGTTAAGTCAGTGACTCACATCTACAACTATTTCAAAAAACATGGTTTTGAAACAATCGTTATGGGTGCAAGCTTCCGTAACATTGGTGAAATTCAAGAACTAGCAGGCTGTGACCGCTTAACTATCAGCCCTAAACTTCTTGCAGAACTGGCAGCAACGCAAGCACCTTTGACACAAAAGCTACAACCTGCGACTGAAAAAGCAGACGCGCCAGCAGCGATGACAGAGCACGCATTCCGCTGGGAAATGAATGAAGATGCAATGGCCACTGAAAAGCTAAGCCAAGGTATTCGCCAGTTCGCCATTGACCAAGAGAAACTAGAGTCAATCTTAAGCGAATTAGTTTAAACCTGATTGTTTAAGCAGAAAAAAGCCCGCAAACTAAGGTTTGCGGGCTTTTTTTGTGCCTGTGTTATAATCGTGAAGGCAGGCTTATCGTGTTGCGATTACGATAAATTTTTAGCTAACAACATTATTCAGCAAGTAATGCGTTTGCTTTAGCGACGAGGTTAGCAACCGTGAAACCAAAGTGCTCTAGCAATACAGCACCAGGCGCTGATTCACCAAATGTATCCATACCGAGTACGTCACCATCTTGGCCAACATACTTGAACCAGAAGTCACGGTGCGCAGCTTCAACTGCAATTTTTGGAGTACCCGCTGGTAGTACGCTTTGACGGTATGCTTTGTCTTGGCTATCAAACTGATTAGTCGACGGCATAGATACCACGCGAACTTGCTTGCCTTGTGCTGTCAGTTCAGCGGCAGCATTAACCGCCAGTTCAACCTCTGAACCTGTTGCAATTAGGATAAGTTCAGCTGTTTGTTCGCTATCAACAAGTACGTAACCACCTTTAGCGATATCGGCTACTTGCTGCTCATCGCGCGCCATCGCTTTCGTGCCTTGGCGGCTGAAAATGAGTGAGCTTGGGCCTGTTTCTTTTAATAACGCTTGACGCCAAGCAACCGCTGTTTCTGTTTCATCACACGGACGCCACGCAGTCATATTCGGGGTCATACGTAGGTTTGCAATTTGCTCGATTGGTTGGTGAGTTGGACCATCTTCACCTTGACCAATTGAATCATGAGTATACACAAAGATGCTTTGTGCTTTCATTAATGCAGCCATACGCACAGCATTTCGCGCGTATTCCATAAACATTAAGAAAGTCGCACCGAATGGGATAAAGCCACCGTGTAGTGCAATACCATTCATGATAGCGCTCATACCAAATTCACGTACACCGTAAAAAACATAGTTACCATCAGCGGCATCTTGTAAGCCTTTAGCGTCTGGCCACAATGTTAAGTTTGAACCGGCAAGGTCAGCAGAGCCACCCATTAGTTCAGGAAGCTGCTTTGCAAAGAAAGTAATTGCGTTTTGTGAAGCTTTACGCGTTGCAATGTTTTGCATGCCAGCTTGGCATTTAGCAATGTACTCATCAGCTAATTCTGCGAAGTTAGCAGGGAGTGTTTTTTCAAGTACGCGACGAGTATATTCTTTAGCTAGTTCAGGGTGTGCTTTGCTATAGGCAGCAAACGTTTGTTGCCATGCACTTTCTAACTCTTGACCTTTCGCTTGAGTATTCCACTCGTTGTACACGTCTTGCGGTACTTCGAATGCAGGGTGTGGCCAGTTTAATTGCTCACGTACCGCAGCGATTTCATCGTGACCAAGTGGCGCACCATGACAGTCGTGGCTACCCGATTTGTTTGGCGAACCAAAACCAATCACAGTTTTACAGCAAATCAGTGTAGGTTGCGTGGTATTGCTTTGCGCCGCTTCGATTGCGCCCGCAATTGCATTCATATCGTGACCATCAACATCACGAATAACCTGCCAGCCATACGACTCAAAACGCGCAGGTGTATCATCAGTGAACCAACCTTCTACTTCACCATCGATCGAGATACCGTTGTCATCCCAAAATGCAATGAGTTTTCCAAGGCCTAACGTACCTGCCAACGAACATGCTTCGTGCGAGATACCTTCCATTAGACAGCCGTCACCCATAAAGCAGTATGTAAAGTGATCAACAATATCAAAGTTCGGTTTATTGAATTGTGCCGCTAAGGTTTTTTCAGCGATAGCCATACCGACTGCGTTAGCAATCCCCGAACCTAATGGGCCTGTTGTTGTTTCAACACCCGGTGTGTAACCGTATTCAGGGTGACCCGGTGTTTTAGAATGAAGCTGACGGAATTGCTTAATATCTTCGATGCTAACGTCGTAGCCGCTTAGATGTAACAATGCATATTGCAACATTGAGCCATGCCCATTTGATAACACAAAACGGTCACGGTTAGACCAGTCTGGGTTTAATGGGTTATGACGATGAAAGTTTTGCCACAATACTGCGGCAATATCAGCCATCCCCATGGGCGCACCTGGGTGACCTGAGTTAGCTTGTTGAACAGCATCGACAGCAAGTATGCGAATAGCATTTGCAGATTGAGAACTAGGCAGAGTCATCTTATTAGCTTCCTGTTAATATTATAATATAATTAATATCGCAAAAACTCAGTCAAATAGCAACTTAATAAAGTGTCATGTCAGTAATGACGTGCCCCTAACGCGGTTTTAAAGTGTTAAATGAGCGTGAATATGCACCGTTTAATACTTTGTAATACTCTGTTTATGTTGCTCACGCTTTTTTTTAGCGACCTCAGCATCACAAACACATTAATTATTAATTCATGCGCTTACATTATTTAGTTTACAAAAACCAACCAATGCTACAATTTGGTACATTATTTCATTGTTCAAGTTAACAAGAACACCTTAGTGTTAACACGTTTTTTCGCTGAGGTTTTTTATTTGTGATAGTTAACAGTGGTTGCTCTATTGGGCTTCGCATTATTTTACTCTTAAGCACGCTTTACTTGTCTCCTCAGGCTCACAGTACCGCGCCTGCCTATTTAGCAGATGAAGGGTTGAGCCTTGGCATTAGCTTAGGGTATGGGCAGCTCGATAATCCGGTTTATAATAAAGGGGATATTCCACTTTATGTGCTGCCGCGCGTAGAACTGTTTGTCGGTGATTTCTCGTTCGCAAATACGCAACTAACCTGGACACCGATAACACGTGAAAACTATCAACTCTCAGTGTTCACTCAACTCAACGAAGACGGGCTTTACTTTGCTAAGCATTCCGCTGCACTCGCAGCAATAAGGACTATAAGTGGCCGCCCTCCAATGGGGTCAATTCCACCGGCAATGGGTGACATGCCGCCCACGACCCAAAAAAGACGCGGCGATATAGGCAGTATTAGTAACCGTAAACTCTCTTTTATGACTGGCGCAGAAGCGCTATACGATTGGCAAAACTGGCGCTTTAGCGTGAGTTGGGCAATGGAGCTAACCAACTATCATAAGGGTTTACAAGGCGCACTTTCTGCACAGCGCTTATATAAAATTGATCAGCATCTACTTTTATTGGGTATCGAAGTACAGCATTTAAACAGAGGGTTAGTCGATTACTATTATGGCACTAGCCAACAAGACGTGCAGGTGGGGTTTAGCCGCTTTGAAGGTCGCTCAAGTCAAAAGTATGGCCTTAAGGCCAGCTACCAATACCACTTTAGTCAGCAATGGCAATTTATTAGTGATGTAAAGTACCAGCGCTTATCTTCGGGCATCGCCGACAGTCCACTCATAAACGATAGCAACTTGCTTTCTTTTTATGCTGGCATTGCATGGAATTACTAAACAATGCTGCGAACTAACTCATTTTTACTCATGATGCTTATCCTCAGCTTCACCCTTAGTAAACTTGCCTTTGCTGAGTCGAGTCATATTGAAGTAACACCCAGTAACTGTGTAACTAATGAGCAAGATTGTGTGATGAATATTAAGGTAGATTGGTTCACAGAGGCCACCAGCACGGTGTGCATTCGTGTTACTGATCAGCAAGTCAGGCTATTTTGTCAAAAGCCAAAACAAGGGCACAACTTCCTTATCGCTGTACGAAACAATCGAAATATTGTTCTAGAGCTATTAACCGAGCAACTTATCCCGTTAGAAAGCACTGAAATAAACGTTTTTTATCAAAATATTAAAAAACGTCGCCGTGATATCGCATGGAGTATTTTTTAATGACCAAGCATAATAAAATTTTATATATTGAAGATGACCTAAAACTGGCTCAATTAGTCGTAAATTACCTGATGAGTAATGGGTATGAGGTTGATCATTTTGATAATGGCTGCCATGCGTGTTACCAGGCAAGTATGAAGAAGTTCGACTTAATTTTACTCGATATCGGCCTTGGTAACGAAGATGGTTTTGACGTATTCAAAGAGCTAAAACGCTATCAAGACAGTCCGATTATTTTTATGACAGCCAGACAAAGTCAGGTTGATCATATAACAGGGCTAGAATTAGGAGCCGATGACTACCTTACCAAGCCTGTATCACCGTCTATTTTATTAGCAAAAATTAACAACACGATTCGCCGCACTCAACAGGTTAAGCCTCAAAGTACTGTACACAACGCCCATAACATACGGTTTGGCTCACTGAGTATAAATACCATTCAGCGCGAAGCTTATTTGCATAGCCAACCTCTTGAATTAACCAGTGCAGAGTTTGAATTACTAATACAGTTAGCCAAGGCTCCAGGGCAACTTATCAGTCGCGATCAGCTTTTTGATAGTGCAATTGGTCGTAAATATGATGGTCAAAGCCGCACAATTGATGGCCGTATAAGTCGGCTCCGAAAAAAGCTCGGAGACGAGTCTGTGCCACCCCAAAAAATAGTCACCGTGTGGGGCAAAGGGTATATTTTTTCACCTCAAGCTTGGAGCTAACTTGCCTTGTTTAGGCTGTATTTTTACCTCTATTTAACCCTCGCTGTTTGCCTAAGTAGCGCAGCGTGGGTACTAGAGACTTATTTTCCTTCTCCTCCCGCTCACTCGTTAGAACAGCAACTCGCACACCACCTGCTAAGTGTAGAAAGCCAAGTCGATAATGCGTTAATAAAAAAATCGCCCCTTGCCAGTTTCTACTTAGGCGATGCTTTAAAACAACCCCTGTTACGAGGCGAAGTGATCAGTGTTAATGACCCTGAAGGGAATGTGTATTTTCATCGACTTGCTGTCGATGGTGACACCATTTTAAGCGCTGGCCCTTACGTACAAACAGAAGAAACAGCATCACAATCCCTCGTGAGTCTGGTTTTTTATAGTAGTGTTGCATTAGCGGTGGTTATTTTTACCGGCCCATTACTGATTGATTTAAGTAAACTACGTAGAGCAAGTAGCAAAATTTCAAATGCTGATTTTAGCCCGCAAGTTCAATTTAGCCGCTTTAGTTTATTAAAAAGCATAGGCGATACCTTTGATAATATGGCACAGGCACTTTATAACCGAAACCAAAGTCAGCGCGAACTTATCAACGCCGTTTCACATGACTTTTTAACCCCGATTTCACGCGCTAAGTTTGCCCTCGAAGCCGTTGACGATAACAACCATTATCGCCACAGTATTTTGCAAGACATTATTGAGTTAGAGCTATTAGTTGAAGAGTTTTTAACTTATGCAGAGCTTGAACAGTGTGAGCCACGCATATTAATTAAAGACTACAGCCCTGATGAATTACTCCAGCCCTGTATTGCTAAGTTTATGAGTTATTGTCAGCTTGATATTCGTATTGATTGCCAACTAGAAAAAATAAGTGTTGATAAGCAAAGCTTTCAGCGCTTACTGCAAAACTTACTTGGTAACGCTGTGCGGTTTGCTAAACAACATATTGAGATCACCTTAAAACACACTAAAAAAGGCACGTTACTCATCATCGAAGATGACGGGCCAGGTATACCAGAAGCGATGCGCGCAACCTTAATGCAGCCTTTTTCTAAAACGGCCTCTGTGCATCAACGTGGCTATAAGGGAGTCGGCTTAGGCTTGTCAATCGTGAAGCAACTCTGTATTTGGAATAACGCACAGTTTAGTTTAGACAATAGCAGCCAGCTCACTGGCGCCAAGGCAAGTATTCATTTTTTGCGTTAATACCCCCTCCCCGAAAATGTACCAAGATGTATCAGTGTGTGCCATTTATTTACATTATATTGATGTTAGATACACAACTGAACACTATCCCTAGTGATTAAAATCGTTCGCAACAAATAGCGAGCTCATAATTAAAAAATCCTTCTAGGGAACTAAAGCACATGTTCAATATGAAAAAAGTATCAGTGATGGTCGCTTCTGCACTGTATATCAGTGCTGGCACTTCACATGCTGCACTGAATCAAGCACAAGAATGGGCTGAACAACCCGCTGATTATGCGCCAAAACCAATGGTTTCTGCTGAAACTAATTGGGATGGTAAAATCAACCAAACGGTAAAGAAACAAAGCCGTATTTTCACGCCAGAAAAAGACATCACAGGTGTTCAAACTTATATTGTTCAATTAATTGATGCACCTATTTCAGCTTATGATGGCGGCCTAAAAGGCCTAGCAAGTACACGTGAAACAGTGGCAACAGCTAGACAAACAACCGCAAAGCCACTTGATTTAAATAAACCTGAAATTGCAAGCTACTCAAATCACCTCGCAAGCAAGCGTCAAAATGTTGTGAACTCTGCACTGACACTTCAAGGCCTGCAATTAAAAGTAGATCGTGAATTTAGCGTCACTTTAAACGGCTTCACCACCCGAATGACCCAAGAAGAAGCTGCGCGTTTAGCAAAAGTGCCTGGCATTAAGCACATCGCACGCTCTAAGATATACCCATTAACTACGTTTAACACGATTGAGCAAACAGGTGCAAAAGCACTGTGGAGCAACAGTCAAAGTGGCCTAGCAAGTAACAAAGGTGAAGGCGTTGTTGTCGGTATAATCGATACAGGCATTAATACTGATCACCCATCATTTGCTGCCGTAGGCGATGATGGCTATACACACACCAATCCACTGGGTGATACTTACTTAGGTGATTGTGCTAAAGCTGAATTCGCAGATCGCTGTAACGATAAGCTCATTGGTGTGTATTCATACCCAGAAATCACGGTAGCGTATTCTGATCCTGTATTTGAAGAATCGCGTCCAGCGTATGGTGAAGATTATAACTCTCACGGTTCTCACGTTGCAGGCACCGCAGCGGGTAACGTGCTTTATGATATTACTTATAAAGAACCTGGTTACGGTAGCCAAAACTCTGGGACTGAAACGAACCTTATCTTCCCGCAAGTGTCAGGTATGGCACCGCATGCAAATATCATTTCTTACCAAGTTTGTTGGCCTGGTGCTGCTGGCGACCCATATGCGGGCTGTCCAGGTAGTGCAATTATTGCCGCTATCGAGCAATCAGCAATTGATAACGTTGATGTCATTAATGCCTCACTCGGTGGTTTTGAGGAAGATCCTTGGGTTGAACCTATTGAGCAAGCATTTTTCAATGCGGCAAACTCAGGTGTATTCGTTGCTGTTGCAGCCGGTAACAGTGGCCCTTATTTACAATCAGCTGATCACTCATCTCCTTGGGTAACAACGGTTGCTGCGCATACTCCATCTTCGCAAGTTGTGTTTAGCGATAAAACTCTTGAGAACTTATCAGGTGGCGACACTGACGCACCAACAGACATGATTGCTGCTGGCATTACCTTTGACGAGCTAACGGGTTTAATTGTTTCTGCGTCTGATTACCCTAACCCAAATGAGCCAGTGTCACGCTACCAAACAGACTGTGATCAGCCTTATCCAGCGGGCACCTTTGACTTTACCGATGACCCTAACACGCCGGATATCGACGAAAGCCAAGAAGACGTTATTGTTGTGTGTAAGCGAAGCAATAAACCGCTTTACGCAAAAGCAAATAACGTATTAGCCGGTGGCGCTGAGGGTGTCATTATTTACAACCTATCGTCATACCAAGACCGTAGCCCAGCACCTCAACTGCCTTACCCTGCGCCTACAGCACATGTAACCAATGCAGAAGGTGTTAAACTACTTAATTGGTTAAGCACAGGCTCAGGTCATAAAGGAACCATTACAGCAAACTCAGCTAGCACAGAAGAAGTAGATGAAGAGCGCATTGCGTACTTCTCAAGTCGCGGTCCATCATACTTTGGTTTTGATACCTTGTTAGTTGATGTTGCTGCACCGGGTGTTGATGTGTTCGCAGCGAGTTCAGACGACCAACCGTTTTCTAAAAACCCATCATCAACAGACTGGCAAACGATGTCGGGAACATCAATGGCAAGTCCGCACGTTGCTGGTGCTGCCGCATTGCTTAAACAGTCTCATCCTGAATGGTCTTTAATGGAGATTCAATCAGCGCTAATGTTAACAGCAAGCAACAACCTTAAAAATGCACAATACCTTGATAACTATAAAGATGAAGGCTTTGATTCATCTTTACAAGATATGGGTGCGGGTCGTATGCATGTTGACCTTGCTGATAAAGCCGGTTTAGTGATGCATGAAAGCATCGAAAATATGAAAGCGGCAAATCCTAATTTAGGCGGCCGCTTAAAAGCACTTAACACGGCTTACATGGTTGATAATAACTGTGGCCTAGAATGTAGCTTTATGCGTACAGTGACAGCAACAGAAGATGCAACGTGGAGCGTATCAGCTGAAGAGTGGATTGGTAACAGCACAATTACTGTAACGCCGAGTGAGTTTTCACTAAAAGCCGGTGAAACACAAAACATTGTTGTTGAAGTGAAAATGAACCAAGTTGCTCAAGCAATTGATAATATCGAGGTATCAGGAAACCAAGGTCAAATAAAATTGGTTTCGAGCAACCCTAATTCACCCGTTCTAGAAATGCCAGTATGGACATTTAACGGTGATACAGGATTACCGAGCTTTATTAAAGTAGATGCGCATCGTCGTTCTTCAACAATTAATGTAGGTCCTTTCAACACCGATGAAGTGAGTGATTTCACATCGCGCTCTTTTGGGTTAGTGGAAGGCCAACAAAACACCGTAAAATTATTCACAGACACCACCAGCGGCGACCCATTTGATTTAGTCGACGTCGATGGTGAAATGGTTAACCCTAACCATATTGAGTGGACTACCGTACCACAAGACGCAAAAATGCTGAGCGCAAGCCCAGTAGGCGAAGCCTCTCGCGTGCTTATGTTTATGGGTAAAGACAGTAATAACGATGGTTTAGCAAGCATGGATGAAACTATCTGTATGTCTACCAGCTTTACTGTTACCAACTTCTGTAACATTGTTGACCCAGAAGCAGGTGAATATTTCACCGTTTACATGAGCTTAGCAAATGTTCCTTCGGGTGAAGAAGACCAAGGCCGAGATATCACTTTTGCAACAGCAGTGGTTCAAGAAGGTCAAAGCAACCTAACAGTCAGTGCTCCAGAGAAAATTGCAGGTTACAAAGACTACGAACTAACACTGTCGTACAACTTACCTGACATGGAAGTAGGCGATATATATTTTGGTGGTTTTGACTTAGGTAGCAACCCTGAAGACGCTGGTAACCTTGGTTTTGTTCCTGTCATTATCAATCAAATTGATAAAGACATGCGCTTTACAGCAAATAAAGAACAAGCGACTGTGGGTGAATTAGTTGATTTCAAAATTGAAGTAATCGCAAATAATGAACAAGCGGCTCGTAATTTCACAATTGATACTGCTTTCCCAGAAGGCATCGAAATTATTGAAGACAGCATTGTTGCGACAGCATCAACTCCAGCAACACCTGAACTGGTAGACAACGTATTATCACTTCAAGGTACGCAAGAGACGACCAAAGATGTGGCTCGTAACTATAAAATTACCACGAATCTAACAGATGAAATGTGTTCTCTTGGAGCAGCTAAATCTCCGTACCCTAACTATTTAGACTTGCGTACACTTGGCTGGCGTACACTTGAAGGAGTTCAAGGCCAATACTGGAACGAGTTTGAGTATTCATTTAAAGAGTTAATGGCAACAGATCTCGATGTTTCTTTCCCATTCTTTAATAAATACCATTTTGATTCAATCAAACTTAACCCAGCTGGTTTAGTGACGTTTGGCTCTAACGGCCGCACAACGCCATTCCATGTAGAACTTCCATCAGGCGGCGGTTTCCCACCACCACCTCCGTATCTTATTGCGCCTTTCTGGGTTGGTGATAACACAATCCCTGAGCGTGTAGATGGCACTTATGGTAACTATGACGCTAACGCGGGTATTACACCAACTTATACTCAAGCACGTGATTGGCTTGTCCTTGAGTGGGATAATATCCAACGCTCTCAAGTAGAAGGGCAATCAGTTGACGTTGAATTGTTCATGCGTATGAATATTGCTTATGAGCCAGGCGAATATGAAATGATGTTTGCTTATGACAACGTTAACCTCGCTGATAACCAAGGTTCTATTGGTTTCAAAGCTGCTGACGGTCGTATTATTGTTAATGGTGATATGCCTGTAGATCTTAATATTGGTGATGGTTTTGCATACGACAATCTTGATGAAGTTGTTCATGATGAGCTTGTCGTATGTATGGATTATGTAGGCCCTGAAGTGTCTAAGTTTGACGTTCAGTTCCAAGCGTATATTGGCGAAGCAGCTGCAGCACAAATGCATACGCTGACGGTTAATAACGGCTTAGAAGGCGCTGATGACGAAGTGTTAACCTTAGAGCTTAACGTACTGGGTAATATTTCATTATCTGACTTCCCTGATATGCAAGTTGAAGAAAACAACTCTATTAGCTTCGATGTACTTTACGCGGATGAAAACAACGTAAGTAACGTGATTGAAGTGATGGGTGAAAACTTTACTTCTGAAGTTTCAGGTCACACATCAGGTAGCACAGTAACAATCACACCTACAGAGCACTTTAATGGTGAAATTGATGTCATGGTAAAAGTAAGCGACAGAGTAAACTCTGCAGATGCTGCAATGAGCTCATTCTCATTAATGGTTATGTCAGATGGTATTGAGTTGGGTTGTACTGACAGCGCAGCAACAAATTATGATGAAAATGCAAATACTGACAATGGTAGTTGTACTTTCCCTGAGGCCGTTATCCCAGACCCTGAAGTGGAAGAAAGCAAAAAATCATCAAGTGGCTCATTTGGCTGGTTATTACTAGCGTTTGCACCACTTCTGACGCTTCGTCGTAAGAAATCTCAAATTAACTAAGGATGAGTTAATTAGGATAGTTAAGAAGTAATGCCGATATGCTTGCATATCGGCATTTTTCATTTTACAAATACTTAAGCCACGGTTTTTTAGTTTTACGTTTGTATTCACTAAACTTTTTGGTTGGCCAATAGAGTCCAATTATTAAGAGTAAAGTAATTAACCAAACACTTGATATATCACTTACCCCAAAATAGTGCCCTTGGTTTGCCCCCCATATCAACATACCGACTTGATACATGGCGAGCAGCACATACAGGTGTAATATATAAAAAAACATAGGCACAGAACCATAAACGCGCAGCGCATTGGTCACGCGGTTAAGGGGTCGCTCAAACGCCCATAAACCGAGAAACATCCCCGCCAAGGTTATCAATAAAAAGTTTAATGATGGCGGATACTTCGTTACATTGAATACCGACATGATCGTTTCTGTGGTGGTGCTAAATGTTTGCCAAGGCAGCGTTTCACCATAAATATTAAAACCACGCAGTACCGCGAATAATCCTACACATAATAGTGCTAACAGCAGCAATGCTCGTTTACGCGACTGCGCTTTTTGCGTATGTGCATATAGTGGCCCTGCGCAATAACCCAGTAAAATCACACCAATCCACGGCAATACAGGGTAGCTAATTTTTACGTCAATTAAGCCACCTTGTGATAAATAACCTCGATCATGCAAAATCGTCCACAGCGAATAACCAAACTCATCGGGCGTGAAACTGATTGGAGTAAGTAAGTTATGGCCGAATACAATCACTAAACCAAGGACGAGTAATACCCTCTGAGGTAGCTTTATAAGTAAAGCAAGCACCAACATACACAAGCCAATAGCCCACATCACTTGAAGCCAAATCGTGTGGTAATACCCCATCCACGAAAAGCAAATTAACGTTACTTCAAGCGCAATTAAAAACAGCCCTCGTTTTACTAAAAAGCCGCGAGCAGAGCGTGCGACACCCGTTGCTGGGTGACTGTACAACCACGCCGACAGCCCCGTTAAAAAGATAAAGGTTGGTGCACAAAAGTGGGCCGCAAAACGACTCCAAAATAAGCTGGGTGAAGTAACATCAACGTCCATCGGATCAGACACTTGCATATGCAAAAAGAAGCGTTCTCTGACATGATCTAGGAGCATAATTAAAATAACGACCCCCCGCATAATGTCGATACTATGAATACGACTTTTAAGCTGCTCAGAAGTCATAGCTCACCCCCAGTTTAAATTGCGTTGGCGCTCCAGGATAAGCCCACAGTGCATTGTAGCTACTGGCAATATATTTTTCGTTAAAGATATTATCGACATTTAGTGACACGGTTGTTTGCTCTGTTGCACGCCATTTTGCGAATAAACCCACTAATTGATAGCGTGGGATGCGAAAAGTTAAATCGGCTGGGTCCCCTAAACGATCTGACACATATTGATAATGCCCCCCGACCTTAAGCTCTTGAGAAAATAGTGTCAGATCATGATTAAAACTTGCAGAAAAGTTATTCTTTGGCACGTTAACAAGCGGGCTGCCCTTTGGAATAGGCACTATCCACTCAACATTTAAACTGTCTGTTGCTGTCTCAGCGTCAACATAGGCATAAGATAGGTTGTACTCAGTGTTCGCGCCCAGTGAGCCTGTTAAATCAAGCTCAACACCTTTACTTTTGGCTTTGCCTATTGGGGCTGAATACCCCACATTAACAGGATCTGCCACCAGCATATTGCTCTTAGTCGCATCAAATATTGCCACTGTACCAGTGATTTTTTCGCTGCTAAATTTCACACCGACTTCGAACGAGTCACTCTCTTCAAAGCCAAATGGCTTACCTTCAGCGTCGGTGCCACTTAGAGGTAAAAAACCCTCTGAGTAACTTGAGTACAGATTAATGTTATCGTTTAGCACGTACACCATACCAAAACGTGGGCTAATACGATTTTTTTTACTGTGTGATGCAACGCCCGACTTCGTTTCGAAAATATCTTGTTCTATTTCATCAAAACGTAACCCAACCATCACTTTTAGGTTGTCAGTTATATCTAACTGATCTTGTATATAAAGACCGTAAGCACGTTGTTCCTCATTGTTCTCATATTGCATACCCATTTCAGGGCCTTCGATAGGCGTGTAATCTGGCTCATGGATATCAATTGTATAAGTGCCATAACCACCGCGGTAACGATATAACCCTGTACGTAACTCGTATTCATATGCATCAGCACCGAATAAAACATGATTGGTAATACTTGCAATATCAAACTGACCGCTCAGCTCAAAACGCACGGAAACATCCTCAGATTCATAATCTCGATAGCGGTGCTGGCGCGTTAAGGTTGTTCCATCATCAAATAATGATTGGCGCGATGGCGATAATTCCGCATCTGAAGACTCACCAGTTAAAGTGGCTGCACGATAATTAGCGCCAGCAAGTAATGACCAATCATTATTAAAATTATAGTTATAGTTGAGTTGATGGCCTCTGGAGTGAACTTTTGTTGGCGCATCATTTGGGTTACCTAAAAAGCGTGACTCCGGCACAGTCTCAATATTGCCATTAAGAATCACAACACCTCGGTCGTACATTTGTTGTTGGTCAACATATTCAAACTCATAGGTGAGCGATGAGTTATCAGTCACTTGATAGTAAAGCGAAGGTGTAATCACTAATTTATCGTGGTGCACATAATCACGAAAACTATCGCTATCTTGCCATGCACCATTGATTCTAAATGCTAAATCATCGGTTAAGCCATTGGTGTAATCACCTTGAATACGCGTGTGGTCATCACTGCCGAACTCCGCTTTAAGTTGACCTTGCTGATAAAACTGCGGTTTTTTCGTGATGATGTTAATCGTACCGCCCGGTTCAGAACGACCATAAAGCGCAGAGCCAGGCCCTTTTAACACCTCAATGTATTCAATATTCGACACATCTCTTGGCCCTGCAAAGCCTCTTCCACCACTAAAGCCATTAATTAAATACCCCGAAGGCATGTTTTCATTACCAGACAAACCGCGAATAGAGTAGCTATCCCACAAGCCCCCTCCATTATTTTTACGGCTGATACTCGCCGAAAAATCGAGCGCATCACGAAACTTAGTTATGCCATTATTAGTGAGCATATCTTTACTTAAGGTCGTGATCGATTGCGGTAGCTCTTTGGCGGGTATATCCCCCCGAAACGCTTGCTTGTGTTCAATAATAATAGTTTCTATATCACTGTTATCAGTTGCATTCACAGCCGTGCTTATTACAACAGCTAAACTAAGGGGAAGGGTTGAAAACGTCATAGGTTGGTACTTCAAAAAGATTAAACGATTATTTGTTATAAAATAACACAAATAATCGTATCGATATAGTATAACAAATCATTTTGTTGCTGTTTTATACCCACACCACTTATTTACATCCGGCTTTCTTATCTTTAGTATTTATCGCTGAACAAAAAACAAACATGTTACGGATGACTATGTACAAATCGCTATTCGCACTATCACTGGCTTGCACATCTGTAAGCGCATACGCCAACCCAGACTTATCACGTAAAGTACCGTTTGTGGATATTCAAGCACAGGTACTTGATACCTCAGCCGGTGGGCTAACATGGCAGCGACTGCAGCAAATTCCAAATGTTCAATACCCTCGTGAGCTTTTAAATAAGCAAGGCAGTGGTTGCGCGATTGTTAATTTTAAAGTCACACCACAAGGCCAAGTAAAAGCGATAAATATTGAAAAATCTGCACCTAAGCGATACAGCAAAGAAGTCAGAAAAGCCGCAAGGAAAATCGTCAGAGACTGGCGCTGGCCAGAGCGCACCGATGAGCAGGTGGTTGATTTAACCATGCGTTTTGACTACTGCCTAACCCATGATTTCGATAAAAAGAGTGATGCCATTGCACAGTGTATAGATCATTCAGCGCAAGCGTGTGAGTAAACAACAAATTTGCACCACTGATACTTGAGCGAATGCGCGGTATTGCCTACAATGGCGCACAATTTATTCAATGCAGATCGCAACTATGACCGATACAACAAAACCAGCACTACCTGATCAACTTTCTATCAACCCACGTAGCAAATTTTATGTAGAAGAAGTATTCGAACATGAAATTGGTGTAAAACTAAACGGTAAAGAGCGTTTTGACGTAGAAGAATACTGCATCAGCGAAGGCTGGATCAAAATTGCAGCACCTAAAGCACTAGACCGTCGCGGCCAGCCATTACTTATGAAAGTAAAAGGCACTGTTGAGGTTTTTTATAAGTAAACTCTGTCTTACTGTAAATGAACAAGCCGACTTTCGTCGGCTTGTTCATTTTTGTTACTTACGACGCCAGCTACTCCAAACATCGTCTTCTTTGTTCACTTTATTTTTCTTCTTTTTCTTACCCGTGCCTTCCGGTTTTGCCATTGGCTTATCGCTTTTAAGCGCCTGTGCAGCATCAAGGTTTGCTTTATTCACTTCAAAACCTCCCACTTGCTCTCGCTCCAAGCGTAACTTATTTTTCTTTTCGATGATTCTAAAGTGATGAAAGTCTTCATAATCAATCAGTGATAACGCTAAACCCACTTCACCAGCACGGCCACTTCGACCAATGCGATGCATGTAATCAGCAGGGCTGCGCGGTAAATTAAAGTTAATCACCACTGGCAGTTTTTCAATATCTAAACCACGGGCAGCAATATCAGTGGCAATTAGTACGTCAATTTCACCCGCTTTGAATTTCTCGATTACGCGTGTACGCTCGCTTTGGCCTTTATCGCCATGGAATACTTGTGCGTTAATACCGCGTTTTTCTAGTTTATTGGCTAAGTGCTCACAGTCTTTTTTGGCGTTCACAAAAATAAGTGCTTGGCGCCATTGCTGCTGTTTAATTAAATGCGCTAAAACGGTGGTTTTCTCGCCTTTATTTACCGTGAATACACGCTGCACCAAGGTGCTTTCATCTTTGTTTTGTAACTGAATCTCTAGCGGATTTTTTAACAGCTCTTGCGTTAATAGCATTACTTGCTCAGGGAACGTAGCTGAAAACAACATCGTTTGCTTTTTAGCAGGCATTAACGCCAACAACTCAGCAAGCTCTTCTGTAAAACCAAGGCTCAATAGTCGGTCAGCTTCATCAAGCACTAAGGTGTTTACTTTATCTAGCTTAATGGCATTGCTTGAAATTAAGTCGAGCAAACGCCCAGGAGTTGCCACAATAATATCGGCACCGCCGCGTAGTGCCTGCATTTGTGTATTAACCGACACCCCACCAAATACAGCCATCGTTTTAATCGCGCCATTAAAATAAGCAGAATACGATTTAACATTATCAGCCACTTGCGTTGCAAGCTCACGCGTCGGCACCAAAATAAGCGCCGATACATAGTTACCTTTAGCATCTCGCTTTAATGCACCCTGTGATATTTTTTGCAATATAGGTAGTGCAAACGCCGCTGTTTTACCTGAGCCCGTATTCGCTCCTGCAATTAAGTCATGTCCCGCCAAGATACTTGGAATTGCTTTTGCCTGAATAGGTGTAGGCTGGGTATATTCAAGATCAGACAATCGAGCAACTAGCTCTGGAATAAGGCCAAGTGCATTGAAATTACTAGGGTTTGAGGCTGAGGTCATAAAGGTGTGGGCTCATTACTAAAATAGCCTGCAATTTTAACGCATTTATTGCCCGGTAAGTAGGGATTAGTGATTTAAATACCTTTTAGATGATAGCCACTGGTTTATGATAATTGCTCAATATTAAAAGAGGCACTTAAAAAGCCAACAACTAAGTTGGCCATATTATTAACTCTTACTCAACTGTGCTTCTAACCTCGTTTTTGTCTCTTTTAAGTAATCTAGATAAGGGTAAGTGTCATCTGCTACCGCTATTGCAGCTTCGATTTGAACCAGAGCTTGTCGAGTATTACCTTGCATTTCATAGCCATATGACAAAGCTGACAGTGCATACGCTGATTTAGGATAGTTTTTGATATTGTACTTAAACACCTCAATAGCCCGCTCAAATTGCTGGTTATCCGTTAAGCTGTAACCTAGTAGCCTAACAGCACGGTCTGGTGGCGCTATTTGCTCGCCCCATTGCTGAGATAAGCGTTGATAATAAGCATCAATTGATGAAACATCATCGCTCAATGCACTCAAAGGCATCTGTTTAGATAAAAATAAGCCATGGTAAGCATTAAATGCTCCGGCAGCTGAGGTTAAGTTATGCGAAACGCCAGCAAAGGCGTCGCTCTTAAAACGCAGATTTTGCACCTTACTATTTTGCATAGTTTGCTGCATATCATCGTATCTTTCACGCATAATGCCGGCTTCTTCGCCGATATTCATATATACATAGCTGTTGATACTGTTAGCTTTAGTAACAAAGGTTTTCAAGCTCTTAGCCGGAGCGCCATAGTTCCACCATACCGCGGGGCTATAAGCAATATGCGCTTGAAATAGCTCTGGCTTAGCCTGCATAGCGTAAAGAGCAAATACACCAGCAGCTGAGGCTCCCGCAATAACGCTATAATCATGAGTGCGATACTGTTTATTAACCAGAGGCATCAGCTCTTGCTCTACGAAAGCTAAAAACTTTGCTGCACCACCGCCCTCGCCAACGGGTCCTTGCGGTTCTTTGTTCACGGTGGGATAAAAATCTCTAAGTCGATTGGTGCTTTCAATCGCGACTACAATCACCTCTGGCGCTTGGTCATCTTGTTGTAAGCGCTCAAGCACTGCATTAATTAATGGCACATTACCAGCCCCATCTAAACGATATATAACGGGATATTTCTTATTTGGATGAGTTTGATAGCTTTTCGGTAATTGCACAACGACAGTGCGCTGCTCATTAAGCATACTTGATTCAAAAGTATGCGTTTGTTGGCTGTAATTTATAACCGGCTCATCTGCCGCTGGTTGAGCCATTACATGGTTAGTACAGAGTAAAAAACCGCTAATACAGAGTAACTTAAATAATCGCACGACTTATCCTTAAGAAATATTGGTAATTTTTTAAGCTAACAGAATTACAGGTATAAAAAAAGGCGCCTAGAACGCCTTTTTTAAAAATTCAACTAATTGATTTTACTCAACTGTCACCGATTTCGCTAGGTTACGTGGTTGGTCTACGTCGGTGCCTTTAATCACCGCTACGTAGTATGAGAGTAACTGTAGTGGAATTGTATATACAACTGGTGCAATCACGTCATCAACATGGTTTACATTGATCACACGCATTGTTTCGTCAGATTCGAAGTGTGAATCTTTATCTGCGAATACATAAATAATACCGCCACGAGCACGTACTTCTTCTACGTTTGATTTAAGCTTTTCAAGTAGCTCGTTGTTGGGTGCTACAACAATAATTGGCATGTCGGCATCAATTAAAGCTAGCGGGCCATGTTTAAGCTCACCTGCTGCGTATGCTTCCGCGTGAATGTATGAAATTTCTTTCAGCTTAAGCGCACCTTCCATCGCGATTGGGTATTGTGAGCCACGACCTAAGAATAGTGAGTGGTGCTTGTCGGCAAATTCTTCTGCTAACTCTTCAATGCCATCCGCTAATAACAATGCTTCTTCAAGCTTGTTAGGGAGTGTTTTAATTGCATTGACAATTACACGTTGGTCGAGGCCTTTTTCTTGCGCAATAGACGCTGTTAGCATTAGTAAGCCAACAAGTTGTGTTGTGAAGGCTTTCGTTGATGCAACGCCAATTTCGGCACCCGCTTTCGTCATAAAGGCTAAATCAGATTCACGTACTAAAGATGAACCCGGTACGTTACAAATGGTCATCGATGCCATGTAACCTTGCTGTTTAGCTAATCGCAATGCAGCTAGGGTATCGGCTGTTTCACCTGACTGAGAAATAGTGACTAATAGGCTGTTTTCATGCACAAATGATTCGCGGTAACGGAACTCTGATGCAATCTCAACGTTACAACTCACACCCGCAAACTGTTCAAGCCAGTAACGAGCCACCATTCCTGAGTGATAAGACGTACCACAGGCTATAATTTGCACGTGTTTTACATCTTTAAAGATTTGCTGGGCACTGTCGCCAAAGGCATCAATCGCTACAGTGTCATTAACAAGGCGACCTTCAAGTGTATTACGAACCGCAAGTGGCTGTTCGTAAATTTCTTTCAGCATGTAATGACGATATTCGCCTTTACCTGATGCATCTTGGGTGATGTTTGATTCAATCACTTCACGCTCTACAGCTTCGCCATTCGCATCAAAAATTTCCACGCTATCACGGGTAATACGCGCTACATCACCTTCTTCAAGGTAAATAAAGCTGCGTGTAACAGGTAGTAAGGCAAGTTGGTCAGATGCAATAAAGTTCTCACCAAGACCTAAACCAATCACCAGTGGGCTACCTGAGCGCGCTACAATGATTTCGTTGTCGTTCGCTTTATCGAAAACAACAGTACCAAATGCACCTTCAAACTGCTTAACTGCAGCTTGTACTGCTGCTAATAGCGTGTCATGTTGCTGACGTAACTGGTGAATAAGGTGCACCATTACTTCGGTATCAGTTTCTGATAAAAACTCATACCCATCGCCTTTTAACGCTTCACGCAGGCTGGCATGGTTTTCAATAATACCATTATGAACAAGGGCAATTTCGCTTTTTGAAATATGCGGGTGCGCATTGGCCTCTGTTACACCACCATGCGTTGCCCAACGCGTATGTGCAATACCGGTAGTGCCATTAACAGCGGCATCATTAAGTGCAGCTTCTAAGTTTGCAACCTTACCCACTGCTTTAACTGTGTTTAGTTCATTACCTTTAAGTAAAGCCACACCTGCTGAGTCATAGCCACGGTATTCAAGGCGCTTTAAGCCTTCAACAAGAATTTTATTTACTGGGCGTTCTGCAACAGCCCCAACGATTCCACACATAATCTCTCCTTTTGCACATGCCAAAGTGTCTCACTTTGGGCAGTATGTGTTGTCATAAAATTTATGTAATAAGATGTTGTCGGTCTTATTACGGGTTATTCAATGTCTGCACAAATCAGCTGCACACCACATTTTCTTATCGCCTCGCGTTTCTCTTCGCTAAGGTTGTTGTCTGTGATAAGTGTGGTAATTTGCTGCCAAGGCAGTTCTAAATTCGGTATTTTTCGGCCTATTTTATCTGACTCAACAAGAACAACGACTTCACGAGCCGATTCAGCCATTACTTGGCTAAGGCCCACTAATTCATTAAAGGTCGTTGTGCCTCTATCTACATCAATGCCATCGGCACCAATAAACAGTTGGTCAAAGTCATAAGAGCGCAAAACGTTCTCTGCAACTTGGCCTTGAAACGATTCTGAATGCGGATCCCAGGTGCCGCCGGTCATCAATAATGTCGGTTCGTTTTCCAGTGCTAATAAACGGTTAGCGACTTTAATGGCATTCGTCATTACTACTAGGCCACGTTTACTTGCAAGCTCAGGGATCATGGCAGCCGTTGTGCGACCACTGTCTATGATCACTCTGTTATGATCTTTAATAAGGCCCGCAGCCGCTTTAGCGATTGCTATTTTACGTACTGAGTCTTCTTCATCACTCACGATCTCTTGCGGTAATGCAATAGCCCCACCATAGCGGCGCAGTAATAAGCCACTTTTCTCAAGCGCTGTTAAATCTTTACGAATGGTCACTTCGGAGGTTTGAAACTGCTCAGCCAGCGCTTCAACGGCTACTTCGCCAAGTTCATTAACCTGACTTAATATTGTATGACGACGTTGTTGAGTGTTTCGTTTTGTCATTAACCTGATCACATAAGTTTCGTTTCGAAAGTTACGGGATTTTAAACGAAACAATATAAATGGCAAGTGAATGTTTTATAACCCCACTAAGTTTATTTTGATCTCTGACTTTTACGCGATAAGCTATCTTTAGAATTTACTAAGACTGATCACCATGAAAGAGTTTAATAGCCTAGATAAATCCCTGATTGAACAGCGTAAAAACGCACATGAGATTTGCCGTTTATTTGCCAAAAGTCCCAGTAAAGGCAATTTAAAACGACTAAAATGCATGTTTGCTCAGTGTGGTGAACAGGTCGTTATTGAAGCGGGTTTTCATTGTGATTATGGCAGTGGTATTAAAATAGGTGATCGAACCTTCATAAATATTAACTGTACAATACTTGATGCGCCGCTATCAGATGCACAAATTACCATAGGCAATGACTGCTTAATTGGCCCAAATGTGCAAATTCTTGCAGTATCGCATGCAGCAAACCCCACCGAGCGTTTAGCTAAAGCTAATTTTGCAGCGCCGATTAGCATTGGTAATAATGTATGGATTGGTGCTGGCGCGATTATACTTGCAGGTATTAAAGTTGCTGATAATGCCGTAGTTGGCGCAGGGGCAATAGTTACTAAAGATGTCGCGGCAAATACCCTAGTAGCAGGTAACCCCGCAGTGAAGATTAAAGACCTTTAAAAATTACAATATAGCGATATTAAATTGAGCACACATTGTCGGCTAACCTGCCAATTTAGAACATTTTCTTACAATTAGAACTCACCAAGATTGATATTATTGTACCCATTACAGTTAATGGATTAAATTCAATATGAAATACCTCGGCTTAGCACTTTTTGCACCACTTGCCTTAATTCCTTCTACAAGCTTTGCAGGGGTTTATGACAACCCTAATATAAACCTGTTTGTGAAGTCAGAACGTAATAGCACTGATTCAATCACCTCGGCAGGTGTCGAATTTATAGCTAAAAATAACAACAGCAATTTTGGCGCAGCATTGACAACAGCGCTTGGGTCAGCTGAAGTGTTTACTAAAAAAGGTGATCGGGAGACATTTTTAACCCTCGATACTGGCATAAAATTTGGCTATTTCAGTGACTTTTTTGTCTATGGCGAAGTGGGCTTAGATTTAATTGAGCTTGCTTTCTACGACGACCGAAAAGACCATGACTATAACGACCGCTTCGATGACGATAACAATAGTATCGATGGCTATGTGGGTGTTGGTATAGGCGTGGACTCTAAGCCATTCAGAATAGAGATCTATGCCAGAGCCCGAGAAATAGACAGCCGCTATTGGGAGGCACAAAACCATGGTTATGCTGGGTTACAAGTTAGTATTTCGTTTTAATTTCAATTGGGTGAGAGAGTTAGCACGTTGTTAATCTAATGGTCATTTTTAGCTCACCCTATGTTAAGCTTAGGCGCTTTAGTTTACCCGCACCTAAGTTAACGGAGTATTTTAATACGTGTTTTTAAATCGATTTTTAGGCCTTGTTGTTTGTCTTATTGTAACAGGCTGTCAGACTGCCCCTGAGTCTCTTACTGAAAAGAAGCCCATAATTAAGGCAAATCCAGATACTGTGGTTACAGAATCTAAAACAGAACAAGTAGATGCGGTGCCACCGCTAAAACCAAGTGAACTTGAAGATGTGTGGCAGCGTATTCGCGTTCAACTGCAGTTTAGCGATTCAAGTCATCCTGATGTACAAAAGCGCATTGCTTGGTACCTTACTCATCCGAATTATATGGAAGAAATAAGCCGTCGGGCAGCGCCGTATTTGTATCATATCGTCACAGCAGTAGAAAACCGTGACTTACCCATAGAACTTGCCCTAATGCCGCTTATAGAGAGCGATTTTGATGCCAGTGCCTATTCGCACAAGCATGCATCGGGTTTATGGCAACTCACTCCTTCAATTGCCAAATACTTTAAAGTAAAAATTACTCCTTGGTATGATGGTCGCCAAGATGTGATTGACAGCACACGTGCAGCTCTCGATTTTATGGAGTATCTTTATAAACGCTTTGATGGCGATTGGTATCATGCTATTGCTGCCTACAATATCGGTGAGGGGCGAGTGTTACAAGCTATTGCTCGTAATCAGAAGCAAGCTAAACCAACCGATTTTTTCAGCTTAAAACTGCCATCACAAACTCGTCAATATGTGCCCAAGTTGCTCGCTGCGGCACAGTTGCTTAAACATCAAAAAATGGTCTTTCCGTCGATTAAAAATGAAGAAGCAATTAGCATCTTGCCTGTGTCAGGGGCTGTGATCTTAGCTGACAAAGCAAAATGGCAAGAACTCGAAGAGTTAAACCATGGCGTAATTCGCTACCCTGCAGTAATAGATGCGCCACATATTGTGGTACCAAAAGATCAACAGTCGACTTTTAAAACACTGTTAGCAAATCAGAAAAGTAATGATTACAGCCAGTGGCAACATTACACCGTAAAACGCGGCGATAGCTTAAGCGTGATAGCAAAACGTTATAAAGTGACTGTCAGCCAGCTTAAAACCTTTAATAGCTTAAAAACGAACATTATTCGCGTAGGTCAAAAACTCATATTACCGCATTTAGCTGATCAACAAATTGAGTACAAAGTAAGAGCAGGCGACAGCTTATGGAAAATAGCAAAGCAATACAAAGTCAGCATAACAAAACTAAAGCAATGGAATAACCTTTCTAGGGATAGTCTAAGAGTAGGCGAAAAGCTCACCGTATTTATCTCAAATAGTTAATACCAAATCAGGGAGTTTTACTCCCTGTCTCTTTTATATATCCAATTAAAGTTGTATCTTTAGTAGTCTATAAAAATAACAACGACAAAGTCATGGATAATCAACAAAAGGACGTCACCGAATCCACTCTTGAGACACATCAGCAAGAGGCAAGCGATGAACACCAACCAAAATCAACCACGGCAAGCACTAAACCCGACGACTCTAAACAGCCTAAAGCTTGGTTTACCAATGAGCGCCTAAACCTCTTTCTCGCACTGTGTGCCATTATTATTTCAGCAGCGTCTTTTTATGCCACATACCTGCAAGCAAATGCTGCAGAACGACAAGTAAAAGCCGCCACATGGCCTTGGCTTGAAGTTATAACGGGGAATTTTGATGAAGAAAAAAATCTACCTAAAATCACCTTTGTACTCACTAATTCAGGATCAGGACCTGCGATAGTAAAGTATGTGAAGTATCACTATAACGACCAATCATATTTAGATATCTATAAAGTAATTTCTGCATGTTGTTTTGATACACAAGCATATGAAACACAGCTACAAACTCTGCAAGATGATTCTCCCGACATAAATATTTTCGAAGCATTTGGCTGGATTATGACGAGTGCCAGTGATAACCGTTTACTGGCATCTGGCAGCGAACTTAAACTTTTTGGTTTCAAGCGAACGGGATTTAATGAAACTCAATGGGACAAAGTAAACAAGCAACGTAATAACATCAAAACCGAGATCTGCTATTGCTCTTTACTAGAACAATGCTACCTAAGCGATGGCCGCGCAGATGTAAAAGAAATAGAACAGTGTGATATATCAAGTAATTCGCCAGACACAGCGCCGTGAATATTAGGGGTTATGTATGAAGAGCATATCAGACACTTTCGGCACTCAAGTGCCTCCACGCCCTAATTAGGTTAGCGTAAAGTGAAGTAGCCCATTTTAGAGTCCCTTCATTCTTGTCATCATGATTAAGCAACGTGGGAACCGTGATTGAACATCGTGATTAAGAAGCGTAGGAACGGCTTTAGCCGTGAATCTCAGGGGTTATGTATGAAGGCCATATCAGACCCTTTCGGCACTAAACTGCCTCCTACTACGCCTAGTTATTTGAGCCAGAAGCGAAGTGAGCAATTTAAGGGAATCTTTCATTCTTGTCGTCATGATTAAACAACATGGGAATCGTGATTAAACATCTGATTATAAAGCGTGGGAACGGCTTTAGCCGTGAATGTCAGGGGTGTTGTATGAAGACACTTTCGGCACTCAAGTACCTCCTACGCCTCTTCATCTTGCGCTTATGCCTACAAGGATATAGGTCGTAGGGGGTCTTGGTTGGGTGTTTTATTTTTCTACAGGCAACAAAAAACCCGCTGCATTGCTGCAACGGGTTTCTTTAATTAGGAGCCTGGCGATGTCCTACTTTCACATGGCAAATGCCACACTATCATCGGCGCTGTTTCGTTTCACTACTGAGTTCGGCATGGRGTCAGGTGGGTCCAAAACGCTATTGTCACCAAGCAAAATGCGTGGAAAGGATTCTCGACAAAGCGCATCGCGCTTACGAGTCCTTTGCGCAAGGTGAACTGATTTCGCATTAAGCGCTGCGGTTCACCCTACATAAAATTCGGAAATCTGATAATCGTAAATCTACTTTAGTATACTAACTTCTGTCTGTTACGCTGTCATAAAACGCGTTTGGCGTTGTATGGTTAAGCCTCACGGGTAATTAGTACAGGTTAGCTTAATGGCTCACACCACTTCCACATCCTGCCTATCAACGTTGT